>NZ_MPBM01000017.1:0-69902 GCF_001907715.1 Pseudomonas sp. BTN1 | reverse complement strand
CGAGTGGTGGGGCAAGAGCCTTTTGCTTACTTTTGGGCTCTTTTCAAAAGTGAGCCGCTGTAAAAGCGGAACCCTAAGTAGCCGTTACCGCAGGAATGGATATGTACTCGGTATTACGGCGTCGACTGTGAGGCCGTCTTCGCAGGCAAGCCAGCTCCCACAGTTGGATCGTGGGGTGTCAGGTAGATAGCCGTCGCCTGGCAGGCCGCCATCGCAGGCGAGCCAGCTCCCACAGTTGGATCGCGTGCGCGTCAGTTAGATCACCGAATGGTTGTGCGTAAGGCTTTAGCTGCGGGCGAAGGCCACCGCTGCCTCGAACTGCTCCTGCGTAGGCCGCACACCGGTATAAAGCACAAACTGCTCCAACGCCTGGATAGCGATCACTTCCAGCCCGGTAATCACCCGCTTGCCCTGGGCACGGCCACGCACGATCAACGGCGTTTCCGCTGGGATCGCCACCACATCGAAGACCGTCTCGGCCTGATCGATTGCCTCGGCGTCAAACGCCAACGCATCCGCTTCCGCACCGCCGGTCATGCCAATGGGCGTCACGTTGATCAGCATCTGTGGCCGCAGGCTGCCCAGATCCGCCTGCCACGCGTACCCCAGGTTCCTGGCCAATGCCTGGCCCGCCACCTCATTACGTGCCACGATCACGCCATTGGCGTACCCCCCGTCACGCAAGGCACTGGCGACCGCCTTGGCCATGCCGCCGCTGCCGCGCAGGGCGAAGCTGGAGTCCTTGGGTACCGCGTGTTTTTTCAGCAGTTGCTCGATGGCGATGTAGTCGGTGTTGTAAGCCTTGAGGTGGCCGTTGGTGTTGACGATGGTGTTCAGGGAGTCGATGGCTTGAACCGAATCGTCGAGTTCGTCCACCAAGGCAATGGCAGCCTCCTTGAACGGCATGGACACCCCGCAACCGCGCACACCCAGGGCGCGGATACCGCCGATCGCGCCGGGCAGGTCCTGGCTGCTGAAGGCTTTATAGTAAAAATTCAGACCCAGTTGTTCATACAGGTGGTTATGAAAACGCAGGCCAAAGTTCCCAGGGCGCGCCGACAGTGACATGCACAGTTGGGTGTCCTTGTTGGGGTGCATCTGCATGGATAACTCCTTGAAGTAAGCAAATCGGTACAGACCTTACACAACCTTTACTCACTGGCCGTGCTGTTTTCTCGAAATACGTTGTCTTAAAAGTATCCCCGCGACAATCCTTGAGTCTATTGATTGCAGACCACAAGCGCAGGGGCTAATTGAGGAATGACCATCATGCGTAAACTTCCCAGGATCGCCTTGCTTATCGGCGCACTCGCAATGGCCGGCCAAGCTTCCGCCCACGGTGGTGGTTGGGGTGGCCCGGCCGTGTTCGGTGCGCTTGTCGGCGCAGCGGTAGTCGGCTCTGTGGTTGCCAGCCAGCCGCGTGAGGTGTACGTGCAACAACCGGTGTATGTGCAGCCGCAGCCGGTGTATGCCGCGCCGCCGCCGGTCTACTACGCGCCACCGCCACCAGTGTATGTGCAACAGCAGGTTTACTACCGCCCGGCGCCCGTCTATTACGGCCCACCGCGCGGTTATTATGGGCCACCTCGTGGCTACTACGGCCCGCCCCACGGTTACTACCGCCATGGTTGGTAAGGTTTAATCCCGTTGACAGCCACAGGCCTCGCCCACACGCGGGGCCTTTTTTTGCCTGGGAAGTCCGGATTTATCCTGCCAGTGTCGCTGTGAGAACAACGCCCGAGCGCCAATCCCACATCATAAGCGTCAAATATCCTCTTGATCGATTGCGGGCTGCGCTGTCATGTTTGCGTCACAAAACAGTCGCACTATCGACTCAGTCCAGCCAATAACAATTAAGGACGATTGACCATGCCCACACAAAACCCGCACCGCACCGCCGGCCTTTGCACCTCCAGCAAGGTCTACAGCGCCTTGACTGAACTCAAGCACCTTGAAGGCCATCGCAGCGCCAAGTTCCTGGCATTACTGGCAGAAAACCTGGTGCGCAAGGGCCTGCTCAGTGAGCACGAAGTGGTGAACATGCTCGACCAGGTGGTGGATTAACGCCTGGCGTTGATGTCGACTATCGAGCCAGGTGATTTTTCCCAGGCATCGGCAAACCGTAAGGTGACCTCCATAACGTTTGGAGGTATTTATGCCCACTGTTCAAATCATGTCTGTCATCGGCAGCGCCGTCCCCGCCCCGCTGCGCAAACTGGGCTTGCTCGCCTGCTGGTATGTCGTGCGCGATGGCGAGCCGATCAGCGGCCCGCTCACCTCGTTATCCGATGCCGAAACACAACGCCAAATGGCAACCGACTTCAGGCTCGAGGCCTGAACGCTATGGCAGCGGCAACTTGACCCGGGGCTTGGTTTCGACGAACAACGCCCAGCACGACATGAACAACGCCGCCACCAGCGGCCCGATGACAAAGCCGTTAAGGCCGAACACCGACAGGCCGCCCAAGGTCGAGATCAGGATCAGGTAGTCCGGCATCTTGGTGTCCTTGCCCACCAGGATCGGGCGCAGTACGTTGTCCACCAGGCCAATCACGAACACCCCGAACAGCCCCAGCACCACGCCCTGCCAGATCGAACCGCTCAACAGGAAGTAAACCGCCACCGGCCCCCAGACCAGCCCGGCACCCACCGCTGGCAATAGCGACAGGAACGCCATCAGCACGGCCCAGAGCAAGGCACTGGGGATGTCCAGGAACCAGAAAATCAAGCCTCCCAGCGCACCTTGGGTCACAGCCACCAGCACGTTGCCCTTGACCGTGGCGCGCACCACGCGGTTGAACTTGAGCTGCAGGCGACGCTTTTGCGGCTCGGCCAACGGTACGGCTGTGCGCACTTTGCGTACCAGTTCCGGGCCATCGCGCAGCAGGAAAAACAGCAGGTACAACATGATGAAAAAGCTCACCAGGAAATCAAACGTCCCCTGGCCGAAGCTGAACGCCTGAGAGGCAAAGAACTGACTGCCCTGCATCGCGCCCTTGACGACCTTTTCCCGCAGCCCTTCGAGGTTGCCCATGCCAAAACGGTCGAGCAATTGCTGGAAATACGGCGGTAGAACGTTCTTGAATTGCTCGATATAACCCGCCACGTCGAGTTTGCCGCTCTCAATGTTTTTGTAGAGCGTGGCCCCCTCTTGCACCAGCAAAGCACTGGTGATGATCACCGGCAGAATCGCGATCACCAGGCACACCATCAAGGTGGTCAGGGAGGTCAGGTTGCGGTTCCAGCTAAAACGCTGCTGCAGGCGGCGCTGCATCGGCGCAAAGATAATGCCCAGGATCACGGCCCAGAACACCGCGCCGTAGAACGGCAGCAATATCCAGATAAAAGCCACCGTGACCAAGGCCAGTAGCAGCAACAGGGTTTTGAATTGCAGGTTGGTTTGATTCATGTCCGGTCCATGTCAGAAAAACAGGGCCGATGGCGGCCCTGTTGCTTAGTCCGCAGCCAAACGTGGGAGTGCCCTTGTTTTTCGAACAAGCATAGATCGCCATGCGTAGACGTGGATCAATGAACGGCGCCCGGCCCTGCACTACCCTCGCGCCTTTTGCGACCTACAGCCATGCCCTCGATGATTGCCCCCGAACTGCTCGCCCCTGCCGGCACCCTGAAAAACATGCGCTACGCCTTCGCCTACGGTGCCGATGCGGTCTATGCCGGCCAACCGCGCTACAGCCTGCGGGTGCGCAACAACGAGTTCGACCACGCCAACCTGGCCCTCGGCATCCACGAAGCCCATGACCTGGGCAAGCGCTTCTACGTGGTGGTGAACATTGCGCCGCACAACGCCAAGCTCAAGACCTTCCTCAAGGACCTGGCGCCCGTGATCGCCATGGGCCCGGATGCGCTGATCATGTCCGACCCGGGGTTGATCATGCTGGTGCGCCAGCACTTCCCGCAGATGCCGATCCACCTGTCGGTACAGGCCAATACGGTGAACTGGGCCAGCGTGGCGTTCTGGCAGCAACAAGGCATTTGCAGGGTGATTCTGTCGCGGGAGCTGTCCCTGGAAGAGATCGGCGAAATCCGCCAGCAAGTGCCGGCGATGGAGTTGGAGGTGTTTGTACATGGCGCCTTGTGCATGGCCTATTCCGGGCGGTGCCTGCTGTCGGGCTACATGAACAAGCGCGATGCCAACCAGGGCACCTGCACCAATGCCTGCCGCTGGAAATACCAGGCCACGCCGGCAGTGGAGAATGCCACTGGCGATATCGTCCATGAATATCAACCCACATTAGGGATCGGCACGCCCACCGATCAGGTGTTCCTGCTACAGGAAGCCAATCGCCCCGATGACTCCATGCCCGCTTTCGAAGACGAACATGGCACCTACATCATGAACGCCAAGGACCTGCGGGCCGTGCAGCATGTGGAACGCCTGGCACAGATGGGCGTGCATTCGTTGAAGATCGAAGGCCGCACCAAGTCCCACTTTTACTGCGCGCGCACCACCCAGGTGTACCGCCAGGCCATCGATGACGCAGTGGCCGGCCGGGCGTTTGACCGCGGCTTGATGACCAACCTCGAGTCCCTGGCCCAGCGTGGCTACACCGAAGGTTTTCTGCGCCGCCACGTGCACGATGAATACCAGAACTACCAGAACGGCAGCTCGGTTTCCGAGCGCCAGCAGTTTGTCGGGGAGCTGACTGGCGAACGTCGTGGCGCGTTGGCCGAGGTGAAGGTCAAGAACCGCTTTGCGCTGGGCGACCACCTGGAGTTGATGACGCCCGCGGGCAATTTTCATTTTGACTTGCCGAGCCTGCATAACGCCAAGGGCGAAAGCATTGAGGTGGCGCCGGGGGACGGGCATACGGTGTATGTGCCGATTCCGGCGCAGATGGACCTGCGCTTTGGCCTGCTGATGCGCGACGTTTAAACCCTGCCATGGGTTGAATGGATCAGATCCTGAACTGGCCCACCAACTGCCCGAGGCGCTGGCCCAGGTCGGCCAGACTGCGAGACGTCTGAGCGCCCAGTTGGGTTTCGTCCGCCACGCTGTCCACCGCTACCGCAATCTGATGCACGCTGCGGTTGATCTCTTCCGCCACGGCGGTCTGCTCTTCCGCGGCGCTGGCGATCTGGGCGTTCATTGAGTTGATGGTGCCAATCAGTTGCGCCATGGTGTCCAGGGACGCGCCGGCCTGGTTGGCCTGGGCCGAAGTGCCGTCGCCGGCATCGCTGGAGCGGCGCATAGCGTCCACGGCCGCCTCGGTGCCTTTTTGCAGGCGATCGATCATGCCCTGGATTTCCTGGGTGCTGGTTTGGGTGCGACTGGCCAGGGCGCGCACTTCATCGGCGACTACGGCAAAGCCACGCCCAGCCTCCCCGGCCCGTGCGGCCTCGATGGCAGCGTTGAGCGCCAGCAGGTTGGTTTGCTCGGCGATGGAGCGGATCACGCCGAGCACACTGACGATTGACGACACATCCTGCTGCAGGCTGTCCAGGGACACGCCGCTGCTGCGGATGTCGTTCACCAGCGCATGGATCTGCGCGATGCTGCCGTCTACCACACGTTTGGCGGCCTGGCCTTCGGCGTCGGTCTGCTGCGCAGCGACGGCGGCGCCTTGGGCACTGCGTGCCACTTCGTGCGCCGCCGAAGACATCTGGTTGATCGCAGTGGCCACCTGGTCGGTCTCGTGGCGCTGGCGTTCCATGGCCTGTTCGGAACGCTGGGCCTGGTCGGACACCTGGCTCACCAGCCCGGTGAGTTGGGCGGTCATGTCGGTGATCTGGCGCACCAGGCCGTGGATTTTCTCGACAAAGCGGTTGAATGCACCGGCCAGGTCGCCGAGTTCATCCTGGCTGGTAATGGCCAGGCGGCGGGTCAGGTCACCTTCACCCGCGGCGATGTCATCGAGGTTGGCTTTCATCAGGTGCAGCGGACGCAAGATGGTATTGGCCAGCAGCATGCCCACGGCGGCGATCACCAGCAACACCACCACGGCCACGCCGAGGATGCTCAACAGCACGCCTTGCATGCGCTTCTCGACTTTTGCCTGCACCACCGCCACTTGGGCGTCGATGCCATCGAGGTTCACCGAGGTGCCGATCACCATGTCCCACTTGGGCAGGTACTCGGTATAGCCGAGCTTGGGCACCAGTTCGGTCTGGCCGGGCTGGGTCGAGCTGTATTGCAGGTAGTGGCTGCCGTCCTTGCCGACCTTGACCAGGTCGCGGTTGACGTAGACGCCGTTGGGGTCGCGGTTGTCCTTGAAGCTTTTGCCTACGCCGTCCGGGCTGTTGCCCTTGAACAGGCGGATGGTCTCGGAGTCGTAGCCGAAGAAATAGCCGTCTTTGCCGTAGCTGGTATTGGACAGCAACTTGACCACCTGCGCCCGCGCCGCGCTGTCGCCGGGGGCTGCCGCGTCGTAGAGCGGCTTGATGGTGGTCATAGCCACCTCGACATAACTTTGCAGGGTGGCCTTGGCGTCGTTGAGCAGGCGCTGACGGGTTTCATCCACCTCGTTGCGGGCCTGGCCCTGCAGAATCCACACGGTGGTCAGGCTGATGACCACGGCAAACAACAACACCGGCACGACAGCAAGGGCCAGGACTTTGGCCTTCAAACTCAGACGCATGGCTTTTCT
The DNA here is from genome assembly GCF_001907715.1 of Pseudomonas sp. BTN1. Lineage (NCBI taxonomy): Bacteria > Pseudomonadati > Pseudomonadota > Gammaproteobacteria > Pseudomonadales > Pseudomonadaceae > Pseudomonas > Pseudomonas sp. BTN1. The sequence continues at coordinate 63,297 of NZ_MPBM01000017.1, read as the reverse complement.
CTCTTGTTAGTGGCGACTTGAGAGGTTAACGGCCATGTGAGCGATTACTGTAGGAGCGAGCTTGCTCGCGAAGAACCTGAGAGCACTGCGGGGTGCCAGGTTGCCCGCGTTATCGTTGACGCTTTTCGCGAGCAAGCTCGCTCCTACAGGAACCTCGTCAGAGCGTCATCGCAGCCAGCCAGCCGAACGCCAGCAGCGGCAGGTTGTAGTGCAGGAAGGTCGGTACCACGGTGTCCCAGATATGGTGGTGCTGGCCGTCGATGTTCAGGCCGGAGGTGGGCCCGAGGGTGGAGTCCGAGGCGGGCGAACCGGCGTCGCCCAAGGCACCGGCGGTACCGACAATGCACACGATGGCCAGCGGGCTGAAGCCCAGTTGCACACACAGCGGCACGAAAATCGCCGCGAGGATCGGCACCGTGGAAAACGACGAGCCGATGCCCATGGTCACCAACAACCCCACCAGCAGCATCAACAACGCGCCGACGCCCCGGCTATGGCCGATGAACGCTGCCGAGGCCTGCACCAGCGAGTTCACGTCACCGGTCGCCTTGAGCACTTCGGCAAAACCTGAGGACGCGATCATGATGAAGCCGATCATCGCCATCATCTTCATGCCTTCGGTGAACAGGTCATCGGTGTCGCGCCAGCGCACGATGCCCGACACCGAGAAGATCAGGAACCCGGCCAGGGCGCCGATGATCATCGAGTCCAGCCACAATTGGATGATGAACGCCGAGGCAATCGCCAGGCCGGCCACCAGCAGGGTCAGCGGGTTGTACTGCACCGCCACTTGCTCGACACGCTCGATTTTCTTCAGGTCGTACACACGCTTTTTGCGGTAGCTGATCAACACCGCCACCAGCAGGCCGACCACCATGCCCAGCGCCGGCAAGCCCATGGCGTGGGTGACATTGACCCCGCTGATATCCACTCCGCTCTTGGCGACGTTAGCCAGCAGGATCTGATTGAGGAAGATATTGCCAAAGCCCACCGGCAGAAACATGTACGGCGTTATCAGGCCGAAGGTCATCACGCAGGCGATCAGGCGACGGTCCAGTTGCAGCTTGGTCAGCACATACAGCAGCGGCGGTACCAGCAGCGGAATAAACGCAATGTGGATCGGCAAGATGTTCTGCGAGGCAATCGCCACCACCCACAACAGGCCGATCAGCAGCCATTTAACGTGGTTGCCACCGCTGGCGTCCTGGCGGTCCACCAGCAGCAAGGCTTTGTCCGCCAGGGCATGGGCCAGTCCGGACTTGGCAATCGCCACGGCGAAAGCCCCGAGCAATGCGTAGGACAAGGCCACGGTTGCGCCGCCGCCCAGCCCGCCGTTGAAGGCCTTGAGCGTGGCCTCGATACCCAGGCCACCGGTCAAGCCGCCCACCAGGGCGCCGACGATAATGGCGATGACCACGTGCACGCGGGACAGGCTGAGTACCAGCATGGTGCCGACCGCGGCGATGACTGCGTTAATCATGGTTACCTCAAGCAGAAACAAAAAAGACAGGCATGCCCGCGCGCGGCCCATGGGAACAGCTGCCGGCGTGCAAGCTTGAAAGAGGTCTTATTAGAGGGCGCGCACTTTGCAGGAGCTGGGCTGTCATGTCAAAAACTGTGGTGAGGCAAAGCCCTCTGGACGGATAAAGAATTACAGGCGCTGGCCGATACGCTGTCTCTATGTGCTTTCAGGTAAGGATGTCCCGATGTCGCTCAGGCAGCTCTCCATTCAATGGAAAATCACCCTGCTGGCGGGCCTCTGCCTGCTGGGGATCGTGACCCTGCTGGTGGGTCTGTCGCTGTATCGCATGGCGCAGAGCTCGCAACAGGTCAAGGCATCCAGCATGCAGATGCTCGACGAAGCCGCCCAGTCGCGCATCGAGGCCCAAGGCGAAGTGCAAGCGCTGGGCATTCGCCAGCAGTTCATGGATGCCTACCAATACGGCCATGGTTTTTCCCGCCAGGTGCTGTTTTTGCGCGAACAGGCCGAGAAGCGCTTTCTCGATGCCTTCGACACCCGTGAAGACCTGACCCGCCAGGTCAAGGCCGCCCTGCAGGCCAACCCCGACCTGCTCGGCCTGTCCCTGGTGTTCGAAGCCAATGCGCTGGACGGCAAAGACGAACTGTTCGCCAACCAGGCAGAACTAGGCAGCAATGACAAAGGCCGTTTCGCACTGTACTGGTCGCAACCGACACCGGGGAAAATCACCTCGATGGCACTGCCCGAGAGCGACATGGCCGACACCTCCATCGGCCCCAGCGGCGAAAAAGCCAACGCCTGGTTCACCTGCCCGCGCACGACTCTCAAACCCTGCGTGATCGAGCCCTACTTCTATGTGATCGACGGCCAGAACGTGCTGATGACCAGCATCGTGTTCCCGCTGATGGTCAATGGCAAAGTCATCGCCTCGCTGTCGGTGGATATCAACCTCAACAGCCTGCAGGCGGTCAGCCAACAGGCCAGCCAGAAACTGTACGACGGCCAGACCCAGGTCAGCATCCTCAGCCCGACCGGCTTACTGGCCGGCTACAGCCCGGATGCCAGCAAACTCAGCCAACGCCTGGAGCAGGTCGACCCGGCCAGCGGCGCACAGTTGACCAGTGCCTTGGCCAGCAGTACCCAGACCCACAGCCTGCGCACCGACCATCAACTCAAGGTACTGGCGCCTTTTGCGCCGATTCCCGGCGGTAAGGCGTGGGGCGTATTGCTGGATGTACCGGAAAAAGTCCTGGTCGCCCCCGCCGAAGCGCTGAAAAACCAGCTGGACGCCGACAACGCCAAAGGCACCCTGCTAGAACTGGGCCTGGGCCTGCTCGCCGCCGTGGTCGGCTTGATCCTGGTGTGGCTGATGGCGCGCAGCGTGACCCGGCCAATCCTTGGCGTGGCGCACATGCTTGAGGATATCGCCAGCGGCGAAGGCGACCTGACCCGGCGCCTGGCCTACGCCAAACAGGACGAACTGGGCCAATTGGCCGGCTGGTTCAACCGCTTCCTCGACAAGCTGCAGCCGATCATTGCCGAGGTCAAACGCTCGGTGCAGGACGCCCGCGGCACTGCCGACCAGTCCGCGGCCATTGCCACGCAAACCAGCGCCGGCATGGAGCAGCAGTACCGCCAGGTGGATCAGGTGGCTACCGCATCCCACGAAATGAGCGCCACCGCCCAGGACGTGGCCCGCAGCGCCGCCCAAGCGGCCCAAGCCGCCCGAGATGCCGACCAGGCAACTCGTCAAGGCTTGACGGTTATCGACCGCACCACCGCCAACATTGGCGAGCTCGCCGCCGACATGAGCACCGCCATGACCCAGGTAGAGGGCTTGGCCGCCAACAGCGAACAGATCGGCTCGGTGCTTGAAGTGATTCGCGGCATCGCCGAGCAGACCAATCTGTTGGCGCTCAACGCCGCCATCGAAGCCGCTCGCGCCGGTGAAGCCGGCCGCGGTTTTGCCGTGGTCGCCGACGAAGTGCGCAACCTGGCGCGGCGCACCCAGGAATCGGTGGAAGAAACCCGCCTGGTGATCGAACAATTGCAAACCGGTACCAGCGACGTGGTCGGCTCCATGGGCAACAGCTATCGCCAGGCTCAGGGCAGCGTCGAACAGGTCGGCCAGGCCGTCACCGCCTTGCGCCAGATTGGCGATGCGGTCACGGTGATCAGTGATATGAACCTGCAAATCGCCAGCGCCGCCGAAGAGCAAAGCGCCGTGGCCGAAGAGATCAACAGCAACGTGGCGACCATTCGCGATGTGACCGAGTCGTTGTCGGAGCAGGCCAATGAATCGGCGCGGGTCAGCCAGGCGTTGAACAGCCTGGCAAATCAGCAGCAGGGGTTGATGGATCAGTTCAGGGTCTGAATGTAGCAAGGCTTTACTGTGGGAGCCGGGCTTGCCCGCGATGCAGACACCTCGGTATGTCAGGCAAACCGAGTCGATGCTATCGCAGGCAAGCCAGCTCCCACATTTTGAGCGGTGGTGTGTGAATGCTAGCGCCGTGGCAACTGGATCAATACCTTGAGCCCACCCAGCTCGCTCTCTTGCAGTTGCAACACCCCACCCCACACCTCAACGATATCCCGCACGATCCCCAAACCCAGGCCATGGCCAACCCTTTGCTCATCCAGGCGTGCGCCACGGCTGAACACTTGGTCGCGCTGGGCCTCGGGAATGCCGGGGCCGTCGTCTTCCACCGCCAGCCGATAGCCCTGGGGCGTCTCGCTAACGCTCAGGCGTACCTCGGCGTCCGCCCATTTACAGGCGTTGTCCAACAGGTTGCCCAGCAGTTCCAGCAGGTCTTCACGGTCCCAAGGCAGTTGCAGGCCCGGCGCCACCTGGTAGCTGAGGTCCAGGTGTTCGCCGTGGATCATGCGCAGGGTGGCCAGTAAACCGGGCAGTTCTTGTTCACAGTCAAACAACGCGCCCGGCAGCGCATCACCCGCCAGGCGCGCACGGTTGAGTTCACGGTTGAGGCGCTGCTGCACCTGCTCCAATTGCTCGCGCAGCAACTGGCTCAGTTGCGGATGATCCTTGAGGGCGTCACTGGAGGCCGCGCTCAACAACACTGCCAGCGGGGTTTTCAGCGCATGCCCCAGGTTGCCGAGGGCGTTGCGCGAGCGCTTGAGGCTGTCTTCGGTGTGCGCCAACAGGTGGTTGATTTGCGCCACCAGTGGCTCCAGCTCAAGCGGCACCTGAGTATCGAGTTGCGAGCGCTGGCCTTGTTGCAGTTGGGCGATCTGGTTACGTGCGGTCTCCAGGGGGCGCAGGGCACGGCGCACGGTGACCCGTTGCAGGATCAGCACCAGCAGCAGCGCCGCCAGCCCCATCACCAGGCCGACCTGACGCATCAGGCGAAAGCTCTCGCGCACAGGCGTGTAGTCCTGGGCCACGCTGATGGAAATCGATTGGCCAAAGCGCTTGTAGTCCGAGCGCAGCACCAACAGTTGCTGGCCTTCGGGTCCCAGTTGCAGGTTGCCCTTGAGCCCCGCCACCGGGAGCCGGGGCAGTTCCTGGTCCCACAGTGAGCGGGAGCGCCAATGCACATCGGCAAAGTCGATACGAAAGTAATGCCCGGAAAATGGCCGTTGGTACGCCGGCGACAGGCGTTGCTCATCCAACTGCACGCCGTTGGGCCCACGCACCAGCGCCACCAGCAGGTTTTCGCTGTCGTTGCGCAAGCCCGCTTCAAGGTAGCGCTGCAAACCCGCCTCGAACAACCACAGGCTGGTTTGCGCCAGCACCACACCGACGATCACCATCACGCTGATCAACCCCAGGCTCAAGCGCCGCTGGATCGACCTCATGCCGGGGTGGCGCCGAAACGGTAGCCCTGGCCGCGCCGGGTTTCGATCACGCTGCGTCCCAATTTGCGCCGCAGGTGGTTGACGTGCACCTCCAGCACATTGGAGTCGCGTTCGGTCTCACCGTCATACAAGTGCTCGGCAAGGTGGCTTTTGGACAGGATCTGTTCGGGATGCAGCATGAAATAGCGCAACAAACGAAACTCGGCAGCCGTCAGCTGGATCTCGGCGCCGTCACGTAGCACGCACTGGCGCCCTTCATCCAGATGCAGGCCGGCAGCTTGCAGGGTGGGCTGGTTCGTCTGGCCATGGGAGCGGCGCAGCAGCGACTGGATGCGCAGGTACAGTTCTTCAGGGTGAAAGGGTTTGCTCAGGTAATCATCGGCGCCGGCCTTGAGCCCTTCGATACGCTCGGCCCAGGAATCGCGGGCGGTGAGGATCAGCACCGGTATGGCCAACGCGGCGGCGCGCCATTGCGCCAGCACATCAAGCCCGGGCAAACCGGGCAGGCCAAGGTCGAGAATGATCAAGTCATAGGGCTCGCTGCGCCCTTGATACACGGCGTCCCGGCCGTCGGCCAGCCAGTCGACTGCATAACCCTGGCGCTGCAGGCCGGCCATCAGTTCGTCGGCCAGGGGCACGTTGTCTTCCACCAGGAGCAGGCGCATCAGTCTTCCTCATCTTTGATCAGGTCGCCATTGGTGGCATCCAGCTTGATCTCGCGCACCACGCCCTCGGTGGTCACCAGTTCCACTTCATAGGCGTATTGCCCGTGTTTCTTTTCCAGTTCGGCCTCCAGCAGCCGCGAGCCGGGGTATCGCGCCATGGCCTGCTGCAACAGCTGTTCCAATGGCAGGATCACGCCTTGCTGGCGCAGGGCCAGGGCTTCGTCCTGGTTGAGGTCGCGGGCCGCCAGGCTGGAACAAAACACCATGAGCACCAGCGCCACGCGACTGCCGACGCGTAAATTTACCTTCATTACGTATCCTGATGATTCTTGAGAACCTGCCCGGTGAGCGCATTCAATTCAACATCCCATTCAATGCCGTCGGTATCTCGTAGCTCGACTTCATAAACGTACTTGCCGTATTCCTCATCCAAATCGGTGTCCAGCAGCGTCGAACCAGGGTGAAGGGCCAGGGCCGTAGCGTCCAATTGATCGAAAGCGACAATTGTAACAGTGGCCGGCACGATCAGTGGCTTGTCGGGGTCCACGGCGGCGGCCGGGGTCGCCGTAACGAGGATGATAGCGGCGGCGCCCAGGGCAGTGAGGCGCTTCATGATAAGTCTCCGTTACATGATGTTTTCCTACGCCGGCCACGGTACGCGCTGCAACTTAACTGAAACTGAATTGCCACCATGGCAATTCCGGTTAAGCCATTTTTCCCACTGCCTGCGAGATTTCTTATACTGCCCCGCTCGCCTCAACAGAGACCGGTATGACAGCCATCCATATCAAGTTCCCGGCCTTGACCCTCAAGGCCGGCAAACGCGCCTTCACCCGCATCCGCGAGCAGGGCCTTGCGCCTGCCGACGTCGGTATCCTCCCCGGCGCGGCGGGCGGCCCCAAGGCCCTGGGTATCCAAGGGCTGGACCTGGTGCTGTTCGGTGACTGGTTGCCCCGTGCGCCGCGCGAGCGTGCGCTGATCGGCGCGTCCATCGGCTCGTGGCGGTTCGCCAGCGCCTGCCTGCCCGACCCGGTGCAAGGTTTGCTCGACCTGGGCCGCCTGTACAACGAGCAGCGCTTTGCCAAAGGCGTGACCATGGCGCAAGTCAGCCAGAGCTGCCAACGCATGCTCGACGACCTGCTGGCCGGGCGCGATGCGCGGGTGCTGGACAACCCCGACTATCGGCTGAACATCATGGTGGTCAAGAGCCACGGATTGCTCGCCGATGACCACCGTGGGCGGCTGGGGCTGGGCCTGTCATCGGTGATTGCCGATAATCTGCGGGGCCGCGCACGGCTGTCGCGGCATTTCGAACGGCTGATCATCCACGACCCGCGTCAGGCGCCTCCGGTACACCCCCTGAAAGATTTCCCCTCGCGCTTCCTCACCCTGGACGTGGGCAACCTGCGCCAGGCGTTGCTCGCGTCCGGCTCGATCCCCATGGTCATGCAAGGCGTGCGCGACCTGCCCGGTGCCGGGGTCGGCACCTACCGCGACGGCGGCCTGTTGGATTACCACCTCGACCTGCCCTACCACGGCGATGACATTGTGCTGTACCCGCACTTTACCGACCGGGTCATCCCCGGCTGGTTCGACAAGGGCCTGCCATGGCGACGCAGCAACCAGCAGGGCTTGCAGGATGTGTTACTGCTGGCGCCGTCCAGGGACTACCTGGCCCGCCTGCCCCACGGCAAGCTGCCAGATCGCAGCGACTTCAAGCGTTTCATGGGCGATGATCCAGGCCGCAACAAATATTGGCAAACTGCCATGAGCGAGAGCCAACGACTGGGAGATGAGTTTTTGGCATTGGCAGATAACGGCAAGCTCGGCGACCGTTTGCTAGCCCTTTGACCGCATGGGCGCCTGCGGCCGAGGGGCGGTATGCGCAGAGGTTGAGCAAACTGTTAAACTCGCCGCCTGCCAGACACCTGACCGAGCTGAAAACACTGTGGAAATCTTCAAGGAATTTACATTCGAATCCGCCCATCGCCTGCCCCACGTACCGGAAGGCCACAAATGCGGGCGTCTGCATGGGCACTCGTTCAAGGTGGCCATCCACCTGAGCGGCGACCTGGATCCCCATACCGGCTGGATTCGCGACTTCTCGGAGATCAAAGCGATTTTCAAGCCGCTCTATGAACGCCTCGACCACAACTACCTCAATGACATTCCCGGCCTGGAAAACCCCACCAGCGAAGTGCTGGCCAAGTGGATCTGGAATGAACTGAAACCCTTGCTGCCGGAACTCAGTGCGATCCGTATCCACGAGACGTGCACCAGTGGCTGCATCTATCGCGGTGAGTAAGAACCACCTGCGGGTGGTTTTTTTCGAAGCGCCGGCGGGCTGATCCATTTGGGAAACCCGCACAGACGCTGTTCGACTGAGCCAGTTTGGCTCACCGCTGCACTGCTTTTGCGCTGATTGGGAGGGGGCGGCCTTATAAAAGGCTTGCTCCCGTCAGCCCATACCTGCCTGCACCTGCATTGGCACGCAGGATGCACACGACCTGGGTCACCACTCAGGGAGCAGCCCCCATGACGCAGCAAGAACCCGGCAACGACTACCCTCTCAGCGAAGTCCCCTTGCACGCGCGTAAGGGCCTGGCCTCTACGGCCATGGTGTTGCTGGGGTTCACCTTTTTTACCGCGACCATGTTCGCCGGCGGCAAGCTGGGGGTAGCGTTCAGCTTCATGGATATTCTCGGCGTCGTGGCCCTGGGTAACCTGTTGTTGGGTATCTACGCCGCAGGCTTGGGTTACATCGCGTTCAAGAGCGGCTTGAACTCGGTGTTGATGGGGCGTTTCTGCTTTGGCGAAGTGGGCAGCAAACTCAGTGACTTGATCCTCGGTTTTACCCAGATCGGCTGGTATGCCTGGGGCACAGCCACGGCTGCGGTGGTATTAGGCAAGTATTTCCAATTGAGCCAAGGCAGTGTGCTGGGGCTGATGGTGGTATTCGGCTTACTGTTCTGCGCCACCGCCTACGTGGGGTATCGCGGCCTGGAGATCCTGTCCTACATCGCGGTGCCGGCCATGGGGCTTCTGTTGCTGCTGTCGATGTGGGTCGCCACCGTGAAGGTCGGCGGGCTGGAGGGGCTGCTGGCGGTGGTGCCCAGCGCTGAGCTGGACTTGTCCACCGCCATCACCCTGGTGTTCGGGACATTTGTCAGCGGGGCAACTCAGGCCACCAACTGGACACGGTTTTCGCGCTCGGCCAAGGTTGCGGTGCTGGCCAGCCTGATCGGCTTTTTTGTCGGCAACGGCTTGATGGTGCTGATCGGGGCCTATGGCGCCATCGTCTATCAGCAACCGGATGTGGTGGAGGTCTTGCTGCTGCAAGGTTTCGCCACGGCGGCGATGGCGATGTTGCTGCTCAATATCTGGAGCACCCAGGACAACACCATCTACAACTTCGCCGTCGCCGGTTGCAACCTGCTGCGCACCCAACGGCGCAAGAGCGTGACCCTGGCCGGCGCGGTGATCGGCACCCTGCTCGCCTTGTTCGGCATGTACGACCTGCTGGTGCCGTACCTGATCCTGCTGGGCACGGTCATCCCGCCGATAGGAGGCGTGATCATGGCGGACTTCTTCTATCGCTATCGCGGCCAATATCCCCGCTTGGCAGAGGCTCACTTACCGGCATTCAATTGGCCAGGTCTGATCGCGTATGGGGTGGGCACCGTGGTCGCGTTCAACTCGCCGTGGGTCGCGCCGTTGGTGGGAATTTTTGCCGCATCGCTGACCTATGTGTTGCTCAGCGCCATACTACGCGCCATGACCGCCTGGACATCGGTATCGCCCTGAGGATCTGGCGGCTGTCTGCCTGATTGTTTTTAGCCAAGAGGAACTTGCCCATGCACATCATCAATGCCCGCCTGCGCAACCGTGAAGGCCTGCATGATCTGCACCTGGAACACGGCCGGATCGCCACCATCACTGCGCAAACGGGGGAGCCGGCGCTGATGGCCGGCGACTTGGACGCCGCCGGCAACCTGGTAGTACCACCCTTCGTCGAACCCCACATCCACCTCGACGCCACCCTCACCGCCGGCGAGCCGCGCTGGAACATGAGCGGTACGCTGTTTGAAGGCATCGAGTGCTGGGGCGAACGCAAGGCCACCATTACTCTGGAAGACACCAAGGCCCGGGCCAAAAAAACCATTCAAGCCCTCGCCGCCCATGGCATCCAGCATGTGCGTACCCATGTCGACGTCACCGACCCGGACCTCACCGCACTCAAGGCTCTGCTGGAGGTACGTGAAGAAAGCACGCACCTGATCGACCTGCAAATCGTCGCCTTCCCCCAGGAAGGCATCGAGTCATTCCGCAACGGCCGCGAATTGATGGAAGAAGCCATTCGCCTGGGTGCCGATGTGATCGGTGGCATCCCCCACTTCGAATACACCCGCGACCAAGGCGTGAGTTCGGTGAAGTTCCTCATGGACCTGGCCGAACGCACCGGCTGCCTGGTGGACGTGCACTGTGACGAAACCGACGACCCCCACTCGCGCTTTCTCGAAGTCCTCGCGGAAGAAACCCGCAGCCGCGACATGGGTGCCCGGGTCACCGCCAGCCATACCACCGCCATGGGCTCCTACGACAATGCTTACTGCGCCAAGCTGTTTCGCCTGCTGGGGCATTCCGGCATCAGCTTTGTCTCGTGCCCCACCGAAAGCATCCACCTGCAGGGCCGCTTCGACAACTTCCCGAAACGGCGCGGTGTCACCCGTGTGAACGAACTGCTTGAGGCCGGCATGAACGTGTGTTTCGGCCAGGATTCCATCGTCGATCCCTGGTACCCGCTGGGTAACGGCAACATTCTGCGAGTACTGGAGGCCGGTCTGCACATCTGTCATATGCTCGGTTACCGCAATTTGCAAAACGCCCTGGACCTGGTCACCGACAACAGTGCCAAAGCCATGGCCCTGGGTGATCGTTATGGGTTGCAAGCAGGCCGCCCGGCTAACCTGTTGATCCTGTCGGCCGACAGCGACTACGAAGTCATACGTAGCCAGGGCTTGCCGCTGTACTCGATTCGCAACGGCAAGGTGCTGATGAAGCGGCAACCGGCGCAGGTAGAGTTTATGTAACCGCGCGGGTTAGACGATTGAGTCGATGTCCAGCGTTTGCCCCCGTGCCTGTTCGTCGTGGGCAGGCGGCGGGATTCTGGCGAATTGGGCCGGCTCACGATTCTCGCGGTGGCTGAACCAACGTTTGAGGCTCGATTGGAGATGTGCAGAACGGGCATGGCTGCCGTAGACATCGCGGGCTTCCAGGCGTCGCCAGCGCAGGCTTGCCAAGCGCTCACGACTGGTGTGCAACCGGTCGATCTCTGCGTTCAAGGCATCAGTAGGTTCATGGCTACGATCATTGGCAGGGCGCCGTAGCGCAAGTTCACGCCGCTTGGCCCGGAGTTGCTCGCGCATGTCTTCAAAGGCCCGGTCGAGCAGCTCGAACTCCCTCTGGGTCACCAACGGGCCCTCACTCTCGAGGGTTTGTTGCCAGCGGCGCAACGTCGCCCACGCCGCGGGGATGTAGCTGGTGGTCATGAAGTGCTGGTCGGCTTGAAACAGCTGCCTCAGCACATTATCGCGCTCGGGCATGTCGCCCTGCAGTTGCAATGCGCGGTTGCAACCCGCTTCTTGGAGGGATTCACAGCCAGGCTTCCATAACACCGAGGAGTGGCTGCCATCCGGGAGCGTGATCGGCATGAAGTGATATTGCTCGCCATGATGTCGATAAGGGTTACCACCCACCCGCACCAGCCCTGCGGCGAACAACAGGCCACCGGGCACGGGGTGGCTGAATAGCGTGATGGCCCCGGGAATCCAGAGCTTGGCGGTGGTGTTCATCCAGGACGCCGGGACACTGGGGACGGGGTCGTTGTGGTTGACGATACGATGGTGGATCAGGGAAGAGGCACCGGCGGTAAATTCAGAGTCGGCGGCGCGGGGGGCGCCGTAGGTGTAGAGGAGTGGGTCGTAATCTCGATCTGGCGTGCGACGTAGGGCCTCTGCCAATAAGAGTGCTATAGCCCCCCCAAGACTATGGCCACAAATGATAATTCGTTGGCCGCTGTGATATCGAAAAAGGTAACCCGATACAAAATTATGCATGGCCTGAAATGCCTGATAAAAACCTTGATGGGCTTTTCCAACGCCCTCGATGAATGGGACTTGATGGGCGTTTGCATCGCGTAGAACATCGGCACCACTAGCGGTGCCGCGTACAGCAATAAGCACCACTTCATCGTGATGACAAATGAATGCTTGAGTATCTGTTCCAAACTCTACATCGTTAAAAAAGTGTATCCGCTCCGGATGCTCGAGATCATGCGCATTGGCATTCTGCCCGTACAACTCTGGATCAAAAGGCAAAATCTCGAAACGACGGGAATAAGCTACGTCTTCATACAATGGATAAAATCGTTGCACTTGCTCTGAGTCAAACCTCCACGCCTCCCGGTGACATGACAAGCGTTCGGAAAACAAATTCCCGATACTTGGATGCCAAGGAAAGCTGACTTTATCCTTAGGTTCTGCTGAAGGATCTTGGCCAAACTCGCAATAGCTTAATGTTGCCATTAACGCCAGTTGGTACAGGTTCAATGCGCAAAATTGATCCTGTGTAGAAAGGATTGGCCGTAATGCTCTTAGAGGTCGCACCTGCAACATCGTGAATTTTTTCGGAAAGAGCACCAGCCCCTTGAAGGAAGACTCGGGAGGTCCAAAACCAAGGTCTGCCATCATCTTGAGTGCATGCCGCATTGGACGGTGAGCCTGTGACGACAGGGGCGGCAAGTGAGCGCTATGTCGAACCAGGTCACTCACTTCAACCTGATAAAAATGATCTGCATTTGGGCGTGCGGGATTTTTTTCGACAATCTGATCGTGGTTATCAAGAAAATGGGTTTGCTCGGCACGCACTTGCAACTCAGTGATAGGCAATGCATAGAATGAACGTGTCATGAGCGACTGATAGAGCGTTTCCCGACCTGAATAGCGCTCCTCCATCATCAGAATTACGGGACCACAGAAAAAGCCCTCCACTCGGGCAAAACCCTCCCCGTTCAACCGACCGTTGTATTGCTGACCAGCGACGTCACGCAGGGTGTAAGGCAGTCCCCCATAACTTTTTCCATTTCCCGTTTCATCGACTAAGCAGAAGGTCAACCAATCCCCACTCAATGAGCAAGCAGGCATCCTGTCGTTGAAAAACTGTTGCTTCCATGCAGCTTGTTCCATGAGGTTTCTCCTGATTAATCACAGGTCGGATAAATATTGCATAAACGCCCATCGGGCATTTTGAAAGCCTTGAAGTCAGAGACATTGCCGCGACAAAACGCAAATATGTCTTCCTGGCTTTCTCCCCTGCAACGCTTCCAGCCACCGACAACCTTTACCCAGTTGTCTCGCACTGCTGGTTGTTCTTCTTCCGTTAACGCCAGCACCATTCTCAGCGTCTTCCCACGCAATCCAGCACGGGACACATAACCGCCAGCACGAGCTTTCGTAAGCTGTCCGCTGGTGTTCAGCGAATTGCATTTAAGCCCCTTAATAAGGGCATGCTGGGGGCCAACAGTACGAAACAACCATTGACATTGCCCTGGGAGCTCTTGGACATAACTTTCTGACATCAATGACATTCCGTCCTCCCAACTATCTTGGATATAAACAGCGGCGTAATCCCGTCCGACATCCGACCAACGCCCTCCCCACTTTGCGTTAATCGCAAACACAAGTTTACGTAACATCAGCGAGCAGCCTTCCACCCGCTCTGTCATTGGCACCTCGAAACTCACTCTATTCGCTACGGGTTTGCTGGCAGCCTTGAATATTTTGAGATCCGCTCGCTTGCCATGTCTTCGAGGCAACTCGCACGTCTCGCCCGGCGCGGGGGTGTAGGAAGCATCGCCCACAAGGCCGAATTGCGCCGGCAAATCCACCTCCAATGTAAAACGCTCCACCGTCCTCCCCGTACACCCCGAAAGCCACGCAGCCGCAACAACCAGCAACACCCACCCTATCCAACTATTCACCTTTCCCTACCTCCCCGTGCCATTGCTCCACCACTCGTTCAAAATGCTCCCCTGGCGCCTCGCCAATCCTCGGTAACCAATGAATAACACTGTTGCCGGTCGACTCTGCCAACCGGCGCACCACCAAAAATTCGAGCTGCTCCGGCTCCCGCCATTGCCAGGTGCGCGCCTGTTCCAGTACCTGGGCCAGCCAAATCCTGGGGTCTTGGAATTCGACTAATGCCGCCAGGTCTTCACTGTGCTCAGCCAGCAGGTAGCGCAGGATATTAGCGTGCAGGATGGCTTCGGCCTGGGGGTTGGGTGTGTTGAGCCACGGCGGGGGCTCAGGCACAGGGTAGTCGCCCGGTGCAGGGTTTTCGTGGTGGCACCAACGGCCTTCGTGCCAATAGCACACGCTGATCAGTGGCCCGAGGTAGACCGGCCAATGCTCCTCGGCCAGATGGGCCAAGGCACGCGCCAGGGTGCGGTTGTCGTGAAAGCGATAAAGCGCCTGTTGGCCTTCTGGCCCCCGCAGCAGTCTCTCGCGCCAATGGCGCGCCACACCCACCAGGTCGCTGGCCGACAGGCTGGCGAGCCAGCCCCAGTTCGACTCGGGGTGTAGCAACAGGTCGGCCAAGGCAGGCTCATTCAGTTGTTCCAGTAACAGTATGAGCGGGCCTGTATTCGCCAACTCCGCCGCAGCGGTCTCGCTGTAGAGGTTGCAATAGTGCGACGGAGCACGGTTTGCCATCAGGCGTTGGCGAGCCTCGTGGTTACCATCAAGCATCAGGCACAATGGGTGTCCGCTCTGCTGTTGTTGGGCCATCCAACAATGGAGCAAGCTGTCCATCAGGCCGCCCTCCCTGGGATATCGCACAGGCCTTCGCGGCAGCCTTCGCACAGAGGGCAAAAGTCGGCGCCCAGTTGCTTGGCCAAGTCCATGATGACGTTTTGCACAGCAGAGATTTGCGTGCCGGCAACCCCTGATGGGTTCACCGAACGGCTTGCAGACGGCGAACCGCCCAGAGTGATGGACCGGCTGCTGGAAATACTGCCGGCTTGCATCACCAGGTGTTCCCCGCCTGCCTTCAAGCTCAGTTGTGCGCCGGCCTCTATCACCAGGCTGGCGCCGGCCTTGAGATGAACCTGCTGCCCGGCTTCGATCAACAAGCTCTTGCCAACGCGAGTCACGCTATCGCCCTCCACCTCCAGGCGACTGTCATGCCCCACCCGTTGCTCCAGGTCACGCTGGGCACGCAGGTAGATGAGTTCTTCGCCGCGCCGGTCTTCCAAGTGCAACTCGTTGGCGCCTCCGCCGCCCGGCGAGCTGCGGCTACGCAGTACGCTGCGTGTCTTGTGCTGCGGCAAAGCGTACGCCGGCAAGTGCGATGCATTGGGCAGGCAACTGGTGACAAGGGGTTGGTCCGGGTCGCCCTCCAAAAAGCTCACCAGCACTTCCATGCCCACCCGTGGAATGACCATGGCGCCAAACCCATCACCCGCCCAACCGGACGCCACGCGCAGCCAACAACTGCTCGTCTCGTCGCCCTTGTCCGCGCGATCCCAATGAAAGCGCACCTTCACACGGCCATAGGCATCGCAGTGCACGTCCTCGCCGGCAGGCCCGGTTACCGTCGCGGTCTGGCTGCCACTGATCGTCGGTTTGGGGTGCTTGAGGGCAGGTCGATGCACTGCGCGCCAGGGGGTTGCAGTGAACCGGTTGCGATAGCCTTGGAACCCATTGGCATCAACGATCGACTCCTCCAGCACCTGCGGCTGGTAACCCTCATGACGCACCGAGGTCAGCAACCATAAGTCGTTGCAGGCTGGGTCCGGGTGATCACACAGTTCAAGGAAGTGGCCACTGCATAGCGCCGGTTGATCGCTCTTGCCCAGCACTCGATGGCGATCACGCTGGTGACGCTCCAGGCTGCGTCGCGCCAGCTTCGCACCACGTGCATGGCCCGTAAAGCCAGCAGGGTAGCCATAGTCTTCCAAAGGATCCGCCGGCCCGGCACCGGCTTGGTCATGCAGGCGAAACGAAGGGTGCTCAAAGTCATAGTCACGACGTACGGTGCGCCGGCTGCGCGTGACCAGGCGCCGGTCGAAACGTTGGACGACCGGGGCCCCAAGCGATGGATCAGCCGAGGAACAAT
Organism: Pseudomonas sp. BTN1; assembly: GCF_001907715.1. Taxonomy (NCBI): domain Bacteria; kingdom Pseudomonadati; phylum Pseudomonadota; class Gammaproteobacteria; order Pseudomonadales; family Pseudomonadaceae; genus Pseudomonas; species Pseudomonas sp. BTN1. The sequence goes on along the minus strand of NZ_MPBM01000017.1, from coordinate 47,163 downwards.
AACGCTGTACCGGCAACCGGCGAAACACCGTCTGGTCATCACCAAACACCAGCAGATGATTCTCTGCGCTGTGACGAAAGTGATAGTGAATGCCCTCCTCTTCACACAGCCGTTGGATGAAATGCAGGTCGGACTCCCTGTACTGCACGCAAAAGGCGCGTGGTGGATACACCACCGGCCCGAGCTCAAAGGCATAGGCGTCGGCGAAGATGCCGTGCTGTTCGAGGACCGCAACAATGATCTGCGGTACGCTGCGCTGCTGGAAAACCCGCTGGTCGCAACGATAGGCAAGGGATGCCAGACGTGGCGCCAGTGTCAGGTGATAAAGGGCGAGCCGCATACCGGGATCATCCCGACCGATGGCAAAGATTTGCCCATGCAAGCCCTGACCTGCTTCGCCCAAGTGCAGATAGGCGGGTTGATGAAGCAATGCCTCCAGGTCAAGGGAGGGGTCTTCGCTGACTAACTGCACCTGTATAAAGTAGGGCTGGTCGAGGGCTTCGCTGCCTTTGAATGCCACTATCTGAAAATCTGTCTTTATACCTGCAAGGACCAATTTGAAACGTGACGAAACAAACGCGTTAACCATCCTTTGTTACCCGTCTTCAACTTTTCGTTTGAACAGCTTTCCCTCGTCAACGCCATTTGGATTGAGAAAAAGCACCTGAATGCGCTAAAGCTTAGCGATTTCAGGCGACTTTCGGCCCTTCAGAAATAATAAAGAAGTTTCGTACAGCAAAGATGGAAGTGTCTTTTACAGAATATAAATACAGCCAAAAAATCATCTAATAATTAGAGGCAAACTCTGACTGCGGCTTGTACTCTCTTAACTGAGTTTTAAGGAAACGGCTGACGCTTATTTAAGGCATCAGTCATTTCCGATGTTCAGACTTTTAATTGCGCTGTCCCGAAAAGACTAACACTCAGCACGTCTCCTGATTCGATCTGCAAGCGCACTGGCGCCGTGCCACCCGGCATTACCACCGCTACGTCGCCCCCCTCAACCCAACCTGCTCGCCATGCCGCGCACGCCACTGCACTGGCGCTGGTCCCCGAGGACGCCGTAGGCCCCTCTCCTCGCTCAAATACGCGTGCGATGATTCGATTGCCAGCGTCTCGAGCAACCCATTGCAGGTTGACCCCACCGACACAGGGTTGGCCGCACCCTGCCGGCGGTGCAAAAGCGATGGCCTTCAACTGCTTGAAAAGTACCGACTGATGCATCGTGTCACAGCCTGGCAATGCCGAAACCTGCTCAACCAGCGTCACACAATGGGGGTTGCCAACCCGGACAAATTGACTGCTCCCCCATTGCGGATTGAGCGACGTCAAGGCTGCCACACGACTGAGTTCATGCCGCCCCACAGCCACCGGGCTCACGCCAACCGCCCCCACCGCCAAGGGGCCAAACTCGGGCCGGCCCAAGGCCAGCCAGAAGCCTGGCACCTGTTCATGCTCAGCCGGCTCGACACAGGTGATTACGGGCGATACCGCATCCGGCTTGTCGTGATACACCCGCAACTCGCTGCCATGGACCAGCAAACCCTGGTCGGTCAACGCTTGGGCAAAGATAGTCAGCCCATTACCACTGCGTTCGGCGAGAGAGCCGTCGGTATTGATGATCAGCAGATCAAACGGTGGCTGGGCCTGAAATGGCCCGACCAACAAACCATCGCAGCGATGCGCCTTGGCACCAGCAGGACGCGGCAACGAACCCCAACCACATTCCGACGCAATCGCCGATGCGGCCCACGCCTTACGCGTGCTCGCAGCCAAGCCGGCAGTGTCGGGCACGGCAATACCCTGGCGGCATAAATAGGCGGGGCTGACCACCCCATAGATATTGCCGCGCGCGTCGTAGAATCGGGTCATAACCACGCCAACCGGAAATTCTTCATCGGTTCGTCCGTTCACTTATCTACTATCGGGACAGCAGCGTATTACACAACGGCCGGTCTGTGGGAAGTGAGCTGGAAGGTGGTAATCCTCCACAAGAAACCTGGGGTTCAGCCACTCCTGCAGGGATTACACACCTTCCAGCCCACCTCCTACAGGCTCGATCATTTCTACGTGGTGACCGGCCACCAAAGCGTTCCGTGTTTGTAAAAAGAATTTGCCTCACGCCCCGTAACACCAACGGAACCCGATTCGCTCAAGAGGGCCTGATATGCAAGGATGTCGCGCCGGACATCGTTCGTTGAACGCCAAACCAAGGATTTTCCATGACTGCCATTCCCACTCCTGCCCCCGTGGTTCCCGGGCGACTGGAGCAGATGTCGACCCGCATCGCTTTTTTTATCGCAGGTTTTGGTATCGCCGCCTGGGCGCCGCTGGTGCCGTACGCCAAGGCGCGTGCGAATCTGAATGAAGGCACCCTTGGCCTGCTGCTGTTATGCCTGGGGGTGGGGTCGATCATCGCAATGCCGGCAGCGGGCGCGCTGGCCTCGCGTTACGGTTGCCGACGCGTGCTGAGCGCAGGGACACTGATGATCTGCCTGGCTCTGCCGATGCTGGCCACCGTCAGTTCCATCCCGTTGCTGATTGCCGGGTTGTTCCTGTTTGGCGCAGGCCTGGGCACCGTGGACTCCACCGTCAACCTGCAAGCGGTGATCGTTGAGCGCGCCAGTGGCAAAACCATGATGTCGGGTTTCCATGGTTTGTTCAGCCTGGGGGGCATTGTCGGCGCTGCGGGGGTTGCGGGGTTGCTGGGCCTGGGCCTGTCGCCATTGCAGGCGACCCTGGTGGTGGTGTTTATTACACTGGCGGCGCTGTTGAAGGCTGCACCGCACTTACTGCCTTATGGCAGTGAAAGTTCGGGGCCGGCATTTGCAGTGCCCCATGGTGTGGTGTTGTTTATCGGTTGCCTGTGTTTCATCGTGTTCCTGGCTGAAGGCGCCGTACTGGATTGGAGCGCTGTGTTCCTCAGCGCCGAGCGCGGCCTGGATGAGGCTTACGCCGGCCTGGGCTACGCGGCATTTGCCTTGACCATGACCGCTGGACGCCTGACCGGTGATGCGATTGTTCGACGCCTGGGCCCCACGCGGGTCATCGTGATGGGCGGCACGCTGGCCTGTGCCGGCTTGCTCCTCGCGACGCTATTGCCTGCGTGGGAAACTGCGCTGCTGGGGTATGCGCTGGTGGGGGCCGGGTGTTCGAATATCGTGCCGGTGCTGTACACCGCCGTGGGTAAGCAAACGGTAATGCCGGAGCATATTGCAGTGCCTGCCATCACCACATTGGGCTACGCCGGCATTCTCGCCGGCCCCGCCGTGATTGGTTTTATCGCCCACGGCAGCAGCTTGAGCACTGCCTTCATCCTGATCGCCGTATTGCTGGCGGCGGTGGCCATCAGCGGCAAAGTCCTCAAGGTGTAGCTTGCCTTTCAGCGTGCCTTGCGTGCGGCGTCTTGCTCATGCCAGCGTTCGAGGCTTTTGTTGCTGAGCCACCCCTCTTTGTGAGGCGGGCCAAATAGTCGTGTGCCATTGGCGCGCTCCAACGAAGGCAGCAAACCTGGACGCTCAATAATGTTCTTCGCGGTGTAGACACAGAGTTCGCTGTATTTGGACTGGGGCATGCCCGTGGACGCATCCAGCACCGGCGCGCCCTGCTGATCAACCTCATGCGGGTCCTGCATGACCTCCCGCAGCCTGGCTATTTCAACATACTGATGCGGTTCAAACAGGTAGGTTCGGTCCATGGCCTTGTCTCTCAACAGCGGAAACTGGCTTTGTAGCGCCTCCACCACCTGCGCATTGCCTTGCGCATGAAACGGGTCCTGACTGAACTCGGTTGCCGAGCTGTTCCCCTGCAACGCTTGGGCCGCCGCGCGGAGGCTGTCACGGGTGATATCGCCGTCACGACTGAAGATCGCGTCACTTAACCGCGGGCGCTTGAGCATTTCCCCGACGACCTGAATCACGCCGTCCAACGCCTCGCTTTCACCCATAGGATGAACGGCGATCCGCTGCAAAGACATCCACGTCAAGCGCCCATCATTCAGAAAGGAGTGCAGCAGGCCGAAGGATTTTTCCAGGGCCTTCGCCAGTTGGTTGTCCGTTGAGCTAGCACCCGGCGGGGTACCACTGGCCCGCCCAAGGGGAAAGTTCTGCAAGTCACGATGGCGTAGAGCGGACAATGTTCCGCGTAAAAGAAAAGGCTTGCGCGACCCCTCGCCCGACGTCGATGAAGGGGGCTGATGCCAGGCCTCAGGGTGGATGGCCGCTGATGACGTAGTTGAGTGTACGGCCGGCTTGTCGGGGGGCAGAGGCCGTCCGGAAGGTAATACACCCTCGATTGTCATGGGTTTTCTCCAACACTTTTCAGATGCATATCCGCAGGGTGATTTTTACCTTGATGGGCAAAATCAACGAATGGACTCTACCCAGGCAGGCACCTCATGTGTGGTTGGAGGAACTCGGCAGTTCCGAGTCAACGATACCTACCAATGACAATATGTAAAACCGTGGTCAGCCGCGGTTAACCCAGCTTGCGCCTACGCCACCAGCCTGCCAGGCAATTGATCAAGCCCGTGTCGTTCAACGAATCGGCGCCCTCCCCCCTGACCTGCGGGTCTGCCAGCATGCCCCGGGAAAAGTCGTCCGACACGGGCGCCTGGAATCTACGCTCGCCGGCATAAGCCTTCATACGCCGTGCTTCTGCCTCATATTCCGTCGACGCAAAAGGGAAGCTACGCGAGGGGCCGCGCTCCTTGGATACTGGTGGACTTGTACGTTGGGTACTGCGCAACAGGTCGATGGGACCGTTTGGGGAAGAATTAAACGAGGCTGAAGTCATATGTTTTCCCTCATTCAGAATCTGAAAAGCGGCGGGTCGAATTACAACCGCAAGTATCACCTCTGTGGCAAATGGGCGTAATTCGTTCCTTGAAACATATTGGACTGGCGCCGCCCCCGAGAGGCGGCGCCTGATGAGCGGTCAGCGGGACAACAAGTACAGCCCTGTACGGCTGATTTTCCCGTCGTCATCTTTACTGGCGCGGTTATCCATTTTTTCAAGCAGATCACTGCGCTTGAGTATTATTTCCTGGGATAACTGAATCAGATGGTCCTTGGCTGCGTCGCCGGTAAGTGGCTGGCGGGCCCACTTTTTCAGGTCGCGGATTTTAAGGCTTGAGCCCCCGCTCCCGTTTTTCAACTCGTCGAAATGCTCAAGCAGCTCACCGGCCAGTTCCTTGTCGGTCTTGTACTTGAAGTAGTTTTCTCCTTTGATTACCGCGTTCAGGCTGTGCCGGTCGATCAGGCCATCCAAAGCGCCCGTGGAACCGTGCCGGTCCAATGCGGCCATCAGTTCCGGACGTCGTAGCAGTTCATTGGCCAGGCGAATGTTCTCGTTCATGACGGGGTTGGGCGACCACCCTCTTTTTGCCATTGCAAGAATGCTGTCAACGCTAATGGAACCAGGGTTCTTCGGGTCTCTGAAGGCGTTGAAGTTATCGCGCAACTGCTGCGCCAGCTCTTCTCTATTTTTCAGCGAGTACTGCGGATCAGGCCTGCCGGGGGCGGGCGGATACGGCCGACCTGCAGTGGGGTCCGGCCTCGGTGGCGGATTACTCCCAATGGGGTTCGGCCTGGGTGGCGGGTTGCTGCAACCTGGGTTCGGCTTTGGCGGCGGATGCCCACAGCCAGGATGCATAGACGGCCGATGCCCGAAGAACCAATGACTGATCCAGTGCGGGAGTTGGCCCAGGAAATTCTGCATCGCCGGTGATCTGTGGTGATGTCCAGGCACTTCAGCTGCGGAGGTGGGTGCCTGGGGGTTACCGAATACCGGCCCGGCTTTGTTGTCCCCCGATTGAAAATTCACATGGGCAGCATTCTGGCCCTTGAAGGAAGGTGCAGCCTGGCGCGTGTTTTTGACCTCGGCCTTGGCGCTGGCCTGTGAAAGGTCAGGCGTTGATGAAGCAGAGACGGGTGTATCCAACATCGATACCGACATAAGTTTCTCCATACAGTGGGCGATTTTCAGCTTGTCGCTCCAACGCAGTGTCGAAGCCCATCAGCTTTCCCATGTGTGGTTTTGCGTGGGAATCAGTTCCTGATCCAGCCATAATCTGTGCTGTGGTGATGTAGGAAACAGAGTGTGGTCTTGCAGCAATGAGTGCGCGGAGCGCTTTGCCCAGGCAAAAAAAATCGCCCCCCTGAGGTTGCGATTTTTCCCAGAGACGACAGATCAGAACCCGACGCTTGCCTGTACAAAGAACGTGCGAGGCTCACCCAGGTACAACCCTGCATTGTTGTCGCTAGAGCGTGTGTAATGCTGCTGGTCGAAGACATTTTTCACGCCCACGCCCAGCTTCAGGTTCGACAACTGCGCGCCAAAGTCATAACCGCTGCGCACGTTGACCGAGACATACCCAGGGATATCACCGTATTGGCCATCCGCGGTGCCTTGGGTGATGTAGGTGGTTCCGGTGCCTGGCGCCCGTTGGCCGGACTGGGCATAGACGTCCAGGTTGTGGGTCCAGTGGTTGACGTCGTAGCGCAAGCCCAGGGTCGCCACTTGGCGGGAATACAGTGGCAGGTCGCGGCCCTTGAACGGCACATCACCTTCGGAGGTGGCCTTGGTGTAGGTGAAACCCGCGTTGGCGGTCAGGCCGTCGAGGCGCGGGTCGAGGTTGGACAGGTCGTAATGGGCCGATGCTTCGATGCCGCTGTGCTTGGTGGCGCCGAGGTTGGTCCAGCCCACGTCATTGCTGACGTATTGCAGTTCATCCGAGAAGTCGATGTAGAACAGCGTCACTTCGCCGCCCCAGACGCTGTCGTTGTAGCGCGTACCGACCTCGTAGGTCTTGGCCTTTTCCGGGTTCAGGCCGTTGGCCGTCTGGTCGCCGGTACCGCCCTGGCCCAGTTGGAAATACTGCAGGCTGCCGAAGGAGGTTTCGTAGTTGGCGAACAGTTTCCAGGCGTCAGACACGTGGTACATCACGCTCAGCGCCGGCAGCGGTTCGTTGTTGTGGACCTCGCGGCGTTTTTCCTCGGTACGCTTGCCGTTCAGGGCCACGACTGGGCGGTCATGCCATTCGGTACGGATATCTTCAAAGCGAATGCCCGGGGTGATGGTCCATTTGCCAATATCGATTTTGTTATCGATATAGAAGGCGTTGGCTTCAGTGCCCCCCGTGCGGTCCTGATACACGTGACCGTCGCTCTGCCCGCCCGGCGTCGGTACGTTGTTGACCAGGTTCAGGCTGGTGGCCTCCTCGTGCATGCCTTCTTTGAGGTAGCGATAGCCCACGCTGACTTCCTGGGTACTGGGCCCCAGGTCAAACACATGGGACACACGCGGCTCGATGCCGAAGGTGTAGTAGGTGCGCGGGTAGGAACTGAGGGTCTTGAGGTCGCGGTTGGCAATGTTGCTGCCACGGAAACTGTCGGAATAGTAAGTCAGCACTTCGGCCTGGGTGCGGTCGTCGATCTGGCGGATGTACTTGAAGGAGATGTCCTTGCGGCGCCCGCTGAAGTTGTCCCAGTCACGCACCGATTGGTACGGGTTGGCATCGAACTGCTTCTGGGTCAGGCCGCCGGGCATATCGGCGCTGGCATCGTAATAGTGGAAGTTCAGCGAGAAATCGTCTTGATCGGTCGGCGCCCAGTGGGTCTTGAAGATCACATCATCGATGTCGTTGCCGTTGTTGCTGTTGCGGTAACCGTTGCCATTGACTCCGGAGTACAGCAGCGCGGCACCGATACCGTTGTCGGCCGTGCCGCCGATAAAGGCGTTTTCCACATGCTTCCAGCCCCCGTGGGCAGACGTTTGCAGGGTGGTGCCGACTTCCCCGGAGAAGTCTTGCGGGATCGCACGGGTTACGAAGTTGATCACGCCGCCGACGTTCTGTGGCCCATAACGCACCGAACCCGCGCCACGGACAACGTCGATACTTTCCAGGTTACCGGCAGAAATTGGCGCCATCGACAGCTGTGGCTGGCCGTAGGGAGCGAACGCAGCCGGTACGCCGTCAATCAGCACGGTGGAGCGCGGCGACAAGCGTGACGTCAGCCCGCGCACACCGACGTTGAGGGAAATATCACTGCCGCCGGTGCCGTTGGATTCCTGCACTTGCACGCCAGGCACACGGCGCAGCACATCACCGACGTTCATCGCGCCCTGCTCTACCATGGCCTCGCGGCGAATAACCGTGCGCGCACCGGGGTGGTTCTGCACCACTTCGGCATCGGCGTCGGCAAGCCAGTCGCCCACCACTTTGATATCGGTGACCCCCAGTTCCAGCGGTGAGCCCGCTTCACCGGTGCCGCTGCGCACCGGACGCAAGGTCACGGAGCCGGCGTCAATCTGGTAATCCAGGCCACTGCCTTGCAGTAATTGCCGCAGGGCTTGTTCGGGCGAGAGGTTGCCATCGACCGCGGGAGCTTGCTTGCCAGCCACCATATCGGGGCTGAAGAACACTTGCAGCGAGGTCTGCTGGCCCAATTGGCTCAAGGCTGCGCCGAGGGATTGGGCACGAATGTGGATGCCCTCGGCAGCCTGTGCGGTACTGATGGCAACGGCCAGGGCCAAGGGCGCCCAGCGGGAAATTTTATTGTTGTGAAGAGCAAGTTTTTTCACGTCGAACCTAGTCCTGTGATCGCAAGCATGCGCAGCCGTTAATGCAAACCAGTTGCAGTTGTACGAGAAGACGAAGAACTCGAAAAAAACCTGAACGTCAGCGTGAAATAATTTCCTGGCTACCGTCCGGCAAAGTGCGCAAGGCGACCGGCAGGATGTGGGGCAAGGCCTTGAGCAAAGCGTCGGTGTCGCTGGATTTGAAGACGCTGGTCAAGCGCAGGTTGCCCACCGCTGCCGTGCTGACCCGCAGCGGTTGCTCGCGGTAGCGCGACACTTCCCGCGCCACGTCTACCAGGGTGGCGTTGTTGAACACTAGTTTACCGCTGCGCCACGCGGTCAGTTCTTCAGGGTTCACCGCGTAGGCCGCCGCCACTTGGCCTTGGGGATCGACATGGGTGCCACGCCCGGCGGTGAGCGTGACGATGTGATCGGATGCCCGGCCCTGCACCTTGACCGTGCCGGCTTCGACCGCCACGCGGGTCTGGTCTGCCTCCCGACGTACATCAAAGCGCGTGCCGGTGACGGTCACCTGCCCTGCCCCGGCTGCGACCACAAACGGGCGTTCGGCGTCATGTTGCACGCTGAACATCGCCTCGCCCTGCTTGAGCTCTACGCCCCGACGGCTCTTTTCGTAGCGAACCGCGACCACGCTGCGGCTGTTGAGGTCCATCACGGAACCGTCAGGCAAGGTCACCTGACGATGCTCGCCTAACCGCGTGCTGAATTCGGCATTGTAGGGCTTTGGCTGCCCCAGACCGCTGTACGCACCCAGGCCCACTGCAACGGCGACCACACTGGCGGCCACGGCATAACGCAGAAGCGCACGCCGTCCAAGGCGCTCGGTTGGCGCATCGCCCAGCGCCTGCAAGCGGGCCTTGGGCAGCAAATCCGTCGCACTCCATAGCCCTTGCAGCACATCGATTTCGTACTGATGCGCGGGCTGCGACCTGCGCCAGGCATCGAAACGTTGACGTTCCTGGGCGCTCAATGGGCCGTCTTGCAGGCGTACAAACCACTGCGCGGCCTCATCACGGACACGGTTATCCATCGTGGAAGATCCTGTTTCAAAGCCGGTCATGGCGCGCTCGCATCCAGACGATCACGCAGATGCCGCAAGGTGCGGATCATATACTTTTCCACCATGTTTTTAGACAGCCCCAGGCGTGTGGCGATTTCCTGCTGGGTGAGCCCTTCGATCTTCTGCCAGATAAAAACCCTGCGACAGTTGAGCGGCAATTCGGCCAGCGCCCGCTCGATGGCGTCGGCCAATTGGATCGCGTGCATGTAATGTTCCGGGTCGCTACTGTGCGGCGTACTGTGATCAACCACCTGCAGCGTCAACGTCTCGCGACGGTCTTCGCGGCGGTAGGCGTCCACCGCAATATTGCGCGCGGTTTGATGCAGGTAGGCGCGCGGTTGCGCCACCTCGCAGGCAGCGGACTCAAGCACACGCACGAAGGTGTCGTGCGCCAGGTCTTCGGCTTGCTGACGGTTTCTCAGGCGGCGTGTCCAGGTGCCGATCAACTCTTCGTAGTGCTCGAAAAAGCCTGTTCTGCGGGGCGGCTGAGGAGTCATCGCGAGAGCACTGGGGAGGCGGGGCGTGAATGGTAATGCTTCCTATTAAGTGGGGCAATTGCTGCTCATCGCCCACCCACTATCTGTTTGAAATGACCTCACTCATGTATTGATGCAAATCGCGAAAGTCTTTAACACTCCAGGCATGTGGCGCGATCTTTACGCCATTGTCTTGCAGCGTCTTGGGGATCAGGTTGCCATTGGGGCGAAGAATGACCGAGGAGACAATAACGCCAGGATATTCATGGAGTCGTTTCTTGAAGGCGGCGGTTGTCAGGTCGGGGGTTGGCGGATTACTTTTTTTAGCCAATGGCCCGGTGCCTTTGATATCGGGCCCATGGCATACAGCACAGCGCTGTAGATACAGCGTTTTACCATGGCTGTTATCGGCAAGGCACAGGGCTGTTTGAGTCAGTGATAAAACGGCCAAGACGCCGCTGACTAACAGTTTGATCAATCTGGTATCGGCCCGCGCCTGCATTCCATCGCTTCCTGTATTGCCCTTTGTTTTCAGCATCATACGATAAAGTCGCGCTTTTACCCGCGCTGGGCGTAAACGCGAGGGGGTGAACTTCCGCTCCCCGCCGCCAGTCAGCAAGAAGGACTCTCATAAAACGGTGGGTGGGCGATGCAGATTTCCTTGCAGCAACAAGTGGCCCTGGTCACCGGGGCCAGTTCCGGCATTGGCGCGGGCGCGGCCAAAGCCCTGGCCGCAGCAGGCGCCGCGGTGGTGCTTAACTACAACTCCCAGGCGGCACCGGCTGAGGCTCTCGCCGCGCAGATCAATGCCAACGGCGGCCGAGCGCTTGCGATTGGCGGCGATGTGTCCAAGGAGGCTGATGTCGAACGCCTGTTCGCCCAAACCCTCGACGCCTTCGGCCATCTGGATATTCTGGTGGCCAACTCCGGCCTGCAAAAAGATGCCAATCTGGTCGACATGACCCTTGAGGATTGGAACACGGTGATTGGCGTCAACCTCACCGGGCAGTTCCTGTGCGCGCGGGCGGCGGTGCGTATCTTCAATCGCCAGGGCGTTCGCGAAGGTGTGTCACGGGCGGCCGGCAAAATCATCCATATGAGTTCGGTGCATCAAGTCATCCCCTGGGCCGGGCATGTGAATTACGCCGCGTCCAAGGGCGGCGTGGAGATGCTGATGCGCACCCTCGCCCAGGAAGTCAGCGAACAGCGCATCCGTATCAATGGCATTGCGCCAGGGGCGATTCGCACGGCGATCAACCGTGCGGCCACCGAAGGCGCGGCAGAACAAGAGCTGCTTAAATTGATTCCCTATGGTCGTGTCGGTGACGTCCAAGACGTGGCCAACGCCGTGGTGTGGCTGGCCAGCGATGCCTCTGATTATGTGGTTGGCAGCACCTTGTTCATCGATGGCGGTATGAGCCTCTACCCGGAGTTTCGTGGCAATGGTTGATTTCAAGAACGAACCTCAAAGCGCCATTGATGCCCACGGGATCATTGGCGACATGCGCAGCGCGGCACTGGTGAACGACCGCGGCAGCATCGACTTCTTCTGCTGGCCGGAATTTGACAGCCCGTCGGTGTTTTGCGCATTGCTCGACACGCCCGAGGCCGGCACATTTCAGCTTACCCCGGACCTGCCCAACGCCCGCCGCGAGCAGATCTACCTGCCCGACACCAACGTGCTGCAGACCCGCTGGCTGAGCGATGAAGCGGTGGTGGAGATCACCGACCTGCTGACCGTCAGCGAAAACGTCGATGAACTGCCTTTGCTGATCAGGCGGGTACGGGTGGTCAGTGGCAAGGCGACTATCCACTTAAGCTGCGCCGTGCGCCACGACTATGCCCGGGCCGCTACCGAGGCGAAGGCCGAGGCTGCCAGTGTCGTGTTCACCGCCAACGGCCAACCCGGCCTGCGCCTGACCGGCAGCCAGTCGCTGACCCTCCAAGACAACACCGCCATCGCCACCTTTACCCTCGCCCAGGATGAAGGCGCCGAATTTGTCCTCGGTGGCCAGGAGGATGCGCGCGTCACCAACGACTGTACTGACCTCTACCTGGAGCGCACCTTGAAGTTCTGGCGCGGTTGGATCAGCCAGTCCAACTACCGCGGGCGCTGGCGCGAGATGGTCAACCGCTCGGCACTGGCGCTGAAACTGCTGACCTCGCGCAAACACGGCGCCATTATCGCCGCGGCCACGTTCGGGCTGCCGGAAACGCCCGGCGGCGAACGCAACTGGGACTACCGCTATACCTGGATCCGCGATGCGTCGTTCACCGTCTATGCGTTCATGCGCCTGGGTTTCGTCGAGGAAGCCAACGCCTATATGCGCTGGCTCAGGGGTCGGGTCAGCGACTGCTGCGGCCAGCCGACCAAGATCAACATCCTGTACGGCATCGACGGTCGCCAGGAACTGCCGGAAACCACCCTCGACCACTTGAGCGGCCACGGCGGCGCCCAACCGGTACGGGTGGGCAATGAGGCGTTCGATCAGATCCAGCTGGATATCTATGGCGAACTGATGGACGCGGTCTATCTGGTGAACAAGTACGGCGAAGCCATCTCCCACCAAGGCTGGAAACACACGGTGGAAGTGGTCGACCAAGTGTGTGAGATCTGGAACCGCAAAGACGTAGGCATCTGGGAAATGCGCGGTGAGCAGCACCACTTCCTGCATTCACGCCTGATGTGCTGGGTGGCCCTGGACCGTGCCATTCGCCTGGCCTCCAAACGTTCGCTGCCGGCCCCGTTCGCACGCTGGGACCAGACGCGCCAGGCGATCTACGCCGACATCTGGAGCAACTTCTGGAACGAAGAACGCGGGCATTTCGTCCAGCATATCGGCAGTACGGCGCTGGACGGCTCGATGCTGTTGATGCCGCTGGTGCGCTTCGTTGCAGCCACCGACCCGCGCTGGCTGGCGACGCTGGAAGCGATCCAGAAAAGCCTGGTGCGCGACGGCATGGTCTACCGCTACCGCAATGACGACAGCCAGATCGATGGGCTGCAAGGCGTCGAAGGCGCGTTTGCCGCCTGCTCGTTCTGGTACGTCGAATGCCTCGCGCGCGCCGGGCAAGTCGAAAAAGCCCATCTGGAGTTCGAGCAGTTGCTGCGTTACGCCAACCCGCTGGGGTTGTACGCCGAAGAGTTCGACAGCCAGGCCCGGCACTTGGGTAACACGCCCCAGGCCTTGAGCCACTTGGCATTGATCAGTGCGGCAACGTTCCTGGACCGCAAACTCAGCGGGGAGAAAACCGTATGGCAACCGTGACGTCCCCTGCCCCGCTGCTGTATGTGCGCACAACTCTACTTGATGTGGCTTACGAAACCCACGGCCCCATCGATGGCGAACCGGTGATCCTGTTGCATGGCTTCCCTTACGACCCACGGGGCTACGACGACATCGCGCCGGTGCTGGCTGAACGTGGTTATCGGGTATTGGTCCCGTATTTACGCGGTTATGGCCCGACGCGATTTATCAACACGCAAGTGATGCGCTCCGGCCAACAGGCGGCGCTGGCCAAGGATTTGCTCGACTTCATGAATGCATTGTCGATCCCGCAAGCCACCCTCGCCGGCTTTGACTGGGGTGGGCGCGCCGCCTGTATTGTCGCGGCGCTATGGCCACAGCGGGTGCGCGGGCTGGTGACCGGCGATGGCTACAACATCCAGGCCATCAGCCAGTCGCTCAAACCCCGGCCGCCTGAGACAGAGCACCGGCTCTGGTATCAGTACTACTTTCACACCCAGCGCGGGGTCGACGGCTTGACGGCCAACCGGCGTGAACTCTGCCAATTGCTCTGGACGCTGTGGTCACCGTCCTGGGCCGAAGGGCCAAGCCGCTACGCCCTGACCGCGCCGTCGTTTGATAACCCGGATTTTGTCGAGGTGGTGATTCATTCCTATCGCCATCGCTTTATGTATGCGCCGGGTGATCCCGCGCTGGAATACATCGAGCAGGCGCTGGTGCCCCAACCGGCGATATCGGTACCGAGCATTTCGTTGTGTGGGGCCGATGACGGTGTGGGCCCGCCGCCGCTTGTGGATGACGATGTGGAGCACTTCAGCGGCTTTTATCGCCGGCAGGTGTTGCCCGGCGTGGGTCATAATGTTTTCCAGGAAGCGCCGCAGGTCACGCTTGAAGCACTGCTGGAACTACTGGAGCGGTGAAAAACGCTCTCGATAAGCCTGGGGCGTCACTGACAAGGCCCGCAGAAAGCTGCGGCGCAAAGTCTCTTCACAGCCAAAACCGCATTGCATGGCGATACGTTTGATGGAGGTCGTGCTGTCTGCCAGTTGCCGGCGTGCGTTTTCGACGCGAATCAGTTCCACGGCCCGCGCCGGTGTTTGGCCAGTCTCGGTGCGGTAATGGCGTACAAAGCTGCGCTCGCTCATGCCAGCCTGGGCTGCCAGGGTGGCGATGCTCAAATCCAGCGTCAGGTTATCGGCGATCCAGGCATGCAGCTCGGCAAAACGGCTGTCGCTTTTTTGCAGAGATAACGTCACGCTGAATTGCGACTGACCGCCAGGGCGCTTGAGGAACACCACCAAGTGGCGCGCCACCTCCAGGGCAATCGCACGCCCCAGGTCATCCTCTACCAGGGCCAGGCACAGGTCGATCCCGGCGGTCACGCCAGCAGACGTCCACACCGCGCCCTGCTGGATGAAAATCGGATTGGCCTCCACCGTGAGTGCAGGGAACTTGCGCGCCAGTTCTTCACAGCGCGTCCAGTGCGTGGCCACGCGGCAACCATCAAGCAGACCACTGGCGGCCAGCAGAAAAGCCCCGGTGCAGACCGAGGCCATGCGCCGGGTGTGCAGGGATTTATCACGCACCCATTGCACCAGCGTCGGGTCCTCGGCAACACCGTACACACCCCAGCCACCGGCGATCACCAGCGTGTCGCAGGGCTGGTCAATGGCGGGCAGCGGCTCGGCCAGCAGTGCCAGGCCGGCCGACGTCATTACCGGCCCAGCCTGAGTAGCAATGACGTTGACCGCGTAGGGCAATGGCAAACCACGTTGGCGCGCCAGATCGTTAGCCGATGCGAACACTTGTAGAGGCCCGGTGACATCGAGCACCTGGGCATTCTCAAACGCGAGTACATGAATAATTTTTGGCATGATTGGCGCGATTAGTGGGCTCTATGGCGTACTCGCCAAAGCCTAGGCTTCTACAGTGAGGACGTCCATTCCTTTTCGGAGCTTGAACCATGACTTTGCAGATCGGTTTTCTATTGTTCCCCGGCATCCAGCAACTGGACCTTACCGGCCCCTATGATGTCCTCGGTTCGCTGCCAGACGTGAAACTGCACCTGGTGTGGAAAGACCTCGCGCCGATCACCTCCAGCACGGGCTTGGTGTTCACGCCGACCATCACTTATGCCGACTGCCCGAACCTGGATGTGCTCTGCGTACCCGGCGGCGCCGGTGTGGGCCCTTTGATGGAAGACCCGCAAACCCTGGACTTCCTCAAGGCCCAGGCACAGACAGTGCGCTACATGACCTCGGTGTGCACCGGTTCATTGGTATTGGGCGCGGCAGGGTTACTGCGCGGTCGCAAGGCCACCACCCATTGGGCCTACCACCACCTGCTCGCCCCGCTCGGTGCTATTCCCGTACAGGAACGTGTGGTGCGTGACGGCAACCTGTTTACCGGCGGCGGGATCACCGCCGGCATCGACTTTGCCCTGACTCTGGCCGCGGAGTTGTACAGCGAAGCGGCGGCGCAACTGGTGCAACTGCAGATCGAATACGCGCCAGCCCCACCGTTTGACTCAGGCCGCCCGGAGACGGCGCCCAGGCATGTGCTGGAGGAAGCCAACAAGCGCACGGTGGAGTCACGCAGAGTGCGCGGGGAGATTGTTGCGCGGGCAGCTGCGCGGTTGGGGTGAATGTTTATTCGTGGCGAGGGAGCTTGCTCCCGCTGGGGCGCGAAGCGGCCCCGTTCTTGGTTCGAGAAGAATGGGACTGCTACGCAGTCCGGCGGGACGGTTCGACGCCTCGACAAGCTCCCTCGCCACAGTACAGCGCTGCTTCTTAACTGACGGGCATCGCCGTTACTGCGCTCGCGTCTCGCCGCCTCCCTCTACTACCCGATCAACCAGCAACTGAACGCCCTCCACCATTCGGCAAATCCCCAGCACTACACTGCGCTGCGAACCTTCAACCTCAAAGGCCAGGTGCGCCGCAATGGCATTGATGGAGTCCAGATCCTGAGAGGCATTGACCAGCAGGGTTTCGGTGTCGAGGTTGGGATGGAGGGTGAAGAGCAGGTTTGAATCTGAAGGAGGATTGGGGCTGTCTTTGATCATGATGTAGTTCCTGAGAGTAATGGACTACCACCGAGTTTTTCTCACGAACTGAAGGTGGCAGCTGTACGCGGAGTGAGAAAACCAAGACCCCAGGAGCTTGGCCACGCCGAAGCGTGCCCGCGCACAGCCGCCATAACAGCGAGCCGAAAAGCGCGTGCACTGTATACGGTGAGCGCTTTTGCGCCAATGGAGTAGTTCGGATTTCTCACGTCCGGTCGCTGAATTGGCAGCGACTGGGCAAGACTAGTGATGACCATTCTTAGCAGCAACCTTAAAGGGTTGTGGGAAAAAACCGGCTTCAGCGCCTGGACGCAAGGTGAGTCCTAGGCTGCTGTACGAAACTTCTTGCGATTCTTTCGGTGCTAAACGGCCTGTCCGGTTGTAGCCGACTGTAACCACGATGCGAAGCGAGCCGCTCTTGATCTGCTTTTGATCTTAGGCGCCCCGTTAACCGTCAGGGCGGAACCCTAAGTAGCGGTTACCGCAGGAATGGATATGCTCTCGGTATAACTGCGTCGCCTGTTAGGCCGCCTTCGCGAGCAAGCCCGCTCCCACAGTTTGATTGCGGGGTGCCAAGTAGATAGGCGTCGGCTGGCATGCCGTCATCGCAGGCAAGCCAGCTCCCACAGTTGGATTGCGGGGTGTCTGGTAGATGAGCATTGGCTGTCGGGCCGTTGCGGGAGCAAGCTCCCCCGCCACAAGAAACTTGCTTGGCTTCCCGCCTGTCATTCAGGCAGGACGCGACATCACCGCCAAGCGCACGGCCAACGCCGTCAGCACCGTTGCCAAGCCCCACTTCTGCAGCCAGGCGCTTTTGGTGCGCTTGGCGAAGAAGCGGCTGAGCGCCCCGCCAAACAGGCCCAATAGCATGTGAAACACGCTCGCGATCAACGTCAGCACGCCGCCCAGCACCATCAGTTGCAAGGCGATGGGCCCCGCCTCGGGCCGCACAAACTGTGGCAGGAACACCATGAAAAACAACAACGCCTTGGGGTTGAGCAAACTGTTGAGTATGGCTTGCAGAAACACTCGGCCCAACGCCACGCGACCGACGCGAGCGGTGTCCAGGCCGGGGCGTTTTTGCAAGGTTTTGAAGGCCAGCCACAGCAGGTAAATCACGCCTGCATAACGGATCAGGTCGAATGCCGGCGGCCAGCTGGCGACCAACGCCGTCACCCCCATGGCGGTCAACGCTGTCAGCAACAGGTCGGCCACGCCAATGCCCAGGGCCGAAGCAACGCCGCCGCGCCAGCCATGGGTGACGCCCTGACTGATGACAAATGCCATGTTCGGCCCCGGTGACAGCAACAACAGCAACACAGCGCCGGAAAAAACACCAAGTGTGACGAGGCTGATCATGGTCGAACCGTCCGCTGGGAAAAAATCCAGATTAATCGGCGCTGGCAGGCGCTACAAAAAATTGTGCTGGATACATTGCTCACGCAGCGAACCGAGTGATTGCTGAATGCCACAACCAACGTCTAGAATGCGAAACATTATCAATTAAGCCTGCTGCGCCAGGATGACCATGTCGAGCAATCACCCACTGGACCTTGCTGCCATCGGCCAGCTTTACCAAGCCCACCATTCCTGGCTGCGGGGCTGGTTGAGCCGGCGCACGGGTTGCCATGAGCGCGCCGCCGACCTCGCGCAGGACACCTTCGTGCGCCTGCTCAACGCGCGTCAGCAACAGACCTTGCAGCAGCCGCGCGCGTACCTGAGCAGCATCGCGCGCAGCTTGATGATCGACCAATACCGGCGCCGCGAACTGGAACGCGCCTACCTGGAAAGCCTGGCGCACTTTGCGCAAATGGAGGTGCCGAGCGAGGAAACACGGCTGCTGATCCTCGACAGCCTGGAGCGCATCGACCGTTTGCTCGACCAGCTCAAGCCACGGGTGCGCGAGGCGTTTCTGTTGGCCCAATTGGACGGCCTGACCTGTCCACAGATCGCCCTGCGCCTGGGCGTGTCCAAGGCCACAGTGGAGCGCGACCTGTCCAAGGCGCTGCACGCCTGTTACCGGTTGCGCTATGCCGACTCCTGACTCGCGCCTGGTCGACCAGGCCATCCAGTGGATGATCAAGCTGCGCTACAACACCGCCGACGACGCCAGCACCGCGGCCTTTGAGCAGTGGCTGCAGACCAGCGAGGCGCATCAGCAGGCCTGGCAACGGGTCGCCACCCTGAATGACGATTTCAACCACTTGCCGGCGCATGTCAGTCGCCATGCACTCGACGGCGCACGCCAGCACATCAGCCGTCGTGAAGGTCTGAAAATGCTCGGGCTGTTTGCCGGCGCCGCAGGTTTGGCCTGGCTGGGTCGCGACTACACGCCCCTGCCCGCCTTGATGGCGGACTACCGCACCGCCACTGGCGAGCGGCGCTGGGTAGCATTGGAGGATGGCAGCAAAGTCCAGCTCAACAGCGCCAGCGCCGTCGACATTACCTCCAGCGCCGAACAACGGCTGGTGAACCTGCGCCAGGGTGAAATATTGATCAATACCGGCGTCGACCGCCGTCCGCTATGGGTGCATACCCGCGACGGTTACCTACGCGCCCTGGGCACACGCTTGCTGGTGCGCGAAGAACCCCAAGGCACCCTGCTGGCCGTGCAGCAGGGTGCGGTGGCGGTGTTTGCCGACCGCCATGACGGCACGGCACGCCAAGTGATCAAGCCTGGCGAACAGGTAGTGTTCAACCGTAGCGGTATCCGCCCGTCCCCCAACAACGGCCTGGACCCTTGGGCCTGGAGTGACGGCGTGATCAGCGCCCACAACATGCGTCTGGAGGACTTCCTGGCCGAGCTGGGCCGCTATCGCAATGGGTTGCTGCGTTGCAGCGAAGCCGTGGCGGGGCTGCGGGTGTCGGGCACTTACCAACTGGACGACACCGACCAGGTGCTCAAGTTGGTGGCGCAATCGCTGGCTATCGATGTGACCTACCGTAGCCGTTACTGGGTGACCGTCTCCGCTCGCGTGTGACCTTGCAAAATAAATGAGGTGAATTCTCATTGCCATTCGACCTGTAAGGAGAGGCCGATCAACAGGCCCGTGTTGTCCACTTCCTTCAGGAGCATCCCGCGGTCATGCAAGCGTTCCCCTCCAAACGTTCACCCCTCAGGCACGCCCTCAATGCCACCCTCCTTGGCGCGTGCGTGGCGGCCAGCGCCTTGCCGTATACCGCAAGTGCCCAGGAGCCCGGCAGCGAGCGCCAGGCCCGCGCCTGGAATATTGCGCCTGGGCCGCTGGCGGGCGCCCTTGATCAGTTTGCGCGGCAGGCCGGTATCAGCCTGTCGTATGACGCTGGCAGCGTGGCAGGCAAAAGCAGCCCGGGGCTGAGCGGCACCCTGGCCCCACAACAGGCCCTGAACCGGTTACTTCAGGGCCAGGGCTTGCAGGCGCAAAGCCAGGGCCAGAACGCTTGGTTACTGCTACCCCAGCAGCAAGCCGGCTCGACGCTGAACCTGGGCGCCACCACCATCACCGGTGATCGTTTGGGCGCCACCACCGAAGGCACCGGCTCCTACACCACCGGCGCCGTGACCATCGGCAAGGGCGAACACAGCCTGCGACGCACGCCGCAATCGGTGAGTGTGATGACCCGCAAGCTGATGGATGACCAGAACATCACCACCATCGACCAATTGCTGGAGCGCACCCCAGGCATCACCAGCTACGAATCACCCATGGGCGGCAAGTATTTTTACTCCCGGGGCTTCAAGATGCTCGGCCAATACCAATTCGACGGCGTGCCACTGGATATCGGCAAGGACTACGTACAGGCCGACAGTTTCAGCGCGAACATGGCGATCTATGATCGGGTGGAAGTCCTCAAGGGCGCTGCTGGCATGCTCAAGGGCGCCGGCACCGCCAGTGGTGCGGTGAACTTCGTACGCAAACGGCCCCAGGACAAGCCCACCACCAGCCTTGGCCTCTCGGCGGGCACCTGGGATAACTATCACGCCGAATTCGACACCGGCGGCCCATTGAACGACAGCGGCACGGTGCGTGGCCGCGCGGCGGTTAGCCAACAGAATCGTGGCTCGTACATGGACCTTGCCAAGCGTCAGGACCAGGCGTTTTACGCGGCCCTGGACATGGATGTCAGCCCTGACACCACCCTGGGCTTCGGGGCCAGCTATGAGGATGTCGACTCCACGCCGTGCTGGAGCGGCCTGCCGCGTTATCGTGACGGCAAAAGCCTCGGCCTGAGCCGCTCCACCTGCCTGGGCCAGGCCTGGAACGATTGGCAAAGCCAGCGCACCACGCTGTTCGCCGATCTGACCCATCACTTCAACGACGACTGGAAGCTCAAAGTCAGCGCCGTGCATAGCCGCAACCTGCAAGACATCAAATACGCCGCCAGCGAAAGCACCGTGGACTATGGCAACCCGGCCCCCACGCTCACCAGCTACGCAGCCTTGCTGGACTACGATCACAAAGACTACGGCCTGGACGCCTACATCGATGGTCAATTCGAAGCCTTTGGCCTGCAACATGAGTTGATCCTCGGCGCCAATGGCAGCCGTGGTACCCAGGACGATGTCTATGCGATCCGCAACCTGCCCCAGCGCCAAAGCGTCTTCAACCCCAACCACCACTTCCCGGAACCTG
This sequence comes from Pseudomonas sp. BTN1, assembly GCF_001907715.1. Taxonomy (NCBI): domain Bacteria; kingdom Pseudomonadati; phylum Pseudomonadota; class Gammaproteobacteria; order Pseudomonadales; family Pseudomonadaceae; genus Pseudomonas; species Pseudomonas sp. BTN1. The sequence continues at coordinate 26,101 of NZ_MPBM01000017.1, read as the reverse complement.
CCGACGACACCTTCTGGCCCAACATGTACCGTGGCGGCACGGTCAAGGAAACCGCCACTCAATACGGTGCCTACGCCACCTTGCGCCTGCGTCTGGCCGAACCTTTGATGCTGGTTTTGGGCAGTCGCGTCAGTTGGTATGAAAACCGCCGTAAGTCCCTGAACCTGGCCTGGGGCGAGTGGACCGACCAGGATGCACGCACCAAGGAAACCGGGGTGGTCACGCCGTTCGCCGCGCTGATCTACGACCTCAATGACAACCTTTCGGTGTACACCAGCTACGCCGATATCTTCCAGCCACAAAGCTCCTACGCTACGGTCAGCGGTTCGGCCCTCAAGCCGAAAATGGGTGAGAACTATGAGTTGGGCATCAAGGGCGAATGGTTTGACGGGCGCCTGAACAGCTCCCTGGCGCTGTTTCGCGCCATCGAAAAAAACGCCGCCCAAACCGATTTCGAGACCCGCTGCGGCAGCTCCTCCGACGGCTACTGCTACACCGACACGGGCAAAGTTCGCGCCCAAGGGGTCGAGGCCGAGCTGAGCGGCGAATTGATCGAGCGCCTGCAAGTGTTTGGCGGCTATACCTACACGCAAACCAAGAACCTGAAGAACATCGACAGCGCAGCCGAAGGCGCGGTGTCCAACACTTACGTGCCACGGCATATGCTGCGCTTGTGGGGCGACTACCAGTTGGACGGTGCGCTGTCGAAATGGACAGTCGGCGCAGGGGTCAACGCCCAAAGCAGCAACTACCGGCTGCAAACCATCAAACTGGAACAGGCCGGGTATGCGTTGTGGAATGCACGCCTGGCGTATCAGGTGGATGACACCTGGACCGTGGCGCTCAATGGCAACAACCTGTTCGATAAAAATTACTACCAGACCGTGGGCACCTCAGGCTGGGGTAATCTCTATGGAGAGCCGCGCAACCTGACCCTGAGCCTCAAAGGCAACTTCTAGCCACTGCCCCTCCTGTAGGAGCGAGCATGCTCGCTCCTACAACTTCCCCTTCCTGCCATCGTCAGAAAGCTTTTTTTCGCTGCCAGGCAAATCCCTACGTTTGTTCCTACACTCCAAAAAGCCAGCATCAATTCTCGATTTTTCTGAAAGCGTCCCCTTTTATGTCAATTAATCGTCATATCATGGAGGCCTTACGAGAGCCATTGACGGCAAAGGCCAAAAAGCCAAAACATTGACACGGACCCTCAAGAGAGCCACTACTTAGCCATCACTCCGTAAATTCCTGCGTCTGAACAGGCATTACGTATTACCCAGCAACAGCAGTTGTTCGATTTGCACCACTTGTAAAGCAAAGCTGCCTTATGGATGAGCAAACGAATAGGAACGTTCTGGTGGTGTATTGAGGATCTGATTTATGCGCGGTAAATCGTCGGTCGATAGCCTGTTTCTGACTCGTCCCGGTTTCGTTGAGTTTTTTGTCGTTTTCGTGAAACTGATCCACGGCCTTACGGCTGTGGTGCCGGCCATTATTCTGTTGTTCTACCCGGACCCCGTCGCCGAGCACATGCGCAACCACTACCTGGGCCTGCTGGTGTTTTTTGCGCTCCTGACCATCATTCTGTTCCAGGCTCTGGGGGTGTACTCCGAGGATCTGTTCAGCAACCGCCTGCGTTTTCGCGTGATGCTGGTGGCCTGGGTCTCGGCGTTTTGCATCCTGCTGTTCATGTACCAGATCCTGCTGCTGTTCCCACAGTTGAGCCCACGCAACCTGGCGGCCTGGTTTTCCATGAGCCTGGTGCTGTTTGGCGTGGAGCGGATATTGATGCTGCGCCTGTACCGCCATCTGATGGATAACGGCAAATTCCTCCAGCGCACCGTGATCCTGGGCTTTACCGACACGGCCGTGCATGTGGCTGAACACCTGTCGCGCAACAGTGACATCCGCTCCGGCCTGATCGGTTTTATCGACGACCGTACCGAGCGCATTCCCAAGGAATTGAGCCGCCTGCCGTTGCTGGGCAATACCCGCGATCTGGAAAAGCTGATCCGCTCCGAACAGGTCAACCAGGTGATGATCACCCTGCCCTGGGCCGCCGAGCAGCGCATCAACGGGTTGGTCAAGCGCCTGCGGCAGATGTCGGTGAACGTCATGCTGGTGCCGGATATGGCCGCCCTGCGCTACGGCCATAACCGCATCACCGATGTGGGCGGCATCCTGATGTTCAACACCTCGCAGTTGCCACTGCGGGGCTGGTCGCCCTTTATCAAACGTTGTGAAGACCTGCTGCTGGCCAGCATCGGCCTGCTGCTGCTGTCGCCGGTGATGCTGGTGACCGCCATCGCGATCAAACTCGATTCCAAGGGCCCGGTGCTGTTTCGCCAGAAGCGCTTTGGCTACAACGACAACCTGATCCGGGTATTCAAGTTCCGCTCGATGTACGTCGAACAGACCGACCTCAACGCCGAAAACCAGACCACGCGCCAGGACCCGCGCATTACCCGGGTCGGCAGGATCATCCGCAAGACCAGCATCGATGAGCTGCCCCAGCTGTTCAACGTACTGCTGGGCAATATGTCGATGGTCGGCCCGCGCCCCCACGCCACGGCCACCAAGGCGGCCGGGATTCCTTTCGAGCAAGCGGTCAGCGAATACAGCTCGCGCCATCGGGTCAAGCCTGGCATCACCGGCTGGGCGCAGATCAATGGTTACCGCGGCGAGACCGACACGCTGTTCAAGATTCAGAAACGGGTCGAATACGACCTGGAATACATCGCCAAATGGTCCGTGTGGCTGGACCTCTACATCGTTTTCATGACGGTCCCGGCCGTTCTTTCCACCAAGGAAGTCTATTGATGAACCCACTTAACGGATTGATCCCGTGCATCATCTCCGGTGGTTCGGGTACGCGGCTGTGGCCGGTTTCGCGGCAGAACATGCCCAAGCCGTTCATGCGCATGCGCGACGACCAGAGCCTGTTGCAGAAGACCTTCCTGCGGGCCAGTCACTTGCCGGGCGTCGACAGCATCCTGACCGTGACCAACCGCGACCTGCTGTTTCGCACCCTGGACGACTACCGCGCGGTGAACACCCAGCGCCTGGGCCTCGACCTGCTGCTGGAGCCGTTTGGCCGCAACACCGCCGCCGCCATCGCCGTGGCTGCGTTGCATGTGCAGGAGCATTTCGGCGCAGACGCGCAGTTGCTGGTGATGCCGGCCGATCATCTGGTCCTCGATGAAGGCGCCTTTGCCCAGGCGGTGGAAAAAGCCCGCGCGTTGGCCGAGGCCGGTTACCTGGTGACCTTTGGCATCCAGCCTGACCGAGCAGAAACCGGCTTTGGCTATATCGAACAAGGGCCGGCACTGGGCGCTGGGTTTCGGGTGCAGCGCTTTGTCGAAAAGCCCGACCAAGCCACCGCCCAAGGCTACCTGGACGGCGGCAAGCACCTGTGGAATGCCGGCATGTTCTGCTTCAAGGCAGCCACCCTGCTGGAAGAATTGGCCAGCCACGCCCCGGCGGTTCTGGAGGCGGCCAAGGCTGCACTGGAGCACAGCCAGAGCCTGCAAAACAGCAGCAGCCGCCAGCGCGAACTGAGCCCTGAAGGTTTCGGCACCGCGCCGGATATCTCCATTGATGTGGCGCTGATGGAAAAATCCGCCCAGGTTGCGGTCGTGCCCTGCGACATTGGCTGGAGCGATATCGGCTCCTGGGAAGCCCTGCGCCAACTCACGCCCAGTGACGACAATGGCAACCAGATCAATGGCGAGGCGATCCTGCACGACGTACATAACTGCTACATCGATTCGCCCAAGCGGGTACTCGGTGCGGTGGGCGTGCGCGACCTGATCATCGTCGACACCCCGGACGCCCTGCTGATCGCCGACGCCCATCGCAGCCAGGACGTGCGGCATATCGTTGCCGAACTCAAGCGCCAGAATCACCCGGCGTTCAGCCTGCACCGCACCGTCACCCGGCCTTGGGGCACCTACACGGTGCTGGAGGAAAGCACGCGGTTCAAAATCAAGCGCATCGTGGTCAAGCCCAAGGGCTCGCTGTCCCTGCAAATGCACCATCACCGCAGCGAGCATTGGGTAGTGGTCAGCGGCGCAGCGATGATCACCAATGGCGAACGCGAGATCCTGCTCAACATGAACGAGTCCACCTACATTCCCGCCGGGCACAAGCACCGCCTGACCAACCCCGGCATCATCGACCTGGTGATGATCGAGGTACAGAGCGGTGAGTACCTGGGTGAAGACGACATCGTGCGATATGACGACATCTACGGCCGCGCGCCGGTTGAAGTGAAGCCCTGATGCGTACGTCATTGATCATCCCCACCCGCAACGCGGCCAGTCACCTGGACCGCCTGTTGCCAGCGCTGCGCATGCAGACGTTGCAACCGGACGAGATGCTGGTGGTCGACAGCGCATCGAGCGATGACACCGTGGCGCGCTTTCGCGAGTTTGGCGCACGTGTGGAGGTGATTGATGCCCGCGACTTCAACCACGGCGGCACCCGGCGCTGGGCCAGTGAACAGGTGGGCGGCGACGCCTTGATCGTGATGACCCAGGACGCGATTCCCGCCACCGCCGAGACCTTCGCCAACCTGATCAGCGAGCTGCAACTGGAGCCGCTCAATGGCGTGGCCTATGGACGGCAGCTGCCGCACCCCGGCGCCGGCGTGCTCGGCGCGCAGTCGCGGCACTTCAATTACCCGGCGGCCAGCCGCACCAAGCGCCTGGACGATGCAGCGCAACTGGGCATCAAGACCTGCTTCAGCTCTGACTCGTTTTCGGTGTACCGGCGCAGCGCCCTGAGCGCGGTGGGCGGTTTCCCCCGGGATGTGATTGGCAGTGAAGACGCCTATGTGGCCGCGCGCATGCTGCTGGCCGGTTACCAGGTGCGCTATGCCGCGAGCGCGCAGGTGTATCACTCCCACGATTACCGCTTGCTGGAAGAGTTTCGCCGCTACTTCGATATCGGTGTGTTCTACGGCCGCGAACCGTGGATTCGCCAGGCGTTTGGCGACGCCGGCGGCGAAGGCAAACGTTATGTGCTGGCCGAACTGCACGCATTGCGCGAGGCCAACGCGCTGTATCGCGCCCCCGAAGTGGTGGTGCGCAGTGCCTTTAAATTGCTGGGCTATCGCCTCGGCCACCTTGAACGCCACCTGCCCAACGCGCTTAAACGGCGCCTGGGCATGTTTTCCACCTACTGGACTTGAGCCGTCATGAAGACTATCAACCGACGTTTCCGTCTTACCCTGCTCGGCCTTTTGAGCACCTCAATCTGGCTGGCCGGTTGTTCGACCCCCGCGCGGGTGCCGCTTCCTGACAACACTACGCTCAAGGCCGGCCATCAAGCGGCGCTGACCCTGGCCGACCTGCCACCGCCGCAGGTGCTGATCCAGAGCGGCGACTCGCTGCGTATCGTGCGTGATGCCCAGGAACCGGCGGCGGCCGATGACATGACGGTGTTCGTGGTGCGCCCCGACGGCGTGATCTCGGTGCCCAACATTGGCCGGGTCAAGGCGGCCTTGCGCACGCCCGAAGACCTGGGCAAGGAGATCACCGAGAAGTATAAGCGCATCTACCGCGAACCTGCGGTGACGGTGAACATCGCCAGCGCACCGAGCAACAAGGTGTTTATCGGCGGCGCGGTGTCCAACCCGGCGTTTTTCGACCTGGCCGGCAACGTCAGCGTCGAGCAGGCGCTGCTCAGCTCCGGTGGTGTATTGCCCTCGGCGGATGCCTCCAACGTGGCCTTGCTGCGTACCGGGCCCGACGGCAAGTACAGGACGTACTTCATCAGCCTGGAAAGCATGCTGACCAACCCCAATCACCCGCGGGTGGCGTTGCAGCGCGGCGATTTGATCTTTGTGCCGCAGTCGGGCATCGGCGCGACGGTGGAGGCCGTGGACATGTACTTCACCAAGCTGTTTCCGATCAACAAAGGGATTGGCATTGGCTTGAATTACGACCTGAACAAGAGCGACGTGAAAAACAGCGGCAACACCATCTACAACAACCCAACCATCAACGCAGGCCAAGGATTATGAAGCGGGCTTCGTATCACTCGAACCAAGCGTTCCCGCCTTTCGTAACCCCCATATGCAATGGAGTGATCCTGTGATCGAAATCCGCTCTCTTCGCGACCTGCTGCGGCTGTTTTTCATCTACCGCCGCGAATTCAAACTGGCCGTGATCACCACGATCGTCGTTGCCGTGCTGGGTGCCTTCCTGTTGCCGGCTCGCTACGAGTCGGACGCGCGCTTGCTGGTCAAGCCGGGCCGGGACAACACCACGTTGCCGATCGAAGCCGCCAACCGTCAGACGCTGATTGCCCCGAGCACCCAGCACGACCCGATTGTCGACGAAGAAAAAATGCTCACCGGCCGACCCATCGTGCATATCGTCGCCGAGCGCTATATGGCGATGACCGCCGAACCGCCGCAAGGCTTCTGGAAGGTCACCAAGTTCTACATCAAAAAGGGCGTTGGCGAAGTCATCAATGGCATTCGTAGTGTGCTGCAGTTCGTCGGCCTTGCCGAGAAACAAAGCCCGCTGGAACGCCTGGCGACCTCACTGGAGAAGAACTTTACCGCCGGCCACGAGCCGGGTTCTTCGGTGATCGAGATTTCCTTCACCTGGGACGATCCGGCGGTGGCGCAAAAAATCGTCGAGGAATGGGTCAATGCCTACCTTGAAGAGCGTGCACGAATTCTCGGGCGCAAGAGCCTGCACACCTTCTATGAAACCGAACGCGCCAAGGTGGCAGAGAACATCCAGAGTCTGAAAGATCAGTTGCAAGGCCGCTTGAAGCAGATCGACTCGATCAGTGTCGATGCACGCCTGAAGAACCTGACCAACCAGATCGACCGCGTCACCGATGCCAAGGTCAGCGCACAGAACCAGATATCGGGGATTCGCAGCCTCCTGGCCAACGCCAGCCAGCAGATCAAGAGCCAGCCGGCAGACGTGGTCACGATGCGCGAAACCAGCCTCAACCCCACCCAGCTCGACCTCAAGCGCCAGCTTAATGCGCTGCAAGTGGAGCGGGCTCGGCTGCTGCGCACTTACCTGCCGGGCACGCCGCAGGTCAATCAGATCGAGCAGAACATCCGCGACATGGAAGCCCTCAGCGCCCAGGAAGCTACACGCCTGGAACGCTCGCAGAACACCGCGCCCAACAGCCTGGTGATCAACGTTAAACAGCAAATGATCGACGCCCAGTTGCAAGAGCGCAAACTGGCCGGGGAGATCGAGAACTACGACAAGACCCTTGCCGAACTGCGCGCCCAGCGTGACCAGGCGATGACCGATGAACCGCAACTCAACACCCTGAGCCAACAACTGCGCACGGCCGAAAAGAGCTATGCGTTGTACTCGGACAATCTTGAACAGGCGCGAATCGACCACGAACTGGACAATAGCCAGATCAGTAACATTGCCCTGATCGAACACGCCACCCTCAACCCGGCCCGCGTGTTTCCCAAGAGCCTGCTGATGCTGTTGTTCGCCATTCCCGCCGGCGTGGCCGTGGGCTTGCTGACCATCTATGTGCTGTACCTGCTGGACCAGCGCATCCACGATGGCACGCGCTTGCAGGAGATGTTCCATGTGCCGCTGTGGAGCAGCATTCCCGATGTGCAAGATGCAACGCCGGCAGCCGTCACCGCCAGCCTTTATCGCTTGTACAGCCTGTTGCCCCTGGATCGCATTGCCGCCGACGGTTTTGCCCTGGGCCTGACCTCGGCGCGCCATGGCGAGGGTGTGACCTTTATCGCCTCGCAACTCAAGCGTTTGCTGGAGGAACGTGGTCACCGCGTCTCGGTCGATGGGGCGAGCGCGCCAACGCCGGGTGAGGTGTTGCTGCTGGACGCCTCGGCGCTGTCCTCCAACCCGCAGGCCTTCCTGACGCTGCGCCGCGCTGACCAGATCGTACTGGTGATCGAGGCCCGCACCAGCACCGTACCGACGATCGAAAATGCCGTGTCGTTGCTGACCACTGCGTTCGGCAAAGTCGACGGCATGATCCTCAACCGCCGTCGCTTCGAAGTGCCGGCCAAGGTGCTGGCACGACTCAACAGCTGGCGCGGGGCGGCCTGATGCGTATCGCACTGCTGGCGCCGCTGCCACCGGAGCAGACCGGGATCGCCGATTACGCCGCGCATCTGCGCCATGCGTTGATCGAACAGGGGCTGGAGGTGGTGACCCCGCTCGCCGGCTGCCTGGAATTGCCTGAACAGTTGAAGCGCCTGCAGGCCTTCGACTGGCGCGGCGTGGACCTGGTGCATGCCGAACTGGGGGGTGGGCGCTTCGGTGAGTTCCAGGCGCTGGAGTACCTGCGCCGGGCGCAACCGCACCTGCCGTTGACCGCCACGGTGCATGACCCGGAGCGCCTGATCTGGCGCCGGGCCAAGCTGTTTTTCCCCTTGACCCTGCTTGAACGCCTGCCCCATCCGCTGCCCCAGGCGGCGGCGCTGCTGGCCGACCCGTTGACCTTGCACGAAGAGCGGCGCCTGGCCAAAGGCATGCGCCGCCTGATCACCCTCACCCGCCTGGGCGGCGACTGCCTGCGCCAGCGCATGGGCCTGCGCCCGCAACAGGTGGCGGTGATTGCCCATGGCAACCTGCCCATCGTGCCCCAGGCGTTGCCGCCATTGGCGCCACTGCGCCTGTTGTATTTCGGTTTTATCTACCGTGGCAAGGGCATTGAAGACCTGCTCCAGGCCCTGGCCCAGTCACTGGCCGCCCACCCGCAATGCCGAAGCCAGGTACGCCTGACCCTGGCCGGTGGCACCGCGCCGGAAATGACCTTTGACCCCGCCGGCAACTACCTTGATGGCCTGCGCGAGCAGATCAGCGCCCTGCATCTTGAGGATGTGGTGGACTGGCAACTGGACCTGCCATCGGCGCAGATCCCTTCTACGATCCAGGCGCACCACGTGATGGTGCTGCCCTATCGCGAATCGAAAAAACTCAGTTTCCTAGGGCAAATGCGCGGCACCAGTGGCGCGCTGTCGTGGGCCAATGCATGCGGGCGCGGGGTGATCACCTCCAACGCCCGCGCCTTTGCCGAAGAGGTGGCTGGCGGTAATGGCATCACCTATCAGCAGGGCGATACAGCGTCCTTGAGCAACGCCTTGAGCCGATTGATCCTTGACCCGCAACAGGCGCAGCAATGGGCCGCCCGGGCTGGAGAAATCGGCCACCAACGCCAGTGGGCCAACACGGCCCAGCGGTTTGCTGAATTATTTCGGGATGCTTGTGAGGAGCCGTTGCGATGAACCTGTCATCCGTTCGCCCACTGTGGCGCTACTTGCCGCTGGCGCTGTCAATCGCCGTCGGTAGCGCCCTGCTGTTGAGTGAAAAAGTCGATGCGCAGCCGGTGAACCTGGCCCCGGAGCGCACCGTCGTCTGGAAGGACTTTCTCGGCGTAAACGCACACTTTCTGTGGTTCACACCCGAGCAGTACCACAAGCAGATTAAGCAGTATAAAAAGCTTGGATTGCAATGGGTGCGGGTCGACCTGCACTGGGATCGCCTGGAACCCAAAGAAGACGGTTATCAGCTCAACACCTTCGATGAACTGGACCGCACCCTGACCGCTGAAAAAATCCGCTCGGTGTTTTACCTGGTGGGCTCGGCGCCCTTTATCACCACCGCCCCCAAGGGTGCGCAGTTCCAGGATCAGTACCGACCGCGGGATCCGGAAGTGTATGCGTTGCGCCTGGCACTTCTGGCCAAACGCTACCCCACTATTGATGCCTGGCAGGTGTGGAACGAGCAGAACCTGCCGAACAACTGGCGCCCCAAAGTCGACGCCAAGGAGTACGGGCAATTGTTATTGGCCAGTCACCAGGCGCTGAACCTTGCCGCGCCCGGCAAACTGCAGGTCATGGGCGGCATGGCGTACTACAGCCAAATGCCGCCGCGTGGCAAAACCCTGATGTTTGAAGCACTCGGCGCGCTGGGTGTGCAAAACCTGGGCATGGTCGCGGCCTATCACCCTTATTCGATGACCCCGGAAACCGATGAGCCGGGCAAGAACGAAGTGCTGCTGCGCGGTGATCAACTCAACTCAATGCTGCACGGCGCCGGGATCAAGAACGTATGGGCCACCGAGTGGGGCTGGTCCAGCTACGCCGGCCCCAAGGAGATGCAGGACTTGATCGGTATCGACGGGCAGGCCGACTACACCTTGCGCCGCCTGGCGTTGATGGCGTCCCAGGACTACCAGAAGATTTTCCTGTTCGCGCTGTCCGACCTCGACCAACGCGCCTCGCCACGCGACCAGCATTACGGCCTGTTGAACCTTGATGGCGAACCCAAGCCGGTATACACCGCCCTCGCCCGCTTCCTGGAGATTACCGGCCCCACGCTTAAACCCGGCAACACGCCGCAGTTGCAGGATGTACCGGACAGCTTCTACAGCGTGGCCTGGACCCGCCCTGACGGAAAACACCTGCTGATGTATTGGAGCGCCAAAGGCAGCAGCATCAGCCTGCCCGGCATCAAACACGCAGAACTGCTGGACCCGCTGACCGGCGCCCGGCAAACCCTGAGCGACGACAACGGTATTCGCCCAGCGGTGAAGCCAAGTTTGCAGATACTGGTGTGGTAGCCCCGGGCATGGAGAGCTGTACATGAGAATCCTCTGGATTGTGCCCTACCTGCCGTGGCCGACCACCAGCGGCGGCAAGACGCGGCAGTACCATTTGCTGCGCACCTTGAGTGAGCGCGGGCATCGCATCACGCTGCTGGCGCAATCGAAAACGCCGGCCGATGACGCGGCGCATGCGGCCTTGGAGCCGTTACTCGAACGCCTGATCGTCGTTCCACGCCGGCCGCTGAAACATCCGCTGACCCTGCTCGGCGGCCTGTTCGCGCCCTGGCCGCTGTTGACCACGGTCAACGGCCTGTCGGCACCGTTGCAGGCCCAGTTTGCGCAACTGTTGAATGAGCGCTGGGACGTGATTCAGGTAGAACACAGCTACAGCCTGCAGCCGTTTCTGCGCACCTTGCAGCAGCAACGGCGCGAGTTTGTGCTGACCGAGCACAACCTGGAATCGAGCCTCGGCGGCGCCACTTACGACCGTTTCCCCAAGTGGGCCGCACCGTTTGTACAGTATGACCAGTGGCGCTGCCGGCAATGGGAACGCAAGGCGTTCGATGCCGCCGCTCATGTGGTCGCCGTGACCGAGGCGGACGCTCAGGCCATGCGGCCGTTGTCCTCGACGCCGGTAAGCGTGGTGGTCAATGGGGTCGACAGCCGCGCCTTTGCCGAGGTCAGCGCCAATGCGCAGAGCCAGCGCCTGTTGTTCGTCGGCAATTACGAGTACGCACCGAACCTGGACGCCGTGCAGTGGCTGCTCGACGAGATCTTCCCCAGGCTCTGGTTGCAGTGCCCGAGCGCACGCCTGGCAGTGGTCGGCTATGGCTTACCCGAACACTGGCGCGAGCGCTGGCCCGATGAACGTATCGAGTGGCTGGGGTTTGTTCCCGACCTGTGTGCCTTGCAACGCCGCTGCGCCGGTTTTGTCGCCCCGTTGCGCCATGGCGGCGGCTCCAAGCTCAAGGTGTTGGAGGCGATGGCCGCCGGCTTGCCGCTGGTGAGTACGGCCCAGGGCGTGTCCGGGTTGGCGGTACAGCCACAGGTACATTACTTGGCCGGCGAAAACGCTGAGGCCCTGGCCGACGCCGTTGTGCGCCTGCTGGATGAACCGGCGCTGGCCGGGCGACTGGCCGATGCGGCACGCGACTACGCGCGGCAATACCACGACTGGGCGGTGGCGGCTAATGAACTGGAGCACCTCTACCGCAGCTTGCTCACCGCCAAGGAGTCTCAGCCATGCGTGTAGCCCTGGACTATCGCCCCGCCACGGTTGCGCCGTCTTCAGGCATCGCCCGCCAGGTCGTGGCCCTGGAAGACGCCCTGCGCGCGCGGGGCAACACCGAGGTGGTGCTGTTCAGCGAAGCGCCCCTGGAGCATCCGCAGCGCCAGACTGCCGTTTGCCCGGCCTGGGCCAGCCCGCTGGACGGCCTGCAACGCCCACAAGTGCGCCTGCGGTTCGAGCGCGGGTTCTTGCCCAGGGCGCTGCACGAGCAGCAGATCGACCTGTACATCGCCACCGCCAATATGGGCTTGCCGCTGTGCCGTAAACCCGCCGGCACCCGCTATGTACTGGTGCTGCATGACCTGTTTCAGTTGACCCACCGCAACTTCCATCGCTCCAAACTCAAGGCCCTGGCCTACCGCCTGATCGACGGGGCCTCGATTGCCTGGTCGGTGTGGCAGGCTGATCGGGTGTGGTGCCCGTCGCAGTTTTCCTGCAATGAAGCCGCGCGCCTGTTCCCCTGGGCACGGGCCAAGTTCCGCGTGCTGAACAACCTGGTGCCTGAATTGAATGCAGCGCCAGAACCGCTGCCCGCCAACCTGCCGGCGCGTTACTGGCTGGTGGTGGGCACGCGGGAGCCGCGCAAGAACATGGAGTTCTTTCTGCGCCAATGGCAGGCCTGCCGTGCGCTGAACCCTGATGTGCCGGACTTGGTTCTGGTGGGCCACGCCAGCGATGTACCGGCGGCACTCGGTGAGCTGCCGGGCCTGCATTGGTGCAGCGGTTTATCGGACGGGCAACTGCAAGCGCTCTACTGTCATGCGGCGTGCCTGTGGCAGCCGTCCTATGCCGAGGGCTTTGGCTTGCCGGTGGTGGAAGCCTTGAGTGTCGGCACGCCGGTAGCAGTGGCACGCGGCAGCGCCCTGGATGAAATCGCGCCGCCCGACGCCCCGCGCTTCGCCCCCCATGACGCCGAGCAATTGCACAAGGTCATGCAACAACTGGCAGGCGCCGAGGCCACGCAAGACGGCGACACACACCGCGCCTGGGCCCGGCAATTTGCCGAACCGGCCTATCGCGCGCGCCTGGACACTTTGCTCAAGGAATTGGACCGCTAATGCTGCCAGGAAAATTCGTCAGTCTGCTGCTGGGCCTTCTGTTCGGCGGGTTGCTGTTGGCCCTGTCGCCGATCAAGGTCATGCTGGTGGTGGCCGGTGTGGCCGTGGCCTTGACCCTGATCCGCTTTCCCCTGTGGGGCTTGCTGATTTTCGCGGTACTGGCCACCAGTATTCCCTACACCACCTTGCAATTGGGCATCCGCACCACCGTCAGCGAGGCGGTGCTGGGGCTGACCTGGGTCGGGGTGTTCTGGCAATCGTTCATCGGCAAGACGCGTGGCTTCATGCTGTGGCGACCGACCGAGCGGGCGCTGATGTGGCTGATGCTGTTCAGCACCATTCCGTTTATGTGGGGCATGCTGATCATCCATGCCGAAGGCAACGGCCCGGTGAACTGGGTGCGCTGGCTGATGAACCTGTCGATGTTGTTTATCGTGCCGCTGTTGCTGCGCACCGACGCCGACCGCGACAAGGTGGTGGTCGCCCTGTTGCTGGGTAACCTGGCGATGCTGCTGCTGTCGATCTTCATGTTCCTGAAGACGCGCAATGCGATGTCGATGATCGATATTCTCACCGACCTCAAATACGCCCACCCGGAAGCGGTGAAGGATATTTTCTCTGCCAACTACACGCGCATGGCCTCGCCCTGGGTGCACCCCAACCTGACCGGTGGCGTGCTGGTGCTGTTTATTCCCCTGGCGCTGTTCTATGGCTGGACCCGCAGCGGCTGGCGTCGGGCCCTGGGCCTGGCGGTGGCGGTGCTGGGGTGTGCCGGCCTGCTGCTGAGTATTTCCCGTGGTGCCATCGTGGCCCTGGCGCTGGTATTGATCTGGCTGGCCTACAAGCGCGTGCCGAACAGCGGACGCATTATCGGTATCGGGGCGGCGTTCGCCGTTGCGCTGGTGATGTTCTATCCGCCGTTGCAGGAGCGCTTGCTGACCATCTTCTCGACCACCAACGCCAGTACCGAAATCCGCTTTGACGAGTACGCCCGGTTCCCCACCGCCATGGCGACCTACCCCCTGGGGATCGGCTTCAAGATCGACCCGCCCGTGCCCGGCTCCAATCTGTTGGGGATCTCCAACCTGTGGCTGAACTTCATCTACAAAGTCGGCATTCCAGGGATGCTGCTGTTTATCACCGTCACCCTGTTGTGGTGGCGCGAAGTGCGCCCCCTGGGCCAGGTGCGCAAAGTCACCGCCGACAATGCGCTGTGGCTGGGGTGCCTCTGTGGTGTGTTGGCGGCACTGCTGACGGGGATTTTCGACCATTATTTCAGCTTCACCTTTGTACTGATCGCGCTGTTCTGGCTGTTGATGGGCATGAGCCTGCAACAGGTGCGTCTGCGCCCCTCCATTACCGCCCCTGTTGCTGCTATTGCGCCAAAGGATAACCAACCATGAAGCACCGGATGATCCACTCCACCGACTTGCGTGACCGCCTCCCCACGCTGGCCGCTGAAATGGGCGTGAGCCTGCCGGACCTGGAAGAGGCGCTGGACTGGTGCCTGGCCAACGACGTGGTATTTGAAGAAGGCGAAGGCGACAACAAGCGCTTCTGGATCAGCTCCATCGATCTGGAAACCGCGATTGAGCACCCGGTGGCGCGCCGCCTGTTCCACCGGATGAAACAGGACCTTGCGGCCCAGCTACTGCCGCGTTACGGCAAAAACTGGGCGACCGTCAAAGACCGGTGGCGCAGTGTCTGGGACATGGCCTACAACATCTTGATCAACAAGATCCCCAGCCACCATGTACGCATCGCCTGGCTGCGCCTGGGTGGCGCGAAGATCGGCAAGGGCTCCAGCTTGTGGCGTAACACCGAGGTGCTGGGCATGCACAATCTGGTGGTCGGCGACGATTCGGTAATCGGTTGGCATTGCCAGGTGGACGCCCGTGCCGGGCTGGTGATCGGTAACCACGTGGCGATCGCCTCCCACGTGCTGATCATCGCCGGCAGTCATGATTTGCAGGCTCCGGAGTTCTGGTCGATTTCCGGGCCGATCTACATCGACGACTACGTGTGGATCGGCAGCCGGGCGTTGATCGGCTATGGCACGCACCTGGGCTATGGTTCAGTGATCAGCGCCAATACCGTGGTGGCCAAGGCAGTAGCCCCCTACAAAATCATTGGCGGTTCCGGGGCCAAAATCATGGGCGAACGTTGCCATGATCTGAACTACAAGGTGGGTGGCAAAGGCCTGTTCACCCTGTTTCACTGATGTTCGGCAGCACGCTCTGGCTGACCATCGCAACCCTCGCAGGGCTGGTCGCCGGTTTCGCCCGCGAATGGCTGCTGGTGGCGGCCTGGGGCGCGGGCAGTCGCAGCGACGGGTTTCTGGTGGCGGTGTTTTTGCCCGAAGCATTGCGCATGACCCTGGCCGCCGGCCTGCTTGCGGCGGCTGCCCTGCCCCTCTATCAACAACGCGACCCACACCGCCAGCAGGCCTGGCTGGCCAGCCTATCCCCACGCCTGCTGGGAGTGGGCCTGGCGCTGTTTGCCGTACTGGCGCTGGGCGCGCCACTGTGGGTGCGCCTGATCGGCCCCGGCCTGGACGTGGCGGCCCATGCCGAAGCCGCCGCTAACTTGCGTTGGCTGGCAGCCTGTGCGCCGGGCCTGGTGATGCATGGGCTGTTCAGTATTCCCTTACAGGCACGCCAACGTTTTGTCCTGCCGGGCCTGGGCTCTTTACTGTTCAATCTGCCACCGGTGCTGTACCTGTTTATCCGTGGCAGCTCCAGCGACAGTGCCGAACTGGCCATGAGCTTTTTTGCCGGCAGTGTGTTGATGTGCCTACCGTTGCTGGTGCCGGTCTGGTCTTTCGGCTGGCGGCCGTGGCAGATCAGCGGCGACCCGCTGGCAGGCCGCGAATTGCTGGGCCGCATCGGCCCGTTGTTGGCCAGCAACGTGGCCAGCCAGGGCCTGGCGCTACTGGAGCGATTGATCGCCAGTTTCCTGGGGGAAGGCGCGGTGACGTGGGTTAACCTCGCACGCAAGCTGATCAACCTGCCATTGATCGCCCTGATGAGCCTCAACCAAGTGCTGCTGGGCATGATGAGCGGCGAACAAGGTCAGCAGCGCCTGGCCCTGCTGCGTCGCGGCCTGGATGCAGCGACCCTGCTGAGCCTGCCTGCGGCCTTCGGCCTGATTGGCGCCAGCCCCACGCTGATCCATCTGCTGATGCCCGCCCAGAGCGTCGATGGCCCACTGCCGGCGCTGCTGGCCTGGTTCGCCACGCCTCTGGTGTTTGGCGCCTGGAACGCGATGCTCGCTCGCTATGCCTATGCCAGCGGCGACACGCGCCTGCCGCTCAATTGCGAACTGCTGGGCAGCCTGGTCAACGCCGCCTTGCTGGTGGTGCTGCCCTATTGTATCGGCCTGCCGGGGATCGCCTTGGCGGCGTTGGGTGGCGTCGTGGTGACGAACTTGTTGCTGATGCACCGCCAGCAACTGCTCGGCCAACTGGGCTGGCCATTGCAGTGGGGCTTGAGCGGGGTGCTGTTGGGTGTGGCGGCGCTGGCCCTGCACCCCTTGCACAACGATGGGTGGCAGTTGGGGTTGAGTAGCCTGGCCGGCGCGCTGGTGTTGGTGGGGTTGGGGCTTTGGCTCAAGCCGTGGAAAGCCTGAGGCCGGTTCCCACCAGAACGGTGGGAGGGGACCTGTTCAATCTTCCAGCGGCTTGGGGGCTTTGTTGCCGGGCTTGGCGGGCTTGGTGCCCTTGGCCGCAGCCGCTGGCGCGGCTGGAACAGGCTCCGGCTCCGCAGGTGCGGCAAGCTCCTTTTCCGCCTGAGGCATCTGGTCAATGGCGCTGAAGAACTCCTTCAGGTCAAGGCTGTCCGGCGGCACGGTTTTTTCGAGTTTCTTCTCACCGTCCTTGCCGATCAGAATCACCTTGGTGCCGCTGCCGACGCCGAGCTTGAGGGCGCGGATCAGCGCGTTGGTTTCAGGCGGCGTGAGCTTTTTGCTGTCCTTTGGGTCCTTGGCGAACTTCTCTCCTTCAGCGCCAATGCTGCCGAACTTCACGGTATAGAACACCATGCTGCGCTCTTCGAAGGACTGCTTGGTGGCAGCCTCTTCCAGTTGTTTCTTCAGCGTTGCCAGTGTCGGGTTTCCAGCATCAAGCTCCACGACCACCAGGGGGCGCGTCTTGCCCAACTCCTGCTTGAGCGGATTATCATCAGCGGCCAACAACGGCCCCGTAAAAGCCATCAAGGTAGCCAGGGTCAGCGACCGGATGAGCATGCGCACCTCCTTTGAATTCCATGCAGGGTTCTTGAGTTTCATGTCTGCGACAGCCAAATTCAAGGATGATTCCTACAACACCTTGAGAAGCGTAGGTCAGGAAGCCCGCTACGCAAGGGCTTGGACAGTGGCCTGGTCATTGTTTCTTCCGGTTACGAGACCTTCCACTGCGGCCAATGCCGGGCAAAAACGGGGGCCACGACAGGGTCGGCATCTACCCGCTCCAGGCTCTGCGCAAAGCCCGGCGCCAGGTTGCCGAGCACCTCGCGCGCGTCGTCCCAACGCGATACCGCCGCCGCCATGATGCCCAGTGCATTCGGCGCGTTGCTGGGTGTAAACAGTTGGCCGGCAAACTGATCGGCAAACACGACCCAGGCCTGATGCAGGTAGCGCCGTGTGCCGCTGACCAGTTGTGCTTGCTGCACCTCATCGGCATTGCCCAACCAGCGTTGCGGGTAGTCGATGATGCCGATCGCCGAATAGCAGTTGGCGGCGATGTACAGCAAGCCGCGCAGGATCTGCGTACGATCGCCAGCCAGCAACTCGGCCTTGGGATACTCCAGGCCCAGGTGGATCAGAATCGCGGCGCTTTCGGTCAGTACCTGGCCATTTGGAGTGACCAGGGTGGGGATCTGCTTGAGTGGATTGATACGTGCAAGGGCGTCGCTACCCTCGCCGTCCTGCCAGGAACTGGCCTGCACGCGATGCCACGGCACTGCGCAGCGCTGCAGGGCGATTTCGATCATGCAGGATCCGGATTCGTCGGTGCCGTAAAGGGTGTACATGGGCGTTTCCTCCTGAGCGATGGGCAATATTGAGCCTGTGGTGATTACCTAGAATAGCCCCATCTGCCCGCCTACCAGGGTACCGAAATCGTCATTCACGAACGGCAGGATTGCGTCAGCCACGGGCTGCAATTGGCGCGTGACGTAGTGGTCGTAGTCGATGGGTGCCTGCCGCACTTCCAGCGGTTCCGGGCCGTTGACGCTGATCACGTAGCTGATCCAGCCACCGCGCTGGTACTGGCGCGGGCGGCCCAGGCGATCGTTGTACTCGTCCGCCAGTCGCGCGGCGCGTACGTGGGGCGGGACGTTGCGTTCGTAGTCGTGCAAGGGCCGGCGCAGGCGTTTGCGGTAGATCAGCAACTCATCGAATTCGCCGCTCAAGGTACGCCGCACGTAGTCGCGTATGTAGTCCTGATGGGGTTGGCGATGGAAGATGCGTTGGTAGAGTTCCTGCTGGAATTGCCGGGCCAGGGGCGACCAGTCGCTGCGCACGGTTTCCAGGCCTTTGTAGACCATTTCTTCGCCGCCATCTTCGCGCACGACCAGGCCCGCATAGCGCTTTTTGCTGCCCTCCTCGGCGCCACGAATGGTCGGCATCAGGAAGCGGCTGAAGTGGGTTTCGTATTGCAGCTCCAGGGCGCTTTGCAGGCCGTACTCGTTGCTCAGGTGCGCGCGCCACCAGTCGTTGACGTGCTGCACCAGCGCCAGGCCGATGCGATTGGCGTCCTGCGCAGAGTGCGCGCTGCCCAGCCAGACGAAGGTGGAGTCGGTGTCACCGTAAATCACCTCGTACCCTTGGGCCTCAACCAGCGCGCGGGTCTGGCGCATGATCTGGTGCCCCCGCAGGGTGATCGAGGATGCCAGCCGGGTGTCGAAGAACCGGCAGCCGCTGGAGCCGAGCACACCGTAAAAGGCGTTCATGATGATCTTCAGTGCCTGGGACAACGGCGCATTGCGCTCGCGCTTGGCCTCTTCGCGGCCTTCGGACACTCGGGTGACGATGGACGGCAGGCAATGCCGGGTGCGGGAGAAGCGTGCGCCGCGAAAGCCTTCCACCGAGTCGCTGTCGTCAGGATGCTTGAGGCCTTCGATCAAGCCGACCGGGTCGATGAGGAAACTGCGGATGATCGATGGGTAAAGGCTTTTGTAGTCCAGCACCAGCACCGATTCATAGAGGCCCGGGCGCGAGTCCATGACAAACCCGCCGGGGCTGGCTTGGGGCGGTTTGTCACCCAGGTTCGGCGCGACGAAACCCTGGCGGTGCATCAACGGCATGTACAGGTGGGTGAAGGCGGCCACCGAGCCGCCGTTACGGTCGGCCGGCAACCCGGTGACGCTGGCGCGTTCGAGCAAGAACTTGAGCAGCTCGGTCTTCTCGAAAATCCGCGTGACCAGTTCGCAGTCCTTGAGGTTGTAGCGCGCCAGGGCGGGTTTGTCCTCGGCGAACATGCGGTTGATTTCGTCCATGCGCTGGTACGGCGTGGAGATGTCCTTGCCTTCGCCAAGCAGGGTTTGCGCGACGTTTTCAAGGCTGAAGGATTCAAAACTCCAAGTGGCCGAACGCAACGCTTCGATACCGTCGATGATCAACCGCCCCGCCGCCGCCGCGAAGTAGTGATTGCGGCTGCCGTGTTCGCGCCAGGCCATGGTTTCACCGCCACGCCCCAGCAACAGCGGCACGTTCAGGCGCTGGGCGTGTTCGTGGAGTACGCGCAGGTCGAACTGCACCACATTCCAGCCGATGATCGCGTCGGGGTCGAAAGTGGCCAGCCATTGGTTGAGGCGCTCGAGCAGTTGAGCACGGGTGTCGCAATAGTCGAGCTTGAAATCCACCGCGTCGGTTTTGTTCGGCGGGCCGAGCATGTACACCTGGCGCTCGCCGCAGCCTTCGAGGGCGATGGAATACAGATCGCCCTGGGCGGTGGTCTCGATATCCAGGGACACCAGCTTCAAGGGCGGGCGATAGTCGGGGGCAGGCTTCATCTGCGCGTCGAGCACGGTGCCGCTTGCATCAGCGGTGCCCCCGAACCAGACGGGAGCGGTGATAAAACGCTCCATCATGTAGCGCTCCGGCGGGCGCACGTCACCTTCGTAGACATCGACTCCGGCAGCGCGCAGGCGCTTCTCGATATCCATCAACTGGCGGTGCTGGCGCGCATAGAGGCCCAGAACCGGGCGGTGATGAAAGTCGCATAGCTGCAAGGGGCGCAACTCGAGATCACGTTCACCCTTGAGCAGCCAATCGAGCGGCTTGCGGTGGGCTTGCGGGATGAACACCACCGAGGTCTGCACGGGTAGGCGAATGCACCGTGGCCCTTGGTCGGTGGCCAGCCAGAAGCTGACCTCGGTACCCGCCGGGGTATCGCGCCAATGCCGGGTCAGGACAAAACCCTGCTGTAAATCCACCGTACCGCACCTCAAGAATCGCGTTCAGGGCGTAATTCTACTCGGCATCCGTACAAACGCGTCGGGTAAACGCACACGCAGTGCGCGATCGCATAAATTTGTTGCAGAACATTAATGGTAATTACTATCATTTGCGCTGGAGCCGTATCCGCGCAGTGAGGAAGCGCGACGTTGTTGTCCACTTCCTCCTAGTGACGGTTCGCCGTCAGGATCGACCATGCCCATCTGTCACCCTCTCGCTGTGCCGTTTCGCCCTGCCCTGCTTGCCATGTGCTGCTCCCTGAGTGTTACGGCACAGGCGGCCCCCCCATCGACGTCAGACACCGTGCTGGAGCTGGGTGCCACCCGCATCAATGCCGAAGCGCCGGCGCCCACTGCGCTGCCCCCCGAGTTTGCCGGCGGCCAGGTTGCACGTGGCGGCCAACTGGGTGTGCTGGGCAACCAGGACATTATGGATGTGCCCTTCAGCATGTCCTCCTACACCGAGAAGTTGATTCGCGACCAGCAGGCAGAAACCGTTGGCGACGTGCTGCTCAATGACTCCTCGGTGCGCCAGGCCTCGGGGTATGCGAACCAGTCACAGACGTTCATGATCCGTGGCCTGCCATTGAATGGCGACGACATTTCCTATAACGGTTTGTACGGTGTCCTACCGCGTCAGATCATCTCCACCGATGCCCTGGAGCGGGTGGAAGTGTTCAAGGGTCCCAATGCCTTCATCAATGGCGTCACGCCCACCGGCTCGGGCATCGGCGGCGGTGTGAACCTGCAACCCAAGCGCGCCGATGATGTGCCGCTGCGTCGTTTCAGCACCGACATCAGCAGCGATGGCCGGATTGGCGAGCACCTGGATATTGGCCAGCGCTTTGGCGAAGACAACCGTTTCGGCGCACGGGTCAACCTGTCCCAGCGCGAAGGCGATACCGGCATTGATGATGAGAACCAGCGTTCGAAGCTGTTTGCCGTCGGCCTCGACTACCGCGGCGATGCGTTGCGCTTGTCCGGTGACTTTGTGTATCAGAAGCAGCGTATCAACGGTGGGCGCAACTCGGTCTTTCTCGGCAAGATCACCCACGTACCGGATGCCCCTTCGGCAGACACCAACTACGCACCGAGCTGGAGCAGTACCAACCTTGAGGACACCTTGGGCATGCTGCGCGCCGAGTACGACCTCAACGAACACTGGACCGCATACGCGGCAGCCGGCGCCAAGCACAGCCGCGAAATGGGGCGCTACTCGTCGGTGACCCTGAGCGATAACCTCGGCAATGCCAGCGCCAGTGGCTCGACGATCGCCCACGAAGAAAACAACACCAGCGCGATGGGTGGGCTCAATGGCAAGTTCCAGACCGGCCCCGTCAGCCATCGGCTCAACTTTGGCTTGGCCGGCATCTGGACCGAGGCGCGCAACGCCTATGTGTTCGCCAGCGCAAAAACGGCAACCAACATCTACCACCCAGTGACCGGCGCGCCACCGGCCCTCAATAGCCCGCGCAATACCCCAGGTACCGACTTCAGCGATCCGACCATCACTGGCAAGACGTTCGTACGCAGCCTCGCGGCATCCGACACTTTAGGGTTCTTCGACGACCGCTTGCTGGTGACCGTCGGCGCACGCCGCCAGCAGATGGTGGTACAGAGTTACAACTACATGAGCGGCACCCGCACGGCCAATTATGACGAGTCGATCACCACGCCGGTATACGGCATTGTGTTCAAGCCTTGGGAGCATGTGTCGCTGTATGCCAACCGTATCGAAGGCCTGGCCCAGGGCCCGACATCGCCGCTCAAATCTGGCAGCCTCACGGTCATCGGTGGGGGGCAGGCTTATGCGCCTGCACGGTCCAAGCAGATCGAAGCGGGTGTCAAAGTGGACATGGGCTCCTATGGCGCGACCTTGGGTGTGTATCGTATCGAACAGCCAGGCGCGGGTTATGCCGAAGCCATCGACGCCACCAGCGCCCGCTATGTGCGTGAAGGCCTGCAGATCAACAAAGGCGTCGAGCTGAACGTCTTTGGTGAGCCCGTCAGCGGCCTGCGCCTACTGGGCGGAGTGACGCTGATGAATACCGAACTCAAGGGCACACTCAACGGCGCCAACGACGGCAACCGCGCCATTGGCGTACCTTCATTCCAGCTCAACGCCGGGGTGGATTGGGATGTGCCGGGCTTGCAGGGCGTGACGCTCAACGGCCGTATGCTACGCACCGGCGGCCAGTACGCCGACGCAGCCAACGAGCTGAGCCTGCCGGCGTGGAACCGCTTCGACGTGGGTGCGCGCTACACCTTCATGCTGCAACAGCGCGAGGTGACTGTGGGTGCCACGGTGGAGAACGTGGCCAACGAGAAGTATTGGGAATCGGCCCAGGGTGGATTCTTGAGCCAGGGGGATCCGCGGGTGGCGAAGTTGTCGGCGACGATTGATTTCTGAAAACGTAAAAGAGCTGGGGGCAGAACTCCCCCTGCGCCCCATCACTTTATTGGGGGCTTGCTCAGATAATCTTCGATATTGCTCATTTGTTCGTCCCAGCCACGGGAGTTCATCTTGAAGGCTTTCTGGCGCCGCGCTTCGGGGATCTGGTCAAAACCGGACTCGACGACCCGCAAGAGGATGCCTGGAGCGCGATCCTCAATCGTGAACTCCACCAGCGTCGGTGTTTCCTTGTCGTAGTCGACGCCCTCTTCCACTGCGAAAGGATGCCACCAGAAAGAAAACAGCGTTTGCGGCAGGATGCGTTCGATCCTGGCCTTCCACACGACATGTTCGTAACCTGGGTAGGTAATTGGCGCTTCGATGGTTTCTCCGGCCACAAAGGTTTTACCTTTAAGCGCGATACCGAACCAGTTACCAAATTGCTCGGCCTGCGTGAGTGCCTCCCAGACCTGTTTACGTGATGCGTTGAGCAGCACTTTGCGTTCGATGCGATCTAATACGTGCATGAGTCACCTCCTTCACTAAACACTAGGCGACATCAACCAATGCGCAACCTTGCGTTGTGCGCGATGATGATGATCCCCTCCTTGCCTGGCCATAGGTTATGACTGACCCACTGAATGGAAGTTGCTTGTGCAAAGGTGTGCGTTACCAAGTCGACAGCCTGGACATGCCCATCAGCCACTGCCACTGCAAAAGCTGCCGCAAGGCACACGCGGCCGCGTTTGTTGCCACGGCCGGGGTGATGCGTGAGCATTTTCGCTGGACCCAGGGTGAGGAGCTGCTGTCGTCCTTTGAATCTTCGCCGGGCAAATTCAGGCATTTCTGCTCGCGTTGCGGCGCGCATCTGATTGCTGAACGTGGGCATCAGCCCCACGTGATCGTGCGGGTGGCGACGCTAGATGATGATCCGGGCGTCAGGCCCACCTCGCATATCTGGACAGCCCATGACGTGCCTTGGCTGGCCTATGACGGCGTAGCGCGCTGGGACGAGTGGAGGGTTTGAGTCAAACCCGTGGATCACCCGGTGCCTTGGCCGGCGCCGCATATTGCGGCTTGAGGTGGCCTTCCTGGTCGAGCAGCCAGGCATCCATGATCTGGCGCACCACAGGCCCGGCTACACGGCCGCCGGCCTCACCGTTTTCGATCATAACTGAAATCACGATTTTCGGATGTTCGGCCGGCGCGAAGCCGACGAACAAGGCGTTATCGCGATGCCGCTCCAAGGTCTTGTTGCGGTTGTAGCGCTCACCCTGTTTGATCGCCACCACCTGGGCGGTGCCACTCTTGCCGGCGATGCGGTATTGCGCGCCTTGCGCTGCCGCTCGGGCGATACCGCGGGGATCGTGCATCACCAATTGCATGCCGTGGTTGACCTGCTCCCAGTCACGCGGGTCCTTGAGCACCACGTTGGGCATTGGGTGCTCATCTACAGGCGCCACGCCATTGATGGTCTTGGCCAGGTGCGGGCGGTTCCATACACCTTTGTTGGCAATCAATGCTGTGGCCTGGGCCAATTGCAGTGGCGTCACCTGCATATAGCCTTGGCCAATGCCGAGGATCACGGTTTCGCCTGGGAACCACGGCTGGCGACGGGTCGCACGCTTCCAGGCTTGGGATGGCATCAGGCCGGCAGACTCTTCGAACATATCCAGGGACACTTTCTGGCCCAGGCCGAACTCGGCCAGATAGTCGTGCAGGCGGTCGATCCCGAGCTTATGGGCCAGGTCGTAGAAGTAAGTGTCGTTGGAACGCATGATGGCCGCGTCCATGTCCACCCAGCCGTCACCGCTGTGGTTCCAGTTGCGGTATTTGTGGTCAAAGTCTGGCAACTGATAGTAACCCGGGTCGAACACTCGGGTTTGTGGGGTAACGACACCGCTGTCGAGACCGGCAATGGCCACTTCCGGCTTGATGGTTGAACCTGGCGCGTAGAGCCCGCGTAGCACGCGGTTGAACAGCGGCCGGTCAATGGAGTCGTGCAGCGCGGCGTACTCCTTGAAGCTGATGCCGGTGACGAACAGGTTCGGATCGAAACTCGGTTTACTGACCATAGCCAGTACTTCACCGGTTTGCGGGTCCAGGGCGACCACTGAACCGCGACGGTCGCCCAAGGCCTCTTCGGCGGCTTCCTGTAGCTTGACGTCGAGGCTCAGGACGATGTTTTTGCCAGGGATCGGATCGGTGTGCTTGAGCACGCGCAGCACACGGCCCTGTGCGTTGGTCTCGACCTCTTCATAACCGACATGGCCATGCAGTTCTGACTCGTAAAAGCGCTCGATTCCGGTTTTGCCGATGGATTGGGTACCGCGGTACTCCACCGAATCCAGGGTCTTGGATTCTTTTTCGTTGATGCGGCCGACGTAGCCGATGGAGTGGGCAAAGTGCGCGCCCAGGGGGTAGTGGCGAACGAATTGTGGCTCGACGTCCACACCAGGTAGACGGAACTCGTTAACGGCCAAAACGGCGATCTGCTCTTCGGTCAATTCGTAGAACAACGTGACGGGAACAAACGGGTGACGGGCCTGCTTGAGCGCCTTATCAAACACCGCACGGTCTTCGGCAGGCAGGTGCAACAGATTGACGATTTCGTCCAGCTCACCCTTGAGGTCGGCGGTGCGCTCACGGGTGATGGTCAGGTTATAACTCGGGCGGTTGTCGGCCAGCACCACGCCATTACGGTCGTAGATCAACCCGCGAGTCGGTGTGATGGGCAGTACGTGGACCCGGTTGTTTTCCGAAATTGTGGAGTGGTAGTCGTACTGCACCACCTGCAGGAAATACATGCGCCCTACCAGCGCACAGGTGATCCCAATCACCAGCACCGCACAGGCGAGCAAGCGCTTGTTGACCAGGCGGTTTTCTTTTTCGTGATCTTTGATAGGTATCGGTTCAGGCATTTCTACAGCATCTCGTTGGAAAAGGTCGACGCCGCATCCTGCGGATAAGGATCAATCCTTGTGAAAATGTGCTGCACCATAGCAAAAATGCAGAAACACTTTGTATCGAATTCCCTCAACGGCAGCTTATTTAATGTTGCCAGAAGCGCTGGAATTTTCGAGCGCCCAAAACAAAACCCCTGTTTGCGTTAGCAAACAGGGGTTTCGGAATTTAATCTTGACGATGACCTACTCTCACATGGGGAAACCCCACACTACCATCGGCGATGCATCGTTTCACTGCTGAGTTCGGGATGGGATCAGGTGGTTCCAATGCTCTATGGTCGTCAAGAAATTCGGGTACTGAGTCGTGGCCAGTTGGCCTCGCTTCAGCAAATTGGGTATGTGATACATCGTGGTGTTTTGTGAGCGTCGAA
>NZ_MPBM01000016.1:0-116519 GCF_001907715.1 Pseudomonas sp. BTN1 | reverse complement strand
GTCACCGCCTATCACAGTGTCTTTTACTGTAACTCCTAGTGGGGCGGTGAAGTAATGGGTACCAGGTTGATTATAAACCTGCGTCTCTGCGCGCACGTAAGTTGAAGCCATTACACCACCAAACAATGCGCCAGAAAGCAATAAGGCCGACGATTTTTTGCTCACCATTTAAGAATCTCCATTAAGTGTGCCTCAGGGCACGATTGCAGTGTTAACCGCAACATCCCTGCCACCTAAGTTAAGAGACCTTTCATTCTAAATACACCTGTGAAACCCTGCAGACATCTATACCCATTAGTTATAACCTTAATAACTTAAAACACCAGCACCTCAAAAATCCTCTCATCAAACTCAGCATACAGTTAGCTATCGAACAACCTCCCATTGTCGACACGTACCTTGCGCTGCTTGCGTTTAAGGGTACGGTATCCCCCCACTCTTGGGTCTCCGTCACTTTAGATCAACGCAGCGCCCGACGAAGTACTTTGCCCACCGTTGTCTTGGGCAATTCCGTGGTGCGAAACTCCACATACTTTGGCACCTTGTACCCCGTCAGGTATTCCCGGCAATGCGCAAGAATCTGCTCCTGGGTCAGGGTCGGATCCTTGCGCACCACGATGATTTTGACCTTCTCCCCACTCACGGCATCTTCCACACCGATCGCCGCCACTTCTGCGACATCCGGGTGCATCGCCACCACGTCCTCGATTTCATTGGGGTACACATTGAAACCCGAGACCAGGATCATGTCCTTCTTACGGTCCACCAGGCGGATATAGCCGCGCGCGTCCATCACCCCGATATCGCCGGTGGACAGCCAACCGTCGGCATCCAATACCTCAGCAGTTTCCTTGGGCCGCTTCCAGTAGCCCTGCATCACTTGCGGGCCGCGTACTTGCAGCTCGCCTTGCTCGCCGATGTCAGCCAGCTCGCCGTCTTCGCGCATGAAACGCACCCAGGTCGACGGCAACGGCACGCCAATGCTGCCGGTGAATTCCATCTCGCGCATACGCGAAATATCGATGGGGCTGATGCTCACCACGGGCGAGCATTCGGTCAGCCCGTAACCTTCGATGATCGGCAGCCCAGTCACCTCCTTCCAGCGCTTGGCCACGGCGGTGTGGGTGGCCATGCCGCCAGCAATCACCAGGCGCAGGTCGGAAAAGTCCCGTGCACAGAACTCCTTGTTCTCCAGCAAGCCATTGAACAGCGTGTTCACCCCGGCAATGCCATTGAAGCGTTCCTTGCGCAGGATCATCTGCACGCGCTTCACGTCCCGGGGGTTGGCGATGAGGATATTGCGCCCGCCCAGGCACATGAACATCAGGCAGTTCACCGTCAGGGAAAAGATGTGATACAGCGGCAGCAAGGTCACGTTGGTTTCCTGCTTGTGCTGGTCTAACTGGTCACCGACCCAGGCCTTGGCTTGCAGCAGGTTGGCAATGATATTGCGATGGCTGAGCATCACGCCCTTGGCATCGCCGGTGGTGCCGCCGGTGTATTGCAAAAAGGCCAGTTCTTCGCGGCCCAGGCTGACCGGCAAATGGTGCATGGCCCTGCCCTGTTTGAGCACCTGGTTGAAACGCAGCGAGCCGGGCAGCCTGAAGGCCGGCACTTGCTTCTGCACGCTGCGCAGGATGAAGTTCATTGCCGCGCCCTTGAAGGTGCCCAGCAAGTCGCCAATGGCCGCCACCACCACACGCTTGACGCTGCTGCCGACCATGGCTTTTTCCAGGGTATGCGCGAAATTTTCGAAGATCACCACGGTTTCGGCGCCACTGTCCTTGAGCAGGTGCTTGAGCTCGTGGGCGGTATACAACGGGTTGACGTTGACCACCACCGCCCCGGCCAGGATCGTGCCCAGCAGGCAGATCGGGTACTGCAAGCAGTTGGGCATCATCAGGGCCACGCGATCGCCCTTCTTCACGCCCTGGTCCTGCAGCCAGGCGGCAAAGGCAATGCCTTGGGTGCGCCAATCGGCGTAGGTCATTTCGGTGCCGATGCTGACGTAGGCGACCCGCTCACGGAATTTTTCCAAGTGTTCCAGGAACACTTCGCGCAGCGACGGGTAATCCTCGATCCCGGCCTCAATGTCCGCCGGCACGCCGGGCAGGTAAGTGTTCAACCAGATGCGTTCGGTGTGTTCCAGGCTGATCGCGTTCATCGCAGTGTCCTTATTGTTGTTTTTGATAGCGCTACTTTTCGACGATGGCGGTGATGCCCAACCCACCCGCTGCGCAGATCGAGATCAGGCCGCGACCGCCACCGCGTTCGTGGATGGCCTTGGCCAGCGCCGCCAATTGCCGGCCGCCGGTGGCCGCAAAGGGATGACCGCAGCCCAGTGAGCCGCCGTTGACGTTCATCTTGGCGCGGTCGATGCTGCCCAAAGGAACGTCAAGGCCGAGTCGTTCGCGGCAATATTGCGGGTCTTCCCACGCCTTGAGCGTGCACAGCACCTGGGCGGCGAACGCTTCGTGGATCTCGAAGAAATCAAAGTCGGCAAAACCCAAGCCTTCACGCGCAAGCATGCGCGGCACGGCGTAAGCCGGCGCCATCAGCAGGCCCTCGGTGCCGTCGACAAAATTCACCGCGGCCGTTTCGCCGGTGCGCAAGTAGGCCAACACCGGCCAGCCATTGGCGGCGGCCCATTCTTCACTGGCCAGCAGCACCACCGAGGCGCCATCGGTCAGGGGCGTGGAGTTGCCGGCGGTGAGCGTGCCGTTCTGGCGATCGAAGACCGGCGACAAGCCAGCGAGCTTTTCCAGGCTGATATCGGCACGCAGGTTGTTGTCTCGCGCCAAGCCGCGATGGGGGCTGATCAGGTCGTCGAAGAAGCCGCGTTTATAAGCCGCATCCAGGCGCTGGTGGCTGGTGAGGGTCAGCTCGTCCTGGGCCAGGCGCTTGATCTGCCAACGCTTGGCCATTTCTTCGCAGTGCTCGCCCATGGACAGCCCGGTGCGCGGCTCGCCATTACGCGGCAGCAACGGTTTGAACAGCATCGAGGGGCGTACTTTCAACAAGGTTTTGAGCTTGTCGCCCAGGCGTTTGGCCCGATTGGCCGCAAGCAAGGTATGGCGCAAGGATTCGTTGATGCCAATGGGCGCGTCGGAGGTGGTGTCGGCGCCACCGGCAACGCCCACTTCGATCTGGCCGAGGGCGATTTTATTCGCCACCAGCAGCGCGGCTTCAAGCCCTGTGCCGCAGGCTTGTTGCACATCGTAGGCAGGGGTTTGCGCGGACAAGGTGGTGGACAACAGCGCCTCGCGGGCCAGGTTGAAATCCCGCGAGTGCTTGATCACCGCTCCGGCGGCAAACTCACCCAGGCGTTGGCCGTGCAGGTTGTAGCGCTCCACCAACCCTTGCAGGGCGGCGACCAGCAGGTCCTGGTTACTGTCGTGGGCATACACCGTGTTGGAGCGCGCAAATGGAATACGGTTGCCGCCGATAATCGCCACGCGGCGGGTCGGGGCTGGGGTAAAGCTGTAGTCGCTCATTGCTGGCTCTCTTTGCAAATGAATAGCCCGCGCATATGGGGCTTGTCCCCGGCGAAATTGCGCACTTCGAACTCGCGCCGTGGGCCGGTCACGGGGTGGCTCCACAGGGCGACCTGGCCGGGCAGGAAGATCGGCAATTTGAAGTCGCAATGGGCCTCGGCCTGGTCCAGGCCGCCGGGTGGCTGTTGCGCTGCCAATGCGCGGCCCAGGGTCCACATGCCATGGGCGATGGCGCGACGAAAACCGAAGAGTTTGGCACCGATGATTGAGGTGTGAATGGGGTTGAAATCCCCCGAGATCTTGGCAAAGCGTCGCCCCAGGTCGGCGGGCAGCACCCAACGCTGGGTGCGTAACAGACCGTCTTCCTGCAGTGGCAGAGGGTCATTCCAGGGTTCACCCACCGGATTGCTGACGTCACGGCGCAAGTACAGGCTGTCGCTTTCCCACACCAGGGTTTCCTGGCTGTAGGCACGGGTAGCGATGCTCAAGGCCTGCCCTTTCGGATGGGCCACCCAGCGCTCGCAATACACTTCCAGGCGCAGCGCCTGGCCCTCGTGCAGGCGCTGGTGCTGACGAATGCGATTGGCCAGGTGCACCATGCCGCTGGCGGGGTACGGGAAGCTTGGCCGGGTCAGCAGCATCAGGTGCAGTGGGAACGCCAGCACATGGGGATAGGACAATGGCACGCCCTGCTCGCGACGAAAACCACACGCCCGTGCGTATGCGGCGATACCGGCCGGCGAGAGTTCCACCGCGCTGCGCACCAGGCGTGCGGTGGGCAATGGCGGCGCACCGTCGAACTTGGGTTTGCGCAAGGCGCGCAAGCCGCCGAGCAGCAACTGCGTGCGCGACGGCGGTGGGTCGATGATCTGCGTCACGTAGTCCATCGGTCAGGCTCCCAACAGGCTTTGGCCGCACACCCGCACCACCTGGCCATTGACCCCGCCCGACGCCGGATGGGCCAGCCAGGCAATGGCCTCGGCCACGTCGATGGGTTGCCCGCCCTGGGACAACGAATTCATGCGCCGCCCCGCTTCGCGGATCATCAGCGGGATCTTGGCGGTCATCTGGGTTTCGATAAAGCCGGGCGCCACCGCGTTCACCGTGACCTGCCGGGCGGCCGCACGCGGTGCCAGGCCTTGCACCAGGCCGATCACCCCGGCCTTGGACGTGGCGTAGTTGCTCTGCCCCAGGTTGCCGGCGATACCTGAAATTGACGACACGCACACAATGCGCCCGCCGGGGTTCAAGCCCTGGCTGTCGAGCAAGGCCTCACTGAGCTGCAACGGTGCTTCGAGATTGACCGCCAGGACACTACGCCAGGCGGCCTCGGTCATTTTGGCGATGGTCTTGTCGCGGGTGATCCCGGCGTTGTGCACCACCACATCAAAGGCGCCGTATTGGCTGACGTGGGTTTGCAACAGCGCGGCGGTATCGGCGGCGGTGATATCCAGGGGCAACGCCGAGCCGCTCACGCTGGTCGCCGCCTGCTGCAAAGCTTGCTGGGCCTGAGGCACGTCCACGCACACCACATGGGCACCGTCGCGCGCCAGCACCTGGGCAATCGCCAGGCCGATGCCACGGGAGGCGCCGGTGACCAGGGCGCGTTTGCCGGCAAAGGGTTTGTCCCAGTTGATGGCGGCGTGGCCATCGACCGGTTTTTCCAGGCGCACCACCTGCCCGGAAACATAGGCGGAGCGGCGCGACAGGAAAAACCCCAGGCTGCTGTCCAGCGCGTCTTCGGCGCCCGGCGCCACGTACAGCAATTGCACGGTGATCGCCCGGCGCAGCTCCTTGGCCAGCGACCGCACCAAACCTTCAAGGGCGCGTTGGGCGATGGCCTGGGGCAAGTCGTTACAATGCTCGGGCGCGGTGCCGAGTACCACCACCCGGCCATGCTGACCCAGGCGTTTGGCATTGCTGTGAAAGAACAGGTAAAGCTCGTCCAGCTGTTGCAGATCGGCCACGCCGCTGGCGTCGAACACCGCGCCTTGCACCTTGACCGTGGACGGCGCCTTGGGCGTCGCCGGGGTCGCGGCGACGGTGTCGGTGGCGCTGAACACGCGCTGCACCGAGGCCACCAGGCGCCCTGCCCCGGCGATGATCACCGGGTTAGCCAGGCCGGCCTTGCCGCTGCGATGCCGTTGCAGGGGCAAGGGTTGCGGCAAGCCGACCGCCTGGGCCAGGCGCCGGCCCCAGGGGGAATTGACGAACGAAAGGTAGCTGTCACTCATAGAGGGTTCCACTCACAACACAATGGCTGTCTTGTAAACCCGATCGATGTGGGAGCTGGCTTGCCTGCGATGCCCGCGACTCGGTGTATCAGTCAAACCGAGGTGACGCCATCGCAGGCAAGCCAGCTCCCACAGGTGGACCGGGGTTGCTCTTAACTGACCGGGACGCTGCGCCGCTTGGCGACCGGTTCAAGTGCCTGCTTACGCTGCTGCAGGGCCTCCAGCAAACCAAAGTCCTGGGGGAAGTCATCCACCTGGATACCGTGGTCGGCGTACTCCACATAGCGCGCCAGCAAGGCGTCTTCGTCGTCGCTGATCAAATCCAGCGCCCGCGCCTTCACGCGCCAGTCGGTGAAGGCCGTGGCAGAGATCGGCAGCGGACCGAGCAGACCTTGCTTGATGGCGGGCTTGAGCCGCGCCTCGATCAGCTCCACTTGGGGCAGCAAACGGAAACCCAATTCGCCGTAGGCCAGCTTGTCGACTTCCGGACGGGGGATGTAGGAGTTGGCCAGCAAACGGTCGCGGGTTTCGCCAGGGGTCTGCACCACCTCCGCCACCTGCGCCAACAGGCGATCCGACGGTTTGCGCTGCGGGATGCCAAACGGAAAACTCAACGCACGCACCATTGCTGCTGCGGGCTTTGAAGGGTAGTTGTCGAGCACTTCGGCCAAGGCTTCGTGGGCGCGCAACAAGGCGTCTTGGGCCGCCCAGTGCACCAGCGGCAAGTCCGCCTGGGGCCTGCCGTCATCCTCGAAGCGCTTGAGCACGCAAGACAAGATGTACAACTGCGACAAAATATCCCCCAGGCGCCCGGTGATACTTTCCTTGCGCTTGAGGGCACCGCCCAGCACGCCCATGGAAATATCCGAGATCAGCGCCAGCACCACCGACAGCCGATTGGCCTGGCGGTAGTAGGCAGCCAGCGCCGAGTCGGTCTTGGCCGGGGCCGCAATCAGGCGTCCGCCGGTCAGGGCATGCACCGCTGCGCGTACCGTGTTGGCCACGACAAAACTCACATGGCCAAACATTGCGCTGTCGAAGTCTTCCAGGGCCTTGCGCCGGTCGGGGTTGTGCGCCGCTTCCATCTCGCGGAACACGTAGGGATGGCAACGAATCAAGCCCTGGCCAAAGATGATCAGGCAGCGGGTCATGATGTTCGCACCTTCCACCGTAATGGCGATGGGGCTTTGCTGGTAGGCACGGGCGAGGAAGTTATTGGGGCCCATGCAGATGCCTTTGCCAGCGACGATGTCCATGCCGTCGTTGACGATGATGCGCGCCCGCTCGGTGACGTGGTACTTGGCAATGGCCGAGATCACCGACGGTTTCTCGCCGGCGTCCAGGGATGCCACCGACACCTTGCGCACCGCATCACAGGCATACAGATGCCCGGCCATGCGCGCCAGCGGCGCCTGTACACCTTCGAACTTGCCGATGGGCAGGCCGAATTGCTTGCGCATCGCCGCATAGGCTGTGGTACCGCGCACCGCCACTTTACCCAGGCCGACGTTGGCCGATGGCAGGGAAATCGCCCGGCCTGCCGCCAGGCATTCCATCAACATGCGCCAGCCGTTGCCGATTTGTTCGCGACCACCGATCACCCACTCCAAGGGAATGAACACATCCTTGCCGGTAGTAGGACCGTTCTGGAAAACCGCATTCAACGGCCAGTGACGCCGGCCGCTGTTTACCCCTGGATGGGAGGTGGGGATCAACGCACAGGTAATGCCCAGGGAACCAGGCGCGCCAAGCAAGCCCTGCGGGTCTTCGGCGCGGAACGCCAGGCCCAGCACCGTGGCAATCGGGCCAAGGGTGATGTAGCGCTTGTCCCAGGTCACTTTGAAACCCAGTACTTCCTCGCCCTCATGCATGCCTTTGCAGACGATGCCCAGGTCAGGGATCGCGCCGGCATCGGAGCCGGCATACGGGCTGGTCAGGGCGAAACACGGAATATCGTCACCGCGTGCCAGGCGCGGCAGGTAGTAGTTGCGCTGAGCGTCGGTGCCGTAATGCAGCAGCAGCTCGGCCGGCCCCAGGGAGTTAGGCACCATCACCGAAATGGCTGCCGCCGAGCAACGTGTCGACAGCTTCATCACCACTTGGGAATGGGCGTAGTGGGAGAAGCCTTTGCCGCCGTACTGCTTGGGAATGATCATGCCGAGGAACCCGGCCTCCTTGGTGTACTGCCAGCCCTCGGGGGACATGTCCTGCCAGACTTGCGTGGTTTCCCAGTCGTTGGCGATGTCGCACAGGGTTTCGACTTCGTTGTCGAGGAAAGCTTGCTCCTCGGCGCTCAGGCTGGCCGGCGCGGCTTGCAGCAGGCGCTGCCAGTCGGGTTTGCCGCTGAACAGCTCGGCATCCCACCACACCGTGCCGGACTCTATCGCCGCACGCTCGGTATCGGACATCGCCGGCATGATTGTACGAAACAGGCCCAAGGCCTTGGTGGTCAGCAGCTTGCGGCGCAGGGGTTTGATTGCCAGCACCAAGGCGGGCAGCACCACCAATACCGCCGCCAGGGTAATGCCCGGCACGGCCACCGCGTTGAACAG
Source organism: Pseudomonas sp. BTN1 (assembly GCF_001907715.1). NCBI lineage: Bacteria > Pseudomonadati > Pseudomonadota > Gammaproteobacteria > Pseudomonadales > Pseudomonadaceae > Pseudomonas > Pseudomonas sp. BTN1. The sequence goes on along the minus strand of NZ_MPBM01000016.1, from coordinate 108,239 downwards.
ATAACCCGCCGCTAACCAGACCAGGCCAGCGCCCAGCCAGAGGGTGGCGGCGGCTTGTCGATACGCCAGGGCAATCGCGGCGGCGAGACCCACCAATAACCAGATAAGCATGGGGATACCTCTACTTGATTCAGGGCGTAAAACCACACTACAAACTTCAAATCATAAATTCAAATAATGTTTTGAAATTTTTATTTAGTGTGTTGACGAAAAAAATCAGGCTGAACGACTCAGCCTTGTGGAATAAGAAACCAGAACAGCCTAAACAGCCCCGGCAGGGTCTCCAGGTGCACTGGGAACCCTGCTCGACAACTGCTCCACGTGCCCTTTAGAACTTGTAGGTAGCCGACAGACTGACCACATCACCTGAAGATTCGGCTTTGCCGTCCAGTTGGGCGGCTCCGAGACGATCAACGTTCTTGGTCTTCAGATTGACCTTCTGGACGAATTGGTGCGAATACGCGGCATCCACTGACAGACCAGGCACAGCCTTGATGTCATAACCGGCACCAAACGCCAAGAAATAGCGGTCGCCGTCGGGGATCCGGGGGTCACGCGTGGAGTTACGGGTAGGTGTCTGGTCGTAAGCTACACCGGCACGCAGGGTAAGTTCGTCAGTGGCTTTATAGTCGCCACCGATCGAGGTCATCCAGGCGTTCTTGTAGTTGTACGGGATGGCAACAATAGTCGAGCCTTGCGACTTGAGTGTCAGGTCTTTGAACGAAGACCATTCAGTCCACTGGGCGCTGACACCTAATGTCCAGCGATCATTGAACTGGTGGACCCAGTCAATCGCCGCAGTAGCCGGAATATCCAACTGAGTGCTGGCATGCGCCCCGTCCGGGAAAAGCTTCAGCCCCGGATACGCCATTTCAACCAATGTTTCGCCGTTCGGTCCAATAGGATTGGTCATCGCGTTGCGACCGATAGCATCCGTATAGACATTGTATTTGCCGGTCATCTTGTTTTTGATTTTGGCGTGATAGTTCAAGCCCAGTGTGTCTTGCGCCGTCGGCTTCCATACCACACCGCCAAACCAACCGACCGAGATATTATCGACTTTCACACGCATCAACGAATGCCCTACACCGGTCGGAAAGCCGGTCCCGCCGAGTCCGGGAGAGACGTCCGCCGCTGCCAGCAAGTCGACGTTCTGGCTGACAAATCCCTGGCTGCGTTGGACGATGGCGCCACCGCCGACCGAAAACTGGTCATTGACCTTGAACGACAGTGAGCCTGTCAGGCCAACGGTCTCAATTTTGGTGTCGACTGCAAAATCCCGCAGCTTGGAGTCTTCGTTCCAAGTTGTTCTCATGCCCTGGGGGACCACCTGGCTCAAGCCAAACGCAAAGCGGTCGCCGATGGGGATCACCAGGAAACCGGTTGGCAGCCACGCGGTAAAGCCACCTTGCCCCCCGTTATTGTTATTGAGCGTCGGATCGCCCATGCTGCCCTGATCATCCAATACCGGCGTATTGGTCACAGGATTACCGTTGTGGTCAAAAGCCTGACCCGAATATTTGATCTTGACCCGGGCATAATCGACAGTCTGCTGCGCGATAGTTGAATCGATGAACGCCATGGCCGCCGGGTTGTTGTACGCGGCACTGGGGTCGTTCTTGAACAATGAACCGCCGCCAAACGCGCGGCCCCAGCCAGGCGCACCGTAGGTTGGCGTGGAGAAGCCGCCCGCCTGCACATGTCCCGTGGTCATCAAACCTCCCAACAGCGCCAACCCCAGTAACGTGTGAGCGTGTTGTTTCTTATTATTCATGCGCTGCTCCTTATTATTATTTCGCCCGGCCCCTGCCGGTGGGTCGTGTGGCCGCAGGCACACCGTAAGTACCCTGCCCAACCGATGCCTCGCATGAGGCATCGGCCTTTCACGGGTGATCAGCCCTCTGGAGTCACATGCTTACGGGTTAACCGTCAGCGTCGGGGCAACAACATTCAGCGATACGACGGTGCAGTTGCCGGTCAGCGACTGATTGGTGGCCGAAAGTGTTTTGGTACCAGGAGTCCACGCCACGGCAATGGTGGTAGGGCCGCAGTTAGTGGCCGGAATCGAGGAGATTTTGTAGCCTACGTTGGTCACGGTGCCGGTGGTGCCCGTCGCTGCGGTAAGAACCCAAGGCAGGTTAGTCAGCGTGGGCAGTGCGCACAGGCCGCCGCCGGTCAAGGACGCACCGTTGATAGAAGCCACGCCACCGCTAACGTTGCCGGTAAAGGTAATGCCGCAAGTCACTGCCGCACCGAAGGATGAGGGCGACTTCACCACGATGGTACCGGCATTAGTCGAGAACGGACCGTCTGGAGAAACGGACGCCGCGCTCGCCATGGAGGCGGCACCAAAGCACAGAGCAAACGAAGTTGCACAAACGAGGGTTTTCAAGCTTTTCATTGTTTTTCCTCACATGTTATGGCGATTCATTTCGCCAGGGGTAATGGCCATGATCGAGAGGTCACGGTGAAACTGCAGAACTTCCCTTTCCAGCCAAATTTCAATGCATTTACCGCTACAACTGTCGGAACGTGTTATTCGACAACTTTGAAGTTGGCCGGCATCTTGATCGACACCGTCTTGATCTTGCAGTCTTCGCCAATCGCAACATCGGCGGCTTCCAACTTGCCGGTGGCGTTATCCCAAGTACCGTCGGCCGTCGACGGCCCACACTTGCCACCCAGGCCAAAGGCATGCACGTCCACGCTGATCTTCGACATGGAGCCGCTTTTTGTATCTTTGGCGATTAACACCCAAGGCAAGTTGATGGCTTCGACACGGCTGCACTTGAGGCCACCGTCGAACTCGACTTTATCGACATTCACCGATGAACCATCGGCTGCGACCTTGCCGGCTACCTTGATGGTGCAGTCGGCACTGATGAGCTTGCCTTTGGAAAAGCTGATAGGTCCTTGGGCAGTGAAGGCACTGCCAGCAGGTTCGATACGCGCAGCCTGAGCCTGGTGGTAAGCAATCAAACCCATGGCCGCCAACAGGATGTGGGCGGTGAACTTGGCAGAACTTTGCATGGTGTACGTCCTTCCCTTGAAATTATTGTTGTAGGGTCAAACCAGGTTCTTGCACTCAAAACGCCGGGCGACAAGGACCTGCGCGATACACAGATCCCGAGTACACCCTGAAGGCTTACTTCATCTCAAAACGGCTTGGCACTACCGCTGTACTTCTCCAGATACTTCAAACGCTTTGACGGCTGAAGATTGGTCAGGTTGATATCGCCGGCATAGTGATTCAGTACACGATGGTCCATGCGACGCCGCCACAAGTACGGCACATAAGCCCAGACAATCATGCTGGCGTAGCCATATGGAAGTTGCGGTGATTCATCAAAGTGACGCAGCGACTGATAACTGCGCGTGGGGTTGGCATGGTGATCGGAGTGCCGCTGCAACTGGAACAGAAAGATATTGGTGACAATTCGATTACTGTTCCACGAGTGACGCGGCGAGCAGCGTTCATAACGGCCATTGGGCAACTTCTGACGCTTGAGGCCGTAATGCTCGACATAGTTCACCACTTCCAGCAACGAGAACCCGTAGATGCCCTGGATAATCAGGAACGGAATTACCGCCGCCCCCAGCCAGGCAATCATTGCGCCCCACAACACCACGCTGTACATCCAGGCGCTGAGCACCGCGTTCTTCCAGTGCAGGGCCGGCAGGCCGAGTTTGCGCAGGCGTTCGCGCTCCAGGTTCCAGGCCGACACAGCGCTGAACCACACCGAACGCGGCAGGAATGCCCAGAAACTTTCACCCAGGCGCGAGCTGGCCGGGTCTTCCGGCGTGGCGACCCGTACGTGATGGCCACGGTTATGTTCGGTGTAAAAGTGGCCATAGAAGGTTGGCGCCAGGGTGACCTTGGCCAGGAACACTTCCAGAGGCTTGGGTTTGTGCCCCAGCTCATGGGCGGTGTTGATGGCAATGCCGGTGGCGGCCCCGGTGGACATGGCCATGCCCACATACGTCAACCAGCTGACTGCACCGTGAAGTTCAGTGCGTGCGGTGATGAACGCGGCGGTCCTGGCCAGCCAGTTCGAGGGTTCCAGGGTGGCCGTGGCCTGTAACAGGCCGCCGTTGATGATCCAGTCGATACCGCCCGCAGCGAGCCAACCGGTGATCACCACCGAGGCAATCACAAACAGCACGCCGGTGTAGACGATCCAGCGGTAGTAGCGTTGGGATTCAAGGTGGCTGACGGCAGATTCGGGCGGGTTGCTGACGTCTTCGCCGAGCAGGCCGTCAATCAGCGGGATCAAGCCGAAGATCACCAGCACGCCCACCCACCACAGTTGTTGCACGCCTGTGGTGATGGCAAGGGCGCCGGAGAGCAAGGGCGTCGCCAGCGGCATGATGCCCAGCCACCACAGGTGGCGTTTGCCGTCGGCCCACACGGTCGCAGCTGCCAGAGTCTGGTTCATGGCAGCCTCCGCACACATTCGGTAGGCAATGCGGCAGCGGTGCGCTGACTGCTGCGAGAAATCATGCATGCGATAAAAGGCGTTTTTTTCATTATTTTATTCGCTCTTAGGCATTTCAAAAATAATTTCAAATTACACATTGAAATAATTTTTTTAAATAAATAGCGCGGAATCGTTAGGTCGTCAACTAGTTTCTCCAGCCCTTTTTTCCGTGACCGAGCAGTCTCTTTTCAGCCATTTGGTCAGGTGCTCAGGGGCAAGCGTCAACGCCAGGCGCCGCAGTCAGGTGGCACTGTTACTGGCTCGCCAGGGCGACAGGGGGTTTAACGGCCGGACGCTCTCGCCGGGTCGAGCCCGCTTGGCCACCTGCTCCACCAGCGCCGCCACGCGCTCGGTGGCGGTGATCGGCAACATATGCCCACGGCCTTCGATCACTTGCATTTTCAGCCCTGGCACCTTGCTGGCCAGGGCCTGGCCGTGTTTCTGGAAGTCGAGCACCTTGTCCTGCGCGCCGTAGATCAGGCCGATGGGCAGGGTCAATCGGGAGTAGCGCTTGACCATCTCCGGCAGGTGGTCGTTGACCCGGTTGATCTCGGTGGACGCGGCGTAGAAATTGTCGGGGCGCATGCCCAGCAAACCGCCGCCACGGGTGGCAAAGTCCGGCGGCGCAGGATCGGGGGCAAATACGCCCTTCACCACCGAGTCTTTGGTCAGCAGCCCGATGGGCAAGGTCAAGGTGTGCGCCACCCAGCGCCGCAGCCAGGCCGGGCGCACGGCCAGAGACAGGAACACCAGCGGCAGCATGCGTTGGGGGTGAGTCAAGGGCGCAACCAGCACCAACCCGGACACCGCATGAGGATGGTCGAGGGCCAGCGCCAGGGCAATCGCTCCGCCCAGGGAGTGCCCCAGTATCAGCGGTTTGCCCAGATCCAGCGTCTTGATGAAGGCCGCGATTTGTCGCGCCTGGGCCGGCAAGTCTGCCGGCGTGCCGCTGTGCCGGGTGGAATAGCCTGAGCCCGGCCGGTCGAGGCTGATGACCCGAAAATGCTCACACAACGGGCCGGACAAGGCATAGGTCAGGTTGCGACTGCTGCCCATCAGCCCGTGAATCATCACCAGCGGCGGGCCCTTGCCCTCTTCGACATAATGAAAGCGCTCGCCATCCACCTCGACGAAACGCCCGTTGATCGGCACGGTCGCTTCAATGCGCCGCGTCATCCAGGCACTCAAGCCCCATAACGCCGCACTGGCGCCCGCCAGCACACCCGCAGCGACAACCCACTCGACAGCCATAGCTCGGTCCTCTGCTTCCCTGCTGCTGGCGACCCGACCGGAATTGATCTGGCCCCAGCCATCGTCCACACCCTGGACCTAGACTTCATGCATACCACGTTCGTCCGTCGGACAAATCGCTCATGCGCAACAAGGCCCTAGCGTAGGCGAATTTTTCAGGTAGATTATTTAAAATCTTTTTTAAAATAATTAATTCAATTTTCCTTTGCAATGGTGTTCTATCTAAAAGACAAAACAAAAACAGGAGCACATCCGATGCCCAAGCGCTTTATTGATGAGGCAGCCCTATGAATGCCCCCAGTGACTCAATCGACATCGCCATCATTGGCTCCGGGTTCGCGGGCCTGTGCATGGCGATCAAACTCAAGGAAGCCGGGCTCACCGACTTCTTTATCGCCGAACAGGCCCAGACCCTCGGCGGTACATGGCGCGACAACCACTACCCAGGTTGCGCCTGCGACGTGCAGTCCCATGTGTATTCGTTTTCCTTTGCGCCCAACCCGAACTGGACGCGACAGTTCGCGGCGCAACCCGAGATACGCGCCTATCTGGAAGACTGCGCCAGGCGCTTCAAGCTGGCGCCCTACCTGCGCTTTGGCATGGGCCTGCAACGGGCGCTGTTTGATGAACAACAGCAGCGCTGGCAACTGACCTTCACTAACGGCCGCCACGTCAGCGCACGGGTGCTGGTGTCGGGAATGGGGGGCTTGTCGCGCCCGGCAATGCCAGATATCCCAGGGCTGGACAGTTTCAAGGGCAAGCGCTTCCACTCCCAGCAGTGGGATCACGAGTACTCCTTGAAGGGCAAGCGCGTGGCGGTGATCGGCACCGGTGCCAGCGCCATCCAATTCGTGCCGCAGATCGCCCCGCAGGTGGCGCACCTGGACCTGTTCCAGCGCACACCGCCGTGGATCATGCCCAAGCCTGATCGGCCGATTTCCGCTGCCGAGCGCTGGTTGTTCAAGCATGTACCGCTCACCCAGAAGCTGGTGCGTGCTGCGCTTTACTGGGCACTGGAAGGCCGCGTGGTGGGCTTTGCCCTGCATCCACGCCTGATGAAAATGGTGCAGAAAATCGCCCTGCGTCATCTGCGCAAACAGGTGGCCCGCCCTTCCCTGCGCAAAACCCTGACGCCGGACTACACCATCGGCTGCAAGCGCGTGCTGATTTCCAACGATTACTACCCGGCACTCTCGCGCAGCAATGTCGAGGTGGTCACCGACAACGTGCTGCGCATCGAAGCCGACGGCGTAATCACCGCCGACGGTATCAAGCACCCCGCCGATTGCCTGATCTTCGGCACGGGTTTCCAGGCCAGCGACCCGTTGCCCCGTGGCTGCATCATCGGCCGTGACGGCATCGACCTGATGGATGCCTGGCGCGATGGCGCCCATGCCTACAAAGGCACCACCGTGCCGGGCTACCCGAACCTGTTTCTGATCGTGGGCCCCAATACTGGCCTGGGGCATAACTCGATGATCCTGATGATCGAGGCCCAGGTCGCGTACATCCTCGACGCCCTGAAACACATGCAGCGCCAGCGCCTTACCACGGTAGAGGTCAAGCCCGCCGTGGAGCACGCCTACAACCAGCAGTTGCAGGACAAGCTCAAGCGCACCATCTGGAACACCGGCGGCTGCCAGAGCTGGTACCTCGACCCGCGCACCGGCAAGAACACCACGCTGTGGCCCGGCTCGACCTGGCGCTTCAAGCAGGTCACCCGGCATTTTGCCCTCAAAGACTACAGCGTCAGCCAGGCGCCGGCGCCCGCCCTGCCGCGAGCGGTTGCAACGCCCCACTCCACCACAGAAGGCAGCCTGTCATGAAGTCATTCAACGGCCGCGTCGCGGCGATCACCGGCGCGGCGTCCGGTATGGGCCGCTCATTGGCCCTGGCCCTGGCGCGGGAAGGGTGTCATCTGGCGCTGGCAGACAAAAACAGCCAGGGCCTGGAACAGACCCTGGCGCTGATCCGCACCTCGACCTTGTCGCCCGTCACTGTCACCACCCGAGTGCTGGACGTGTCCGACCGCCAGGCCATGCACGATTGGGCAGCACGCTGCGCGGCCGAGCACGGCAAGGTCAACCTGGTCTTCAATAATGCCGGGGTGGCGCTGTCGAGCACCGTCGAAGGCGTGGATTACGCCGACCTGGAATGGATCGTCGGCATCAACTTCTGGGGAGTGGTGCATGGCACCAAGGCATTCCTGCCGTACCTCAAGGCCAGCGGCGACGGGCATATCATCAATACGTCCAGCGTGTTCGGCCTGTTCGCCCAGCCCGGCATGAGCGGCTACAACGCTACAAAGTTCGCGGTACGCGGCTTCACCGAAGCCTTGCGCCAGGAACTCGACCTGCAACGCTGCGGCGTCTCGGCCACCTGTGTACACCCCGGTGGCATTCGTACCGACATCTGCCGCAGCAGCCGCATCGACGCGAACATGACCGGCTTTCTCATCCACAGCGAGCAACAAGCCCGCGCCGATTTCGAAAAACTCTTCATCACCGACGCCGACCAGGCCGCCAAAGTGATCCTGCAAGGCGTACGCAAAAACAAGCGCCGCGTGCTGATTGGCCGCGATGCCTATTTCCTCGACCTGCTCGCCCGTTGCCTGCCGGCGGCCTATCAGGCCCTGGTGGTGTTTGCCAGCAAGCGCATGGCGCCCAAGCCGCGCACGCCGGTGTTTGAAACCAACGACGAGCCTCGACTCTGAACAGGAGGACGCACCATGCTGCCGATCCGTCGCGACATCCGTTTTGCCTTGCCTGCCGAGCGCATCAAGAACTGGCATGAACAAGGGCCTGTGGTCAGCCATTTCTTCAATGCCCTGTCGCTGCTGTTTCCCCAGGGCGAGCTGTTCTTCATGGACAGCGTGCGCCACTACCGTGGGCAGATCGACGATGCCGAACTGAAAAAAGAGATCCAGGGGTTTATCGGCCAGGAGGCCATGCACAGCCGTGAACACGTGGCGTATAACGACTTGCTGCAAGCGGCCGGTCTGCCGGCGCACTCCCTCGACCGACGCCTGAAGTTCTTCCTCGACCTGCAGAAAAAACACCTGCCGCCGTCGTTCAACCTGGCGGTGACCATCGCCCTGGAACACTACACCGCGATGCTCGCGGAAATCCTGCTGAGCGACCCGTCGCGCTTTGGCGACTCACTCAAGGGTTACCAGCAGATGTGGTACTGGCACGCCTTGGAAGAAACCGAACATAAAGCCGTGGCGTTCGATGTGTGGAACACCGTGATCAAGCCAGGGCCTGCGCGTTACCTACTGCGCACCGGCACCATGCTGACCACCAGCGTGCTGTTCTGGGTGGTGGTGCTGGATTTTCACGTGCGCCTGTTGATTGCCGACCGCACTGCGGGTGGCACGCTGAAGGGGCTGTGGCGCATGGTTAAATTCTTGTATGGGCCCAAAGGCGTGTTTCCACGGATGTTCCGGCCGTGGCTGCATTACTTCAAGCCGGGCTTTCATCCCTGGGATCATGACAATCGGGCGCGGTTGGCGGGCATTGACCGGTTGGTCGAAGAGATAGAGCGCACGCGCCGCAGCTATGACGCTTATCAAACTGACGCCTCCTGACCTAAATGTGGGAGCGGGCTTGCTCGCGAAAGCGGTGGGTCAGTCATATTGATGTCGACTGACACGCCGCCTTCGCGAGCAAGCCCGCTCCCACAGGGGGATCGCGTTAAGGCAGTGAGGGTTACGCCAGGCTCTTGCTGACCACCTCAAACACATCGCTGGACAGCTCACCCGTACCCAGGATGCGCTCCAGCTCCGCCTTCATCAGCGCCTGCCGGGCGCTGTCGTATTTACGCCAGCGTGTCAGCGGCGCCAGTTGGCGCGAGGCGATCTGCGGGTTCAGGGTATTGAGCTGGATCACCAGGTCGGCCAGGAAGCGGTAGCCCGAGCCATCCGCCGCATGGAAGTTGATCAGGTTCTGCCCGGCAAATGCGCCCACCAGTGCGCGCACCTTGTTGGGGTTCTTGATGGTGAACGCCGGGTGCTCCATCAACGCCTTGACCCGCGCCAGCCCGCCCGGCAAGGTGCTGCCGGCCTGTACGCTGAACCATTGGTCCATGACCAGCGGGTTGTCCTTGAAATTTTCGGCAAACACCGCCAAGGCCTGGGCTTTCTCTGCTTCGAACGGCGAGTTCACCAACACCGCCAACGCCGTCAGGCGTTCGGTCATGTTATCGCTGGTGTCGAACTGATCCAGGGTGGCCGCCAACACTTCTGGCTTGCCGCTGAGCATCAGGTACGACAGCGCGATGTTCTGCAGCGCACGCCGGGCGAAGTGCTCGGCTTCTGCCACGTAAGGCGTTTGCTTGGACAGCTCGCGGTTGGCCTGGTAGCGCAGCCACAAGCCTTCGAACAGGTTGTCGGCCAGTTGCTTGCGGGCAAACTCGCGGGCAGCGTGGATAGCGTCCACATCCGCCACCTCGCTGATTTCCGTGAGGTAGGCTTCGCTCGGCAACGAGAGCATTTCGGCGACCATGGCCTGGTCCAGGCTTTCATCACTCAACACCGTGCGCAGCGCGTCGATCAAGCGTTGATCAAGCTTCAGCGGCTGGCCCGCCTGATGCTGGCCGATCAGCTCCTGCAACACCTGCACGGCCAACTGCTGGCCGGCATCCCAGCGGTTGAAACCGTCGCTGTCGTGCTGCATCAGGAACATCAGTTGATCGCGGCTGTAGGGGAAGCTGAGCTTCACCGGCGCCGAGAAACCACGCAGCAACGAAGGCAAGGGTTTTTCAGCGATGTCGACGAAGGTAAAGGTCTGTTCCGCTTCGGTTACCGAAATTACCCGCGAAGTGTCGCCCGCCGTCGCTTCACCGGCCAGGCGCAAGGCAATGCCGGCGCCCTGCCCGTCCAGCAAGCCCAGCGCCACCGGGATCACGAAGGGCAATTTCTCGACCTTGTCCGGAGTGGGTGGGCAGCTCTGGCGGAAGGTCAGGCTGTAGGTCTTGGCCGCCGCATCGTAGGCTTCGCTCACCGCCAGGCGCGGGGTGCCGGCCTGGCTGTACCAGCGCTTGAACTGGCTGAGGTCGGCGCCATTGGCGTCCTCCATGGCTTTGATGAAGTCGTCGCAGGTCACGGCCTGGCCGTCATGGCGTTCGAAATACAGGTCGCTGCCTTTGCGAAAGCCTTCGGCACCGAGCAAGGTGTGGATCATGCCGACCACTTCCGAGCCCTTTTCATACACGGTCAGGGTGTAGAAGTTGGAGATCTCGATAAAGCTGTCCGGGCGCACGGCGTGGGCCATGGGGCCGGCATCTTCAGCGAACTGGTGGGTACGCAGGTACGCCACGTCCTGGATGCGTTTGACTGTGGCCGAGTTCATGTCGGCAGAGAAGCCCGAGTCACGGAACACGGTGAAGCCTTCCTTGAGCGACAGTTGGAACCAGTCGCGGCAGGTCACGCGGTTGCCCGACCAGTTGTGGAAGTATTCGTGGGCGACGATGGCTTCGACGCGCTGGTGAGCGGCGTCTGTAGCGGTTTCGGCGCGGGCCAGCACGGCGCTGGAGTTGAAGATGTTAAGGCCCTTGTTCTCCATGGCGCCCATGTTGAAATCGTTGACCGCCACGATCATGAAGATGTCGAGGTCGTACTCGCGACCATAGGTTTCTTCGTCCCAGCGCATGGATTTTTTCAGGCTGGTCATGGCGTGCTGGCACTTGTCGATATTTTCCGGCTCGACGTAGATGCGTAGCGCGACTTCGCGGTTGGTCATGGTGGTGAAGCTGTCTTCGACGCACCACAGGTCACCGGCCACCAGCGCAAACAGGTACGCCGGCTTCTTGAACGGATCTTCCCAGGTCGCCCAGTGCCGGCCGTCTTCACCGGGGCCGCTGGCGATCGGGTTGCCGTTGGACAACAGCACCGGGTAGCTGTGCTGCTCGGCGATCACCGTGGTGGTGAACACGCTCATCACGTCCGGGCGGTCGAGGTAATAGGTGATCTTGCGGAAACCTTCGGCCTCGCACTGGGTGCAGAACATACCGCTGGATTTGTACAAGCCTTCCAGGGCGGTGTTGGTTTCTGGGTGGATCTTGACGGTGGTGTCGAGGGTGAAGGTCTCACTCTTGGGCTGCACGGTCAGGTGGCTGTCGGTCAGCTGGTAGTCAGCGTCCGTCAACGGCTGGTCGGCCAGGTTGACACTCAACAGCTCAAGTTGCTGGCCATCGAGGACCAATGGCGGCAAACCGGCGCCGCGCTCGGGGTTGCGGCGCATCACCAGCTGCGCGTGGACCAGGCTGTGGTCCTCGAACAACTCGAAGGTCAGGTGCGTCTCGTCGATCAGGTAGTCCGGCGCCTGATAGTCCTTAAGGTAAATCATCTTCGGTTGTTCGGTGCGCATGCTGGGGATCCTTCTACTGATGCACGGCGAGCTGATAGGCCGTGTATTTACGAATGTTGATGACGCCGGTGTCGAAGATCAGGTATTGGCCCTTGATCCCCAGCAGCGTGCCTTCGGCAATCGGGTTCTTGTCCAGGTTGAAGCTGACGATCTTGGTCGGATACTGCTCGACCGGGTAGCGGATTTCAATCGGCTCGATGTCGGCAATGGTTTGGATGGCTTGCAGGCCAAAGCGTTCCTGCAAACCCAGCAAGCCCTCGGCGCAAGAGGCGAACAGCTCATCACGCACCTGCTTGAGGTCCACCGCTTGCGCGTCGCCCTTGAGCAAGGCGCGCCAGTTGGTCTTGTCGGCCACCTGGCTGCGGAACAGGTCTTCGACGAAGCCCGATTGCTGACGTGTCGCCACGCGCATGATCGGCAGCGCCTGGCTGGCGCCCTGGTCCAGCCAACGGGTGGGCAACTGCGTAGCACGCGTAATGCCGACCTTGATGCCCGACGAGTTGGCCAGGTACACCACGTGGTCGGTCATGCAGAATGTCTCGCCCCAGCCCGGATCGCGGCAGGTACCGGCGTCGTAATGGCAACGCTCGGGGCTCATGATGCACAGGTCACACTGGGCCAGCTTGGTCATGCAGGGGTAGCAGTAGCCCTGGCTGAAGCTGGTCTTGGTCTTGCGCCCGCAATGGCTGCAATGAATCGCGCCCAGGTATTCCAGGCGGATATGGGTACCGATCAGCGGATTGACCGGCACCTCGGTGTCGCCCAGGCGAAAGGCGTATTGAACGGTCGGCTCACCGAGCTGCGCCGACATTTTGCTGACTGCACCGCGACCAATTTCAATCAATGGATCGCATCCGACTTGAACAGGATATTCGGTACTGGCGCGGATTTGGACGCGCACTCCTGCGGGCCCATATAGCCGGTGCGCTGCTCTTCGGGCAGGTTCTGGATCTCCCAGGCGATCATCGCTTGCAACGACAATTCGCGCTGCTCGGCGGTGAGCTTGCGGCCATCGGACCATTTGCCGATCTCTACCGCGAGCTTGAGGCTCTCGTAGATGTCCGGGGTGATGTTTTCGATCATTTCAGCAAAAGAGGACATAAGGCTCTTCCTTATCAAAGAGACGCTTTGCGACGGTTGTACAAACCGCCGAGCAAACCCGTCAAGCAACCGATGACCAACCCGCCCACATGGGCCGCGTTGGCGATTTCGCCGAAACCGATCATCGAGACCAGCCCCGACAGGCAGAGCAACAACCACACCAGCATCATCACCAGCACCCCACGGGGCAGGCGATAGGCCGGGTTGGGCGACAATAATTGAAAGATCCAGCAGTGCCCGAGCAGGCCGTACAAAACGCCAGACAAGCCGCCAAACAAGCCGGGGCCACCGTAGGCGTATTGCGCGTAGTTGGAGACCAGGCTGAACAACAGGGTCAGGCCCAGCAGGTTGATGCTGCCCTGGCGCGCTTCAATGCGCCGACCCAGCTCCCAGTACCACATGCCGTTCATCGCCAGATGCAGGATGCCGAAGTGGATCAGCATCGGCGTGACCAGGCGCCACCACTGCCCCGAGGCCAGGGTGTCGGCCAACGGCGTGAACTGGATGTACTCGCCCAGCACCCGGAATGGCAGGAAGGTCAGCCAGGCCATGGTTTGCAGGTTAGCGCCGAGCAACGTCACGGCCGCGACGATGAGGCTGGCCAGCAAAACCAGCGCGGTGACCGGGCTATGGCGCACTTGCTGGACAAAGCCCGGCCGCGCAACCGGCGCCTGCTCGGGAATATCCAGTTGCTGGTCCGGGTCGCCAGCGGGGAAACGTTGATACAGCACGCGCACGTCGTCGCTGATGGCCTCGGGCACCCACAGCACCTGTTCACCGGCCTCCTCGCTGACGCGGTGCGGCACCTGCATGCGGTGCAGCAACTTGACGAAACCACCCAGGTCGACGCTCAGGGGCAAGCGCAATACAGCTACGGTACTCATGGAATGGCCTCTGGTCGCTCAACGTCGACCCATACGAATTTACGCGGATCCAGCTGGGTTTCCTGGTCCAGTCGATACGCCACCAGCTTGCCGTACAGCACCGCGCTGTAGTCCAGGCAGGCCAGGTTCGGGCGGATCGGCGCGGGTTTGCCGCTACGCCAGTAATGGCCGACGAACAACAACGGTTCATCGACGCCATAGCGCAGCAAAGAATTCTTTTGTGTGGACGACAACGGCGTGCGTGCCACCGGCTCCGGCAAGGCGTCGGGCTGGAACACGATGTCACCGTAGGTCTTGGGGTCGTCTTCCCAGAACTTGGTGCGAAAGAACGAACGCGTCAGGCCATCGCCACCGGTCAGGGTGAGCCCATCGGGCAGGCGCATATCGGTGCCGCGCAACAGGCGGTCGAATGCATTGCAGGCGAAACTGCCCGGTACGGCGGCGGCTTGCAGGAAGTGCGGGTCGATGCAGCCATCCGGGAAGGTGGCGCGCAGCGGCTGGATAAAACTGTCGTCCCAGCACGCGTGCACCACGCGGAAACGCCCGGCATCGACAAACAGCGGCATGTCGTAGAACCAGCCGAGGAAGTCGTGCCAATCAGCCGGGTGGTGTTCGAACTGGGTCAGGGTCTCGTGGATCAAGCGGGCGTGGCGCGGGTTGTGCTCACGCACAAACTGCTTGCCGCTGCCCGGCGGGGCCGGCGTGGTCCAGCCCAGCGCATTGAACTCGTGGTTGCCCATGATGCACAGCGCCTGGCCGGCCTCGGTCATATCGTGGACGATATGCAGCGCCTCACGGATGCGCGGGCCACGGTCGATGATATCGCCCAGGAACACCGCCATGCGTGACGGATGGCGCCAAGTGCCGCCCTGCTTGTGGTAACCCAATTGGTCGAGCAAGTGCTCAAGGGTATGAGCGCAACCGTGCACGTCACCAATCAGGTCGTAGCTACGCGCGGGATCGAGCATCAGTCGCCTCCACCTCCCAAGCGGCTGCCCCAGCCTAACTTGGTGCGGCACACTTCGTAGTAGTTGTGATCCAGCGGGTGGATCAAGCGCAACTTCTGTGCCTTCTTGCTTACGGTGATGGTGTCACCGGGGGCGCAGGTGAAATGGTTCTGCCCGTCGCAGGAGACTTGCGGGTAGATTTGCATGTCTTTGGACACCACGATTTTCAGCTCACTGTTGCCATCGACCACAATTGGCCGACTGGACAACATATGGGGGTACATCGGCACGATCACAATGGCATCGAGCTTGGGGTGCATGATCGGGCCGCCGGCCGACAGCGCGTAGGCGGTAGAACCGGTAGGCGTGGCGACGATCAGGCCGTCGGCCTTCTGGCTGCAGACGAACTGGCCGTCGATGTACAGCTCGAACTCGATCATGCGCGTGGATTTGCCGGGGTGCAGCACCACGTCGTTAAGGGCATCGCCCTGGCCGATCGCCTCACCATGGCGGCGCACTTCGGCCTGCAGCAGGAAGCGGTTCTCCACCAGGTAATGGCCGTCGAGCACCTTGGCCACTTCGACTTCCAGCTCATCGGGGCGGATGTCGGTGAGGAAGCCCAGGCTGCCGCGGTTGATCCCCAGCACCGGCACGTTATGCCGCGCCAGCGCCCGGGCAGCGCCGAGCAGGCTGCCATCGCCACCGACCACGATGACCATGTCGCACACCTCGCCGAGCATCTTGCGCGACGAGGTTTGCAGGCCGTGGCCAGGGAGGATTTCAGCGATGGTGTCTTCGAGGATCACATGCAGGTGGCGCTCGAGCAGAAACTTCTTCAGCCGGCGGACGGTGTCCAACACCTGGGTACTGCCCAGGCGACCGATAATGCCGATATTGCGAAATTGCTCCATGGGGCTCCTGCTGGATCTGGGGTGAGGCAAAAAGAGCGATTATGGGCGAAAGGCCGCCTCAGGCAAAATCCTTTGTCGCCGCCAAGCCTTGATGACAATGGTTCTCAGGCACCTTCTGCGCACTGAAAAGGCTATGCTCGGACCATGACGCCATTCCCCGACTTGCACACCCTGCCCCGCCAACTGCGCCACCCCGAGGTGCGCGACCTGGCGTGGGTGATGCTCGCACCACCGATGCTGGCGCAGACGCCTTGGCCGCAGCGCCATCCGCTGGCGGGCAGTGACTGGGTGCAAGCCCCTCAGCAACTCGAAGCCTGGCTGCGCCAGCTGGACCAGGACAGCAGCGCGTTGCAGCAGTGGTTGAGCCTGGCACGTACCCGGCGCCTGGGCCTGTATTACGAGCGCTTGTGGCAATTTGCGGTGCAGCATGCGCCGGGCGTGGAGTTGCTGGCCGCCAACCTGCCGATCCGCCGTGCCGGGCACACGCTGGGCGAGTTGGACATGCTGCTGCGCGACCGCGAGGGGGTGCACCACCTGGAACTGGCGATCAAACTCTACCTGGGCCCGCAGGACGGCAACGGCCAGGACGCTACGCAATGGCTGGGGCCTGGCTGCCATGATCGGCTGGACCGCAAGCTGGCACACCTGGCCGAGCATCAATTGCCAATCTCTGCGCGGGCAGAAAGCCGCGAGGCCTTGGCGGCGCTGGATATCCAAGCGTTCGATGCGCATTTGTGGCTCGGCGGCTATCTGCTCTACCCCTGGCCCGGCGCGGCGCTCTCCCCCCTCGGCGCTCACCCGCAGCACCTGCGTGGGCGCTGGTTGCATCAGCGCGACTGGACAGACTTTGTCAGCACCCGCCCAGAGGGTCGTTGGCAACCCCTGCCCCGCCATGCCTGGCTGGCGCCCGCGCATTACCCGGCCGATGAAGTGTGGAGTGAAGTGCAGATGAAAGGCTGGCTGGCAGACCTGGACCCGATGGCCCCGGCGCAGTTGCTGGTGCGCATGGTGCCGAACGGTGAGGAGTGGGAAGAAGCAGAGCGGTTGTTTCTGGTGGCCGATCTTTGGCCGAATGTGCCGGGGACAGGTTGATACAGGTGTGGTGTGTTTGAGGGCCTCATCGCAGGCAAGCCAGCTCCCACAGTTTGACCGCGCCGCTGGCTTGCCTTTTGTAGGAGCGAGCTTGCTCGCGAAAAACTCACTGACTCCGCGTTCATTCAGCAAGCACGGGTTATCGTTGACGTTTTTCGCGAGCAAGCTCGCTCCTACAGAATTGACCGCAGCGCCGATTCCATGTGGGAGCTGGCTTGCCTGCGATGGCGATAGCCCAGGCGCTACAGCTTATCGATGTGCTGATACTCCAACTGCAACCCCACCGCCAATTCCTCAGCCCGCCCCAACCTGATCGGCCCACGCTCGATGTCAATCAACATGCCTGGACACTCCAATCGCGGCAGCGCGCCCGTCGCCTTGAGCCGCCCATCGGTCACCACCAGCAGCTTCTGTTGCTCGGCAGGATAGCGCTTGCGCCGTGCCGCCAACCAATGCCCCGCCTCCGTCAGCGCAGCCAGCAACGGCGTCCCGCCGCCTGCTCCCAACTGCCCCAACCAATCGGCCAAGCCTTTCGCCGCCTTCAAACCTTGCACCTGCCACTTCGGCGATTGCCCGCTGGCCGTCAATAACGCCATGCGCGCCCGTTGGCGATAAGCATCATCAAACAGCTGGGCCAGCAGCCCCTTGGCATCGGTCAGTGCCCGATGGCGCCGCGTGGACGCCGAAGCATCGACAATCACCAGCCACAGTTCAGGAGCCGACCGGCTACGCAGTTGGAACAGCAGGTCCTCATGGCATTGCGGCCGCCCACCCAGCAACGTGCCCGGCCAATTGATCGCCCCGCGCTGTGCGCTGCGGGCCTTGCCCTGCCGGCCAGTGTTCAATCGCCCCGCCTGGGGCCGGGCATCCGCCCCCGTGTCAGCTCGGGGGCGGATGCCTAGGGCTTTTTTGGCCAGGTGGGTACATCGCGGCGGGCGCCCGTGGGCAAGGCGGGTGCGGGCATATCGCCCCACTGGCCTTGGCCGGGCGAGGTGTCGGAGGGTGACGATGACGGCCCGTCATTCGGCGGGGGCGGCGCGCCTGCAGGCGCTTGCTGCTGACGTCGATGGCGCAAGGCGAACTCCGCCACCGCGTCGATATCGTCCTGCTCGATAGCGACGGCGCCACGCCACGCCGCATGGGCACGGGCGCCACGCAACCAGACCAGGTCGGCACGCAGGCCGTCGACCCCAGCGGCAAAGCAGCGCTCGGTGATGTGGGCCAACGCCTGGTCATCCAGGGCGATACTGTCTAGCCGTGCCCGCGCCAGGGTGCAGCGTTCGCGCAAGGCAGCTTGCGCTGGCGCCCACTGCGCGCAGAACGCCGCCGGGTCAGTGTCGAAATCCAGGCGACGCCGAATGATCTGCCCGCGCTCGGCGGGCAAGGTTTGCCCGCTCAAGGCCACGTTGAAGCCGAAGCGGTCGAGCAACTGCGGGCGCAGCTCGCCCTCCTCCGGGTTCATGGTGCCGATCAACACAAAGCGCGCCGCATGGCGATGGGAAATCCCGTCGCGTTCGATCAGGTTGGTGCCGCTGGCGGCTACGTCCAGCAGCAGGTCCACCAAGTGGTCGGCCAGCAGGTTGACCTCATCCACGTACAACACCCCGCCGTCGGCCTTGGCCAACACGCCGGGGGAGAATTGCGCGCGGCCTTCGCCCAGCGCGGCATCCAGGTCCAGGGTGCCGACCAGGCGCTCTTCGGTTGCGCCCAGGGGCAAAGTGACAAACTGCCCGCTGGCCAGCAGGTCTGCCAGCCCGCGGGCCAGAGTCGACTTGGCCATGCCCCGTGGCCCTTCGATCAGCACGCCGCCGATCTTCGGGTCGATGGCCGCCAGGCACAGCGCGAGCTTCAAGTCATCGGCGCCGACCACGGCGGACAGCGGGAAATGGGGAGTATCAGTCATAGTCAACTCTTAATAGCTCGTTCCAACGCTCCCGCGTGGGAACGCTTCGCTGGACGCTCGGCGTCCGTTCTTGTGACGCAGAGCGTCACGGGCTGCATTCCCACGCGGAGCGTGGGAACAATCACTCAGCTGTCTTCTTCTATGTCCAGCAACAGGTTTTCCAAGGCTTCGCGGTACGCCCCCGGTGCCTGCCACAAGCCACGTTGCTGGGCTTCGAGCATGCGCTCGGTCATGTCGCGCAGGGCATCTGGGTTGTGCTGTTGCACAAAGGCACGGGTATCAGGGTCCAGCAGGTAGGCATCGGCGAGCAAGGCGTATTGGTGATCGTCAATCAGCGCGGTGGTAGCGTCGAAGGCGAACAGGTTGTCCACGGTCGCGGCCATTTCAAACGCGCCTTTATAGCCATGGCGCTTCACGCCTTCGATCCACTTGGGGTTGGCCGCACGGGAACGGATCACCCGGTTGAGCTCTTCCTTCAAGGTGCGGATTTTCGGCACGTCCGGCTGGCTGTGGTCGCCATGGTAGCTGGCGGCCTTTTCGCCGCTCAGGGTTTCCACGGCGGCCAGCATGCCGCCCTGGAATTGGTAGTAGTCGTTGGAGTCGAGCAAGTCGTGCTCGCGATTGTCCTGGTTCTGCAACACCGCCTGCACCTGGCTCAACCGCTGGGCAAATTGCTCGCGAGCCGCAGTGCCTTCGTCAGCCCCCCCGTAAGCGTAGCCACCCCAGTTCAGGTAGACCTCGGCCAAGTCCTCGCGGCTCTGCCACAAGCGCCCGTCAATCGCGCCCTGCACGCCCGCGCCATAGGCACCCGGTTTGGCGCCGAAAATGCGCCAGCCGGCCTGCTTGGCCGCGGCACCTTCATCCAGGCCCGCCTCAAGCAATGCTTGGCGTTCACTGCGCACTTTGGCGGCCAGCGGGTTCATGTCGTCGGGTTCATCCAGGGCCGCCACCGCTTGCACCGCCGCATCGAACAGGCGGATCAGGTTGGCAAACGCATCGCGGAAGAACCCGGACACGCGCAGGGTCACGTCCACGCGCGGACGGTCCAATAAGCTGATCGGCAGGATCTCGAAATCGTCCACCCGCTGGCTGCCGGTGGCCCATACCGGGCGCACGCCCATCAGCGCCATGGCTTGGGCGATATCGTCCCCGCCAGTGCGCATGGTGGCAGTGCCCCATACCGACAGGCCGAGCTGACGCAGGTGGTCACCGTGGTCTTGCAGGTGCCGCTCAAGAATCAGGTTGGCCGACTGGAATCCGAGACGCCAGGCCGTGGTGGTTGGCAGGTTGCGTACGTCCACGGTAAAGAAGTTACGCCCCGTAGGCAGCACATCCAGCCGACCGCGACTCGGCGCACCGCTGGGCCCCGCCGGGACAAAACGCCCACTCAAGGCATCGAGCAAGCCACGCATCTCTGCGGGGCCGCAGGCATCCAGGCGTGGCGCGACGACGATGCGCAGGCCTTCGATCACCGCCTTCACCTCCTGCCAGCCGGGCTCTTCCAACTGTTCGATGGGGCCTTCCAGTGCCTGCTCGATCAAGCGCGCCGCGTACAACTCCAGACGTTCACGGGTATCCCCGGCCGTACGCCACAGCTGATCGTCAATCTTCTGCAACACCAACGGGCGCCGCCCCGTCCAGGGCTCGGCCAGTGCGCAATCGAGCGGATCAAACCCCAGGTCGAATGCCTTGGCCAACACTCGCAGCAGGCTCGACTGCGGGCCCCGGCCATCGCCACGGGGAATGCGCAACAGCGCCAGCAAGGTGTCGATACGCAAGCGGCCCTCGGGCGACTCGCCAAAGATATGCAGGCCATCGCGGATCTGCGATTCCTTCAAGTCGCACAGGTAGGTATCCAGGCGCGGCAGCCACACCGCCGCGTCCGCCTCACTGCCCAGTTCAAGCTCCTGGTCGATACGGGTTTCGCGCACCAGTTTGAGGATGTCTTTTTGCAGCTCCAGCGCACGGCGCGGGTCAAGCAATTGCGCCTCGTAATATTCGTCGGCCAATAACTCAAGGTCACGCAGCGGGCCGTAGGTTTCGGCGCGGGTCAGCGGTGGCATCAGGTGGTCGATGATCACCGCCTGGGTGCGCCGCTTGGCCTGGGCGCCCTCACCCGGGTCGTTGACGATAAACGGGTAGATATTCGGCAGCGGCCCCAGCAATGCATCCGGCCAGCAGTGCTCCGACAGGCCCACGCCTTTGCCGGGCAGCCACTCCAGGTTGCCGTGCTTGCCCACATGGATCACGCCGTGGGCGCCGTAGGTATGGCGTAGCCAGAAATAGAACGCCAGGTAGCCATGGGGCGGCACCAGGTCCGGGTCGTGGTACACCGCGCTGGCATCTACCTGGTAACCCCGGGCCGGCTGGATGCCGACAAAGGTCAGGCCCAGGCGCAGGCCGGCGACCATCAAGCGGCCATCGCGGCACATCGGATCGTTTTGCGGCGCGCCCCAACGCTCCAGCACGGCCTGGCGATTGGAGGCCGGCAAACGATCAAACATCGCCTGGTATTCCACAACGCTCAGGCTTTGATGGCAGGGGCGCAGGTCGAGGCTGTCGAGATCGTTGGTGACGCCGCCGAGCAGTTCATGGATCAGCGCGGTGCCGCTGTCGGGCAGCCGCTCCGCCACCGGGTAGCCCTCGGCTTGCAAGGCGCGCAGGATATTCAGCGCTGCCGCAGGGGTGTCCAGGCCTACGCCGTTGCCGATGCGACCGTCGCGGGTCGGGTAGTTGGCGAGGATCAACGCAATCCGTTTCTCGGCATTGGGCACCCGCGCCAACTCGACCCAACGGCGTGCCAGCTCAGCGACAAAATCCATGCGTTCGGGCGCTGCACGGTAGCACACCACATCCGACTGGCTGCGCTCGCTGCGCCAAGCCAGGTCCTTGAAACTGATCGGCCGGCTGATGATGCGCCCGTCCAACTCCGGCAAGGCAATGTGCATCGCCAGGTCGCGGGGCCCCAGGCCTTGTTCGCTGGCCTGCCAGCCGGGCTGGTTGTCCTGGGCGCAGATCGCCTGGATCACCGGGATATTGCGGCGAAACGGGCGCAAATGCGGCGCTTCCGGGCTCGATTGGGCAAAGCCGGTGGTGTTCAGAATTACCGCGGCTTGCACGTCATCCAGCAGGTTCTCGACCACCGTGAGGCAGCCGGGTTCTTTCAAACTGGCCACCGCGACAGGCAAGGGGTTGAGGCCCGCCGCCTGTAAGCGCTGGCAGAACACATCAATAAAACCGGTATTGGCCGCCTGTAAATGGGAGCGGTAGAACAGCACCGCAGCCACCGGCCAGTCAGCGTGCCAATCGGCCTGCCAGTCATTGAGGCGGGCATTGGCGTTGTGCGGGTGATAGATCGCCGTGCGCGGCAGCGCTTGCGGCTCGGCCCAGGCATAGTCGCGCCCCAGATGGGCACTGGCTAGGCAGTGGTAAAAATCCAGGGCATTGCCCAGGCCACCTTGGCGCAGGAAGTGCCACAGGCGCTCGCGGTGTTCGGCCGCAACGGTGCTCAGGCTGCTGAGTTCCGGGTCTGGGCGGTCGTCACCCGGCACCAGGATCAGGGTGACGCCGCGTTCGGCCAACTCCACCAGGCGCTCGATGCCGTAGCGCCAATACCCGATGCCGCCGTGCAATGACAGCAGGATGACCTTGGCGTGGCGCAATACCTCGTCGACGTACAGGTCGACCGAGGCATGGTTCTGCACCTGCATTGGGTTGGCCAGGCGCAGGCTGGGGTAATCCTCGGGCAATTGCTGGGCGGCTTCGGCGAGCAGCGCCAGGCTGGAATCGCCGCTGCACAGGATCACCAGTTCAGCGGGGGTCTGGCCAAGGTCGGCAATATTGTCGTCCGCGACGAAACCACCGGGTTGGGTCCTGAGCAGGTGCATGGTTAAACGCTGAGGGCAGCGCGCAATTGCGCTTCGAGGCCGGCGGCGTCCAGTTCCTGGCCGATCAGCACCAGGCGCGTGGTGCGTGCTTCGTCAGCGCCCCAGGCACGGTCGAAGTGTTTGTCAAAGCGCGTGCCCACGCCCTGGATCAGCAGGCGCATCGGTTTGTTGGGGATCGCGGCGAACCCTTTCACCCTCAGGATGCCGTGCTGCACCACCAATTGGGTCAGGGCGTCGAGCAGCAGCGCCTCATCGGCTTGGGGCAAGTCGATGGAGACGGAGTCGAAGGCATCGTGATCGTGGTCGTCTTCACCTTCGTGGTGATGGTCGTGATGGCTGTGACGCCCGTCGATATGTTCCTCGGATCCGACGCCCAGGCCGATCAGCACGTCCAGGGGCAGGCGACCGCTGCTGGCTTCGATGATCTTCACCGCGGCCGGCAGTTCTTCGGCGACCTCCAGGCGCACGCGGGCCAGGTCTTCGGCGCTGATCAGGTCGCTTTTGTTGAGGATCACCAGGTCGGCGCTGGCCAGTTGGTCGGCGAACAACTCATGCAACGGCGACTCGTGGTCCAGGTTCGGGTCAAGTTTGCGCTGGGCGTCGACCTGGTCCGGGAAGGCGGCAAAGGTACCGGCGGCCACGGCCGGGCTGTCGACCACGGTGATCACCGCGTCAACGGTGCAGGCGCTGCGGATTTCCGGCCACTGGAAGGCTTGCACCAACGGCTTGGGCAGGGCCAGGCCCGAGGTTTCGATGAGGATATGGTCCAGGTCACCGCGACGGGCGACCAATTCGCGCATCACCGGGAAGAACTCTTCCTGCACGGTGCAGCACAGGCAACCGTTGGCCAGTTCGTAGACGCGGCCATTGGCTTCTTCTTCGGTGCAACCGATAGAACACTGCTTGAGGATTTCACCGTCGATGCCCAACTCGCCGAACTCGTTGACGATCACCGCAATGCGACGGCCCTGGGCGTTGTCGAGCATATGGCGCAACAGCGTGGTTTTGCCCGAGCCAAGGAAGCCGGTAACGATGGTGACGGGAAGTTTAGCCAGTGTTTTCATCGAATGCCCTTTGGGGCGGGCATACGGGACGACAGGCCCTGCGGCGGCGCGCAGCAGCGGATTTCGTCACCGGATCACCCCGCCCGGTTGAATTGGAAAATCAGTCGCGAGGCAGGTCTCCTGGCTAGGGGTGTGCAGGTCTTGCGACCAACGCTGACTGCGCCTTCCCGCCCTATCGGCAGTGGCGTGGCAGTCAACTGAACCCTTCACAGTTGCGGGGGCAGCCGCGGCTTGAACCGCGTTCCCTTCTTAGCTTCGGCCTGGGCCGAAGAACCTCGAAGGTGCAAGGCTACGCAGTGAGTGACAGCGGGTCAATCTCAGCGTTTTGTATTAATGGATATCACCCGTCATCGGCGATACCTCCCTAAATACCCAAAGACTTTGTAACAAGCGCGCAGCAATGGCTGCGGAACCGCTGAGCGATTAGAACCACATTAATAACGAGACACCTCATACATGCCTTGCAAAAAACTCACTGAATTGGAGAAGATCCTTGACATCAATCCCCAGCCAAATGAACACGCACTGGAATTCACCGACCCTGGACGCCTCACCGGACGGCGCACACGCACTCGACAAACGTGAAGCGGCGCAGGCAGCCTCCCTTCAAACCTCTGCGGACCTCATGCATCCCGAGGAGCTCGCACGGGCGCTGCAGGCACATTACGGGGCGATGGTAGATCCGCGTTCTGGTGAGATCACCCGCAGTTCCCTGCAGAGAGTGGCGGACGGAGTGCCACTTCACGGGACGCTCCTCACGCAGGACCAGATAGACATTGCCCAGGAAGTCCTCAAGCGCAGAGACTTGTTCGCACAATTGGCCAATGCAGACAAAACGGACGGAGCTATCACCCGCGATGAACTCGCAATTTCGTCGCGAGACTATCACCACCTCAGTGATCGGGGGCTGATCGCCCTGGTCGGAAAGCATTTCGACGAGTATGGAGGCGGTGACAGATTCGTGAACTTCAACGAGCTGAAACAAGCTGCCGGTGAGGTCGAAAGCAACAAAATCTATACTCCTCAAGAACGTGGTGTGGCCGCAGAAGTGCTCAAGCGCGAAGAGTTACTCAAGCGATTGGACATTGGCATCGGTTTCTTCGGTATTCCAGGCAAACAAGACCAACGATTTGATCGTGTTAACGTTGGGTACACACAACTAAACAGCTCGGTTGAGTCCCGCTATCCTGGTTGATCAGCTCTCCTGATGCACTACCCGCACGGCAGTGTTTGAAAGTGCGAACCTTGAGCGCCATCAAACCTCCATTTGACGGCCTCCTTAACCCATGCTCTCCTACACATCTTGTTTCGGGTGCCCTTCACAGGGTGAAACGGGAAACCGGTGCGTCATAGACCTATGACCAGTCCGGTGCTGCCCCCGCAACGGTAAGCGAGCGAAGCGTCATGGCCACTGTGCTTGTGCATGGGAAGGCGATGCTTTCAGGAGGACTCTTTCCAGAGCCGCCCCTCGCAAGCCCGGAGACCGGCCCGAAAACTTCAGATAACAAACCCGCGGTGGGCGGGCGCTGTTCGAACCCTGCGTGCCTGGCGCGTGGGGTTTTCATGCGCTCGTTTCACCCTGACACCTGAAAGGGACGCGCCATGTCGATCATCAGCAGCACTTCGCACACCGCCACTAGCACCGCCACCCTCAGCCAACGCCTGACCGCCGCCATCGGTGCGTCGATCCTTGGCGCGTGCCTGGTGTATTTCGCCGGGTTCTCGCATATCGAGGCAGTGCACAACGCCGCCCACGATACCCGCCACAGCGCCGCGTTCCCGTGCCATTGAGAGCTGCCGACATGATCAAGCGTATTGCGCAAACCGCAGGGTTCACTGGGCTTTTGGCTGCCTTGCTGCTGACCCTGCTGCAAAGTTTCTGGGTGGCACCGCTGATCCTGCAAGCGGAAAGCTTTGAAAAAGCCCCGCCAGCCGCCGAAATGGTGCACGAGCACGCCGCTGGCGCTGCTGCCCACAGCCACGATGCCCAAGCCTGGGAGCCGGAAGATGGCTGGCAGCGTGTGTTGTCCACCACTGGAGGCAACCTGGTGGTGGCCGTAGGCTTTGCACTGATGCTCGCCGGCCTCTACACGCTGCGTGCGCCGACCCGCACCGCCCAAGGCCTGCTCTGGGGCCTGGCCGGCTACGCGACCTTTGTACTGGCCCCCACCCTGGGCCTGCCACCGGAACTGCCGGGCACTGCGGCGGCGGACCTGACACTGCGCCAGACCTGGTGGATCGGCACCGCAGCCTCCACCGCCGCCGGCCTGGCGCTGATCGTGTTCGGCCACAACTGGCTGTTGAAAGGCCTTGGGCTGGCGATTCTTGCCGTGCCCCACGTCATCGGCGCGCCGCAACCTGAGGTACATTCGATGCTGGCCCCGGAGGCGCTCGAAGCGCAGTTCAAGATCGCCTCGCAATTGACCAACGTCGCTTTCTGGCTGGCCCTGGGCCTGATCAGCGCCTGGTTGTTCCGCCGCAACCGCGACGACCAATACTCGGCATGATCCTGGTTGTCGGCTTGGGCTGCCAGCGGGGCTGTGAGGTTCACAGCCTGCTGGCGTTGCTCGACAGCGCCCTGGCCGAGGCCGGCATTGAGCGCTCACACATTACGGCGCTGGCAAGCATTGAGCCCAAACGCGATGAGCCCGGGATGCTGGCCCTGGCCCAGTGCCTGAACTTGCCTTTGCAATTTTTCTACGCGGAACAACTGGCGGGCTATGAACATCGGCTGAGCTATCGCTCAGCGCTGGCTTTTGCTCACACCGGCTGTTACGGCGTGGCCGAAAGCGCCGCCCTGGCCCTGGCCGAACAGCTGTCCGACAGCCCTGCCCGCCTGCTGATCCCGCGAAAGAAAAATACCCAAGCGACCCTGGCATTAGCCTGCGCCGGTTAAAATCTCGATAATTGCCACTCTCGATCATGAGCGTTGTTCATGCTCGCTCGTTTCTCAACAGGATTTTTCATGACCGTCTACTTTATTGGCGCCGGCCCCGGCGACCCGGAATTGATCACCGTCAAGGGCCAGCGGCTGATCCGCAGTTGCCCGGTGATCATCTACGCCGGCTCGCTGGTGCCCGCCGCCGTACTGGAAGGTCATCAGGCGCTCCAGGTGGTCAACAGCGCCGAGCTGCACCTGGAACAAATCATCGAGCTGATCAAGACGGCCCATGCCCAAGGCCAGGATGTGGCGCGGGTGCACTCCGGTGATCCCAGCCTGTATGGGGCGATTGGTGAACAAATACGCCATTTGCGTGAGCTGGGCATCCCTTTCCAGATCATTCCAGGGGTCACGGCGGTCGCCGCGTGCGCGGCCCTGCTGGAGACCGAACTGACCCTGCCGGACATCGCCCAAAGCGTGATCCTGACCCGTTACGCCGATAAAACCCGCATGCCCCCCGGTGAAGACTTCGACAGCCTGGCGCGGCATGGCACCACGATGGCGATTCATCTGGGGGTCAATCATCTGGAGAAAATCGTTGCCGAGCTGCTGCCGCACTATGGCGCAGACTGCCCGATTGCCGTGGTACACCGTGCCACCTGGCCGGATCAGGACTGGGTGGTGGGCACGCTGAGTGACATTGCCGAGAAAGTCGCGGCCAAGGGGTTTCGGCGAACAGCGTTGATTGTGGTGGGCCGGGTGTTGTCCAGTGACAGTTTCAGCGAGTCGTCGCTGTACCGCGCAGGGCATGCGCACCTCTATCGCCCCTGAAGCCAGCTCCCACACTTGATCTGCTTTATCAGATATATTTTGCAACTCTATGAATTTAAATAATAAAAAACGGCGCTCACGGGGCGCCGTTTTTTATGTTCGCAGTGAACACCTTACTCAGTAGTAGGCGTTTTCTTTCTGCGTGTGGTCAGTCACGTCACGTACACCCTTGAGTTCAGGAATACGTTCCAGCAGCGTGCGCTCGATGCCCTCACGCAAGGTCACGTCCGCCTGGCCGCAGCCCTGGCAGCCGCCGCCGAACTTCAGTACGGCGATACCGTCATCCACCACGTCGATCAGGCTCACCTGGCCGCCATGGCTGGCCAGCCCCGGGTTGATCTCGGTTTGCAGGTAGTAGTTGATACGCTCATTGACCGGGCTGTCGGCGTTGACGTTCGGCACCTTGGCGTTGGGGGCCTTGATGGTCAACTGGCCACCCATACGGTCGGTGGCGTAGTCGACCACGGCGTCGTCCAGGAAGGCTTCGCTGAAGGCGTCGATGTACGCGGTGAAGCTTTTGAGCCCCAGGGCGGTGTCTTCAGGCTTCTCTTCGCCGGGCTTGCAGTACGCAATGCAGGTCTCGGCGTACTGGGTGCCAGGCTGGGTGATAAAGACGCGGATGCCGATACCCGGGGTGTTCTGCTTGGACAGCAGGTCAGCCAGGTAATCGTGGGCGGCGTCGGTAATGGTTATGGCAGTCATGGAAACTCCTCACAGGCTTGCCCGCAGTTTACGCCAAATTATTACGCAGGTACAAAGTCCGAGTATTTTTGTCGGGAAAGACCTGTTCCTGTTGGCCTGACGCATCGTGACACCTGGCCATTTCTGCGAAAACCTGTGCCTACCTATATAGCCCCCCCGCAAACCCCGGCTCAATAGAGTGAATCCTCTTCGACTACGGATTGTGAGGATTGAATGAATAACGCATTGCAGAGCTTCTATTTCAAGGGCTTGCCGGAACAGCAAGCGCATTTGGACCATCTGATTGATTTCGTGACGACACAAGGCTCGCTGACGGCATCCGCCGCCGAGGTGTACTACTGCCCCCCGCACAACAGCGAACTGCATCGCGAGTGCAAGGAAGCCTTTCGAGTCTTGGCAAAGCTGGAAGCCGATGAAGACTTTCAGCGCTTCCTGCGGGAAAAGCCCGAACCGGATGATTCCATTATCGGCCGGGACTTCCTTTACGACCTGCTCTCCACCCTGTTCAGCAGCACGCGCTCACCGATACCCGACCCTGCCGAAACGTTCAGCATTGCCGACCATTCGGTCATCCTGCGCCATATGCCCACCTATTGGTACATCGACGCCGACGTGTTGCTGGATATCAACCGGCGTGTGGGTAACGGCCTCAAAAGCGACGGTTCGGTGCGGTTTGATCTGGTGCTCAAGTATTACTCGATCATCCCGGCACAGCCCAAAACCCGCGAGCAGTGGAAAGCGGTTCTCGCTGTCTTGCAGGAACATCACACCCTGAAAAAACTCGGACACGAAGGCAACCTCAGCGATTTGCAGCACTTGCTGGATGCGCCTGCCGACCAGAAAATCATGGAGATTATCCGCCAGATCGAAACACAAACCCGTCAATCGCTGTTCCGTCATGTATTGCCCGAAACATTTACCGCCTCACAACAGGACATGCTCACCACCACCCCCACCGTGCTGCTCGAGCAATTGCTCAATAGCCCCGATAACCTGGCACTGGGCGAACGGATTGCCAAGGCCTTGGACTGGTATGGCAGCCAGAAGGACGAAATCTGCCCAGACCCGGTAAGGGTGAAATTACTGTGGCGCGCGTTGTGGCTGACGATCATTCCCAGCACCGACTCGCTGATCGACAACGAATTGAAACTATTCATCGCGCCTGGCGCGTCTTATTCGTCGGTCCGCCAATCCTTGATCAGCCGCTATGAACATAGCTTGTCGATCAGCGCTGACGCGGCACAATTGGCGGTGTGCGTCCTCAAGGCCAATGTTGCCAGCGAAGTCTGGGTGGCCGATATTCCCGATGACCTGCCCTACGCTGCCACCAGTACCTGGGTCAATTTCAGAAGCGGCTTTCTGCTGGCCGAAACGATTGCACCGGGTTCATCGCGCCACATGAGTTTCGAACAATTGCTCAACCTGGCGGCGGAACACTTTCGCGCCAGCGGCGATGACATCAAACAACAGGCACTGGTCGCAGCGGCCAAGTTGGGCCCCACCGTGCAATGGGCACAGGCCAACGGTCTGATCGCCAGCCGATCGTCGGGCCACTCACGCGATGAGCTCACCCAGGCCGTCACCGCCCTGGAGCAGCATGAATATGAGATGTTCAACGCAATTCAGAACCTCAAACTCAAACTGCCCAGCCGTTGGCGCTTTGTCTCGGACATGGAGTACGAGAAAGCCTTTCGCGAAGCCCTTGAGGTGCCGAGAAACGCCTACAAGACCTTAATCCAGTCACTGCTTGCGCACCTGGGCAATGCGACCCTGGATGTGGATCAGGACGAGATCACCGTGTATTCATTAAGAGAAGCCCTGGACAAGGTGCCCATCGAATATGAAACCAAAGCCAAGACCGATGCCGTTCGTTACCGGACAGGTTTTATCCTACGCATCGCCAAGCCCCGCTCGCCCCTCCATGCCATCTACATCGAGGTATTCCCCTTCGCCGGCCTGCTGCGTCGACGCAAAGACCTGCAAAGCCTACCGCTAAACGGCAAAGTGGTAGAGCTACGCGACGCCATGAGCTGGGACAAGTACAGGCTGGCCACCGAAGTACCGTTTGATCGAGAGGCTTACCGCGAGAACAAAGCGCCCAGGCCAGGCAAAAAAGCTGAGTTGATCGTTGAACAAGTCGGCGAGACACTGCCTGGCATCGACGCAGGGCCGCGCATCCAATCGTTCGCGCCCAACACGCTGTATGCGCCGCGCAGTGAAACCCTGGCAAGCATGATTGCCCGCGAGCTGTTTTTCTGCGATGAGCAAGCCCTCCTGGAAAAAACCCGCAAAGACACGCGGGAGGTAGACATTCCCGCTGAGGTACTCGAAGACTTGGCGTTCTGGGGCAAGATTTTTATCCCGTTTTGGGGCGGTATCGACGACATCGCCTCCGGTGATCCCCAGCGCATCAAGTCAGGCGTCGCCGGCCTGTTCATTGACATCGTAGCTTTCGCGTTGCCGGTAGGGCGGTATGTGGCCGGCTCCACCCGCCTGCTCATCCACGCAGGCAAGACCGGGCTGCGCCTGGCGCTGCCTAAGCTCGCGAAACTGACCGGGAAGCTGGTAATTGCCACGCTCCAAGAACTCAACCCCCTGGCCGCCCTGCCCAGCCTGCTCAGGCTCGCGCGCTTTGGTTTGCTCAAGCTGGGACATAAATTGATGCGCCAGGCAAAACGGGGTATTGCCCAGCTGCGCGATGGGACGATCGCCGCAAGGCACATACGCTCGGTTGACCCTGACAGCTGGAAGCCGCTGCAGGCGGGCGATCAACTGTTTACCGTGGACGGCTTCGCCAATGTCCCGATGCGCAACGTCGGCAGCCTCGAGGCGCCGGATTATCGCTTGATCGATACCGCCTCCAATAAAGCCTTCGGGCCGCGCTTTAGAGAGCCGATCACGGTCATCAGCAACAGCAGCCCGTTGATTCGTCAGTACGCGGTTGACCCGGAGTTGATCAGAGGCCTCAAGCCCGACGCACGCGGTATCTTCTCCCGAGCGGACTACAACCAGAAGTTCATCTGTAATGTTGATGACAAGGGCAAAATCGCGGTGTACCAGGTTCGCGACAATTCCTATGGGTTCATTCAGGAGGCCGCCGCGGGCGCCGACACCAGCTTTTCTATCGTACTGGTCAATCCGAGGAGCAATCGCGATTTGTCGATCACGCTGTCGTCGGTGGAGCCTGGTCATTGGTATTCAGGCCCGATCAAGCTCGCGGGCGGCGCGCCGGATGCGCCAAGCGTGGTAACGCCCTCAGTGCTGTTGAAATGGACCGAGGCCAGTGAAGACGCCCTGAAAAAAACCATGGACAACTTCGTCAGCACTTACAACCTGGACCCCAGCGCCTTTCGGCAGTTCGTCAACAGCCGCAACACCCTGACACCCCGAGGGCGAAAGATGCTGGACCGTGCAGGGACCGCCCGCACCTGCGTCACTTACGAGCATATGGAGCACTGGAGCAAGGCGTCCCAGCGCGAGCGCAACAGCCTCACCCTTGAAGGCTTCGCCGCCGACCATAACCTGGACCCGGTGGCCTTTGCCGAGCATGTAAACATTGATGGCACCTATCGAGCGGCAGGCAAAGTACTCGCCAAATACGCCAGAGGTGAACAATTCGACGACCTGAAACCCGAACACCTGCAAGCGTGGAACAAGCACTACAACGCCACCAACTCAAGGGTGTCCATGCACGCATTTGTCGAGCAGAACAACCTCAACCCGGTTATCTGGAGTGACTACGTCAATGACAATGGCAGCATGACCCGCGCCGGTAGAGAAAGGTGGCTGTTCGGACAACGAAGCCCGGTGGACGAGCCCGTGGCCAGGAAGCGGCCTGCGCCCCCCACGGCAGGTAGCTCAAAACGTCCGCGGCTGGACGATGGCGCCACACCCACGCGGCGCCGATCCACTTCAATCACGGCGTCTTTTGATCATAAAATCAACAATAATGCGCCAATTCTGCAAGACCCCAACGACGTCAGGCGCAGCTTGACCCTTGAACTTGAAGGTCCGTTGCAAAAAATAGAGATCACCGACGCCAACCAGTTTTTTGACGAGTTCACCGGCCTGCAATACGTCGAAGTCAAAGAGGCTGCAACCAAGAGTATCCGTGAATGGATCGCCAAGGAAGGCAATCATCATCGCCGGCTTGATCGCCTTTTGGAGGTCAAGAAACTGCAGGAGGGCCCAGAGCGTGGCCTGTCGGTCGTAGCCAGAACCGATATAAAACGCTTCGATGTCCTTGGGCCGTATACCGGCAAGCTGCACCTTGATCAAGCCTCGATCAATACCGAGATACTGGAAAAAGGTGAAGCGGCCGTCGGCACGTATTTATTCCAGACCCACACTCATGGCGCGACTATCAGCGGCCACGGTAACAGCAACACGCTAAGCCTGATCAATGCGGTCAAGGTGCCCAATCTGCCCGACGTTGGCATCGAAAATGTCGGCGCCGTGTATGTAGGCAAATACATGGTGTTCATAGTCGCTTGGCGGGATATCCCTGCCGGGACCGAGTTGCTGATGGACTATGGTAAAGCCTACTGGAAGTACGTGAGGCCCTGAGCCGCCAAACGGCAGTCCTAATGCTTTTGCCTGATGGGTAACGCATCATCAATGCCAAACCAATGTTTGAGCCTGCGATGCGTAGCCTTCTCCAACACCTGGTAACTGGCCCATGCGCCCAGCGCAATGACAGCGATGCACACCGCTATCATTGCGTAGGGGTCTATTGCCCTGTGCTCGATGGCCCAGCGCAACGCGAGCAGTTATAGGTTCTCATAGCGGTTCATGTCCAATACGCCCTCTTCCACCGGCGTGGTTTCGTGGATGTACCGCGACAAGTCATGGAAGTACTGCCAGAACAGCGGGTGACTGCGGCGCACACCCCAGCGGTCGACGATTTTCTCGAAGCTCTTGGCGTCCTTGGCCTGCTCCATCTGCGCGACAAACTCAGGCACTTGCCGGGCCGGGATATTGAACATGAAGTTCGGGTAGCTGCTGAGCACGCCTGGGTAGATGGTCACGGTGTCCAGGCCCGGCTGATAGCGATATGCCTCACCCAGCAGGAACGCCACGTTACTGTGGGCACGGTTGCGCAGCAGGCTGTAGACCTCGCGCTTGCCGCTGGCGGTTTCGATGCGCAGCATGGTGGCTTCGGGCAATTGCTCGATCACCTTGAGCCCCGCCGCCGGCCGCGAGGTCAGGCGGCTCAGGGCTTGCTCGGCATCCTGCAAGGCCGGGTCGATGCCGTCGCGGGAGCAGAACGCGCCGCTGCAGCGGTTGATCGGGTCGGGGCTGGCGTTCAAATGGCCGTAGCGGGTCAGCAACTGGTTGGCGAAGTCACGCTTGGGGTCCTTCTCGCTCAGGTGCAAACCACTGGCCTTGTCATCGTCAATCGCTTCGTAGTCCAGCCACAGCTTGAGCTTGCCGCTGTTCTGGTACCAATCGTCCATGAAGTCTTCGCGGGTGTCGGCAGGCATCAGGCGCAGGAAGTTCTGCTCGGCGCCGTTGCGGATCAGGTCGAAATACAGGCGGGTCTGGCCCTGGTGCGAGACGTTGCCAAACACATCGAAATTCACCGCCAGCTGGTAATAGGTGCGTTCCAGCAGTGGGTAGTCGAACAGCCACATCGTCTGCGGAACCTCGCCAATCAGGCCCTTGGTCACCGAGGCGCTGTCGAAATGGCGGAAAATGCTCAACAAGGCGTTGTCATTGCCCGCCCACAATGTCGACCAGCTCGGCGCCGGCAGGTCTGCATAGTTGTCACGGCGCAAGGCTTCGTACTGGTTGCGCTTGTCGCGATAGGCCAGCCACAGGCTCAGCACACTGCCCACGTCGTCATTCTGCCCAGGCATGGCCAGCAACGGCGTGGCCTGGCCGCGATAACGCGCATCGGTGATGTACAGATCGTGGTCGGGGTCCTGGAACAGCGTCCAGAAGTTATCGCGGATCACGTCCGTAGCGATCTGCCCACGGCACACCGGCCCGCGAATGAAGGTACGCACGAAGTACTCAGCGTTATCGAGCATGAATTGGTAGCGCGCTTTGGCCGGAATGGCTTCGAATGTCGCGAACGGATTGGCCCGGCTACCGGGGCCATAGCCTGGCAAGGCCGTGACTTGCCAGTCGCCGCCGTAGAACAACGCCTTGATCCGCGCCATCTTCGCCGCGCTGAAGGGGTAAGTGATGTGAGTTTTATGCACGATCACACCCTGCACCGGCCACAGGCGGTAGTACACCTGGGTGCCTGGGTCGTCGTTGGGGCGGCGTGTGGCGATCAGGTCAATCGGCTGGCCACTGGGCGTACGCGAACGCACCCACTGGAAGTAATGCCCCGGCTCGCCGTTCTCGAAATAGATATGCGCCAGGAACAAATGCTCGAACAGCCAGCGCGCCACCAGGCTTTCCCGGGCGCCCGGCTGGTTGAACAGGTTTTCCCACTGTTGCACTTGCAACGCTTCCCTGGCACTCGGCGCCAGGCCCTGCTCGTCAATCGGCGCGCCGGAGGCCAGCCAGCGTTGCAAAGTCTGGTATTGCTGATCGGTCAGGCCGGTGACCGCCAGCGGCATACCTTCCTTGGGGTGAGCGCCGGCATAGGCACTGAACTCGCCGGGCGTTGCGCACATATTTTCGCGGTTGAGCCCCAGCACAATGTTGTCGGGCAGCTTGGCATTGGGCGCCAGCGGCGCGTTGTGCCCCAGCTCCAGCATGCGCGCCATCAGCGCAGCCTGGCTGCCCTGGGCGTCCAGCACCGAATAGAAGCCCTTTTGCTGCCACGCCTGCTTCCCGAATGCGTCATAAAACAAACGCGTCGTTGGCGTGGCCTGGCTGCGCTCGCCGTCATACACCGGCATTTTGCTTGCCCCGCGTGCGGCGCCCTCGGCGCTCCCCAAGTTGAGCTGGCAGGCGGAGTCGTAGCAGGCGTGGCAGGCCACGCATTTCTCGGTGAAGATCGGTTGGATATCGCGGGTATAGGAAATCGCCGAAGCGGGACCCTCTGCCTGCGCAGTACTGGCTATCAAGGCCAGGACGGCGCTGACGATCAAACGAAGTGACATGTATCGGGTCCCGATTCAAGGCGTGCGGTCTGTGAAATGGCGGTGATTCTACCGGGCCATGACCGCCAGCAACATGAGCGATATTCATGCACAACCCGGACATGCTCCAAATCGGCACAGGTTTGCTATGATTCACGCCCTCCGTAATGCCTGACCAGAGTAGTCCCATGCCCGATCGTAGCGCTCGCCTGCAAGCCCTTCACCAAGCCCTCAAGGAACGCATCCTGATCCTTGATGGTGGCATGGGCACGATGATCCAGAGCTATAAGCTCGAGGAGCAGGACTACCGTGGCAAACGCTTCGCCGATTGGCCAAGCGACGTCAAGGGCAACAACGACCTGCTGGTGCTGACCCGCCCGGACGTGATCGGCGGCATTGAAAAAGCCTACCTGGACGCCGGCGCCGACATCCTTGAAACCAACACCTTCAACGCCACGCGAATCTCCATGGCCGATTACGGCATGGAAGAACTGGCCTATGAACTGAACGTGGAAGGCGCACGCCTGGCGCGCAAGGTGGCCGACGCCAAAACCCACGAGAACCCGGCCAAGCCGCGTTTTGTCGCCGGTGTACTGGGCCCGACCAGCCGCACCTGCTCGCTGTCGCCAGACGTCAACAACCCCGGCTACCGCAACGTGACCTTCGATGAGCTGGTGGAAAACTACACCGAAGCCACCAAGGGCCTGATCGAAGGCGGCGCCGACCTGATCCTGATCGAAACCATCTTCGACACCCTTAACGCCAAGGCCGCGATCTTCGCCGTGCAAGGGGTGTTCGAGGAACTGGGCGTGGAACTGCCGATCATGATCTCCGGCACCATCACCGACGCCTCCGGCCGTACCCTGTCGGGCCAGACCACCGAAGCGTTCTGGAACTCTGTGGCCCACGCCAAGCCGATCTCGGTCGGTTTGAACTGCGCCCTGGGGGCCAGTGAACTGCGCCCCTACCTGGAAGAGTTGTCGAACAAGGCCAACACCCACGTTTCGGCGCACCCCAACGCCGGTCTGCCCAACGAATTCGGCGAGTACGATGAACTGCCGTCAGAAACCGCCAAGGTCATCGAAGAATTCGCCCAAAGCGGCTTCCTGAACATCGTCGGCGGTTGCTGCGGCACCACGCCTGGGCATATCGAAGCCATCGCCAAGGCTGTGGCCGGTTACGCGCCGCGCCCGATCCCGGACATTCCCAAGGCCTGCCGCCTGTCGGGCCTGGAGCCGTTCACCATCGACCGCAGTTCGTTGTTCGTCAACGTCGGCGAACGTACCAACATCACGGGCTCGGCCAAGTTCGCCCGCCTGATCCGCGAAGACAATTACACCGAAGCCCTGGAAGTCGCCCTGCAGCAGGTGGAAGCCGGCGCCCAGGTGATCGACATCAACATGGACGAAGGCATGTTGGATTCGAAGAAGGCCATGGTGACCTTCCTCAATCTGATCGCCGGCGAGCCGGACATCTCCCGCGTACCGATCATGATCGACTCCTCCAAGTGGGAGGTGATCGAAGCCGGCCTCAAGTGCATCCAGGGCAAGGGGATCGTCAACTCCATCAGCATGAAGGAAGGTGTGGAGCAGTTCATTCACCACGCCAAGCTGTGCAAGCGCTACGGCGCGGCGGTGGTGGTGATGGCGTTCGACGAAGCCGGTCAGGCTGACACCGAAGCGCGCAAGAAAGAAATCTGCAAACGCTCCTACGACATCCTGGTCAATGAAGTGGGCTTCCCGCCGGAAGACATCATCTTCGACCCGAACATCTTCGCGGTCGCCACCGGCATCGAAGAACACAACAACTACGCCGTCGACTTCATTAATGCCTGTGCCTATATCCGGGATGAACTGCCCTACGCGCTGACCTCCGGTGGCGTGTCCAACGTGTCGTTCTCGTTCCGGGGCAACAACCCGGTGCGCGAAGCGATCCACTCGGTGTTCCTGCTGCATGCGATCCGTGCGGGCCTGACCATGGGTATCGTCAACGCCGGCCAGTTGGAGATCTACGACCAGATCCCCGCCGAGCTGCGTGACGCCGTCGAAGACGTGGTACTCAACCGTACGCCGGACGGCACCGACGCCCTGCTGGCGATTGCCGACAAGTACAAGGGCGACGGCAGCGTCAAGGAAGCCGAGACCGAGGAATGGCGTGGCTGGGAGGTCAACAAACGTCTGGAACACGCGCTGGTCAAGGGCATCACCACGCACATTGTCGAAGACACCGAAGAATCGCGCCTGTCGTTTGCGCGCCCGATCGAAGTGATCGAAGGCCCGCTGATGTCCGGCATGAACATCGTCGGCGATCTGTTTGGCGCCGGTAAGATGTTCCTGCCCCAGGTGGTGAAATCCGCCCGGGTGATGAAGCAGGCGGTGGCGCACTTGATCCCGTTCATCGAGCTGGAAAAAGGCGACAAGCCCGAAGCCAAGGGCAAGATCCTGATGGCCACGGTCAAGGGCGACGTGCATGACATCGGCAAGAACATTGTCGGCGTGGTGCTGGGTTGCAACGGCTATGACATCGTCGACCTGGGGGTGATGGTACCGGCGGAGAAGATCCTGCAGGTAGCCAAGGAGCAGAAGTGCGACATCATCGGTCTGTCCGGCCTGATCACCCCGTCTCTGGATGAAATGGTGCATGTGGCCCGCGAGATGCAGCGCCAGGATTTCCACCTGCCGCTGATGATCGGGGGCGCCACCACTTCCAAGGCGCACACGGCGGTGAAGATCGAGCCCAAGTACAGCAATGACGCGGTGATTTACGTCACCGACGCCTCCCGCGCCGTGGGCGTGGCCACCCAGTTGCTGTCCAAGGAGTTGAAGGCCGGCTTCGTCGAAAAGACCCGTCTGGAATACATCGACGTACGTGAGCGCACCTCCAACCGTAGTGCACGCACCGAGCGCCTGAGCTACCCGGCGGCCATCGCCAAGAAGCCGCAGTTCGACTGGAGCAGCTACACCCCGGTCAAACCGACCTTTACCGGCGCCAAGGTGCTGGACAATATCGACCTCAACGTCCTCGCCGAATACATCGACTGGACGCCGTTCTTCATCTCCTGGGACCTGGCCGGCAAGTTCCCGCGCATCCTCACCGATGAAGTGGTGGGTGAAGCGGCAACCGCGCTGTATGCCGATGCCCGGGAAATGCTCAAGAAACTGATCGACGAAAAACTCATCAGCGCCCGTGCGGTGTTCGGTTTCTGGCCGACCAACCAGGTGCAGGACGATGATCTGGAAGTCTACGGTGACGACGGCGAGCCCATCGCCAAACTGCATCACCTGCGCCAGCAGATCATCAAGACCGACGGCAAGCCGAACTTTTCCCTGGCCGACTTCGTCGCGCCCAAGGACAGCGGCGTGACCGACTATATCGGTGGTTTTATCACCACCGCCGGCATCGGTGCCGAAGAAGTGGCCAAGGCTTACCAGGACGCCGGCGATGACTACAACTCGATCATGGTCAAGGCCCTCGCCGACCGTCTCGCCGAAGCCTGCGCCGAATGGCTGCACCAGCAAGTGCGTAAAGAGCACTGGGGTTATGCCAAGGACGAGCAACTGGACAACGAGGCGCTGATCAAAGAGCAATACAGCGGCATTCGCCCTGCCCCCGGCTACCCGGCGTGCCCGGACCACACAGAAAAGGCCCAGCTGTTTCAACTACTGGACCCAGAGGCGCGTGAAATGCACGCCGGGCGCAGCGGCGTATTCCTCACCGAGCACTACGCGATGTTCCCGGCAGCGGCGGTCAGCGGCTGGTACTTTGCCCACCCGCAAGCGCAGTATTTTGCGGTGGGCAAAGTCGACAAGGATCAGGTGACCAGCTACACCGCACGCAAAGGCCAGGACCTGAGCGTGACAGAGCGCTGGCTGGCGCCGAACCTGGGTTACGACAACTGAAGGCCTGCCCGGCTCGATACCGCCGTGTCGACGGCCCCGGTTGCGGCGATGCCGGACCGGGCCGTGGCGCTACGGTGACAGTTGCCTGTAATGCCTGCACCTCCTTAACAATTGTCGGGACAGCCCCAGCAAACGCTGGCCCTTGATCAGCCGCCGCATCCCCGTACGCCTCGGTATCGTGCAGTCGTTCGAGCAAATGGAAAAAGCGCTCATGCCCCGGCTCATCGGCCAGTTGTTGCCA
Organism: Pseudomonas sp. BTN1; assembly: GCF_001907715.1. Taxonomy (NCBI): domain Bacteria; kingdom Pseudomonadati; phylum Pseudomonadota; class Gammaproteobacteria; order Pseudomonadales; family Pseudomonadaceae; genus Pseudomonas; species Pseudomonas sp. BTN1. The sequence goes on along the minus strand of NZ_MPBM01000016.1, from coordinate 68,762 downwards.
TAACTGCCGCCTGGGGACGGCCAAGTCCTGCGGTGGTCGCTGTACTTGTCGCCAATGGCAAAATACACACAGCCTGTCAGCCTGATTTTCATCAGGCTCATTCCCGCACATAACCTGAAGTCGCCGCAGGTTGCTTGTCAACGACACGCTGGGTGGGTAGATCAGACATTCGGTCACTCCGGTGATTGGGAATGACAGAACATCACCGTCCAGACGCTGCTCGGTGGTGAATATATACGGTGCAGAGTTGTTGGCACCCCAACTGATAGGCTCGCGGTAATCACCTACCGCACCCGCAATGACCAAATGCGATTTCCTGTGCCGGACCGATTCCCGGTCCGCTGGGCCGGCAGCTCAGAACAACCGGTTTTACACAGGAAACGGATTTCGTCATGCCCGAACCCATTACACCCGCGTCAACCCTGGCCTTTCGCCAATTACCCGCCCAGGCCGTACATGCGCGTTTCGCCACCCGCCCAGCCTTGTATTCAGTGCTGTTGAACGCCCTGCGCGAGCGTATTCTGGAACGCTACCCGTCGCTGAAGCTGGACTGGCAGACGGTCAAACTGGCAAGCCCTCAGCCATCCGGCGGTTACGCCTATCCCGCATTGATGGAAGTGGCTATCGCCCATGTGCTGAACCCGCAGACGCTTGACCTGCACTCCGTGCGCGAGCGTCCCTACTTCCTCACCCAGACGCCACCCGAAGTGATCAAGCCCGAGGGCCTGCCGGGTCTCGACATGCAAGTCATCGCACAGATCATAGACGAGCTGCCAGCCTCGCTCTATCTGTACATGCAGCATGAGCTGGCCGACTACTGGAGCCAGGTTGACGAGCATGGCAACAGTCGCTGGCAGTGGCTCAGCGAGTTCCTCAACGGTCGGATGACCGCGGCGGCGGCGGGTTCTTCAACCTTGACCGACACGCAGCGTGACATGTTGACGGTGGTCGCCGCCTGGCCGGCACAACGTGAGCGCCTGCCCCGCTCCTCACCGGCCACCTATGTGTATTTCATAGAAACCACGCTCGCCGACGCCGGCAAAACCGTGCGCGTACTCACCCCAGATCTGCTGCTGGTACGTGAAAAACAGCTGCTGCTGTACAGCGTGGCCGGCAAGATCGACACGTTCGACTCACTGGCGGCGTTCAGCCAGGCCTGGGGCGCGAAGATGCAGGAGCAGTTCCGATTCGACAGCCTGACCTGGCGGCGCAACGAGCCGGTCGCCAATGTGTTTGAGCAACAGGCGGGGCTGATCCTCAATACACACCTGGAAGACCTGGAGACCCTGTCTTTCCAGGGTCAAGACGAAAAAACCCTTGAGCAGCACCTGGAGAAGATCACCGATCCGGCACGCTATTTCACCGACGTCCCGATCGCCGCCGCCGAACGGCTCGATGCCGTGAGCCAGCGACTGCCGGCATGGCTCGCGCAAGCCGACAATACTGATCGATTTGCCTACCACCGCCATCTGCAGGACATGGCGCAGGTGCTGCAAAAAAACCAGGGCCGCGCGTTCAACGAGGGCATTGAAAACATCCACACGTTCAGCCGGGCCGCGCTACGCAAGCAGATGCAGGCTGATCATGGTGACGTCGACCCCGATGCCGTGCTGTTGGATTTCACCGTGGCCGCCGGTTATCCAGGGGGAGCCGGAATTGTCGAGCATGTGCGCATGTCGCTGACGGAACTGGCTCTGAAGAACCTCGCTGGCAAGCCCTCTGGCACGTTAGCGCTGTCCTCCCGGACGACAACACCGTTGCCAGGCTGGTTGAACGAAGATTATCTGTTGGGCAGCAGCGGTCTGATCCGGCGCGTCGATATCGGCACCACCTACCCCGAAGCCCTCAAAGACCTGTTGTTGTCCGACACGGTCGATGCTCGCCGCAGGGAGTCGCTGTTTACTCGGGAACTCAAGGTCCATCTGCCGATGCAGGCACTGGAGTACAAGATTCGCCAGCAGCACGGCATGACCGTCACCGGTTATCGGTACGTCAAGGCGCTGATGGCGCAAATGCCTGCCGACAGGATCGTTGACGGCCAGGAGATCGTCTTGCGCCCGCTGGCCCTGTGCCGCAAGACCGGGGCTGCGCCGGATCAAGCCAGCAATATTTTCATCATCGAGCCACGCGATATCAGTGCGGGCCCACATTTGCTGTATCGACCGTTGTATGCCGATGCCCTGCATCAATACCCCACTCGCCAGGCGCTGCTGGAGGCCATTGCCCAGCCAGGCGAGTTGCAGGACAGCGTGCTGGACTGGTTATCGGAGAAAGCCCGCCCCATCTACGCCCACGGAGGTATCAAGGAACCGCACATCATTCGTTTCCTGCCCGGCGATGAATACAGCCTGGCCGAGAAACCCGCCCCGGCGACCCTGGCGGTTGATGAGGGTGCCGGTGAATGGCTGCAATCGCAGGTCAACGGCCAACTGCTTAATCATCTGTTCGGCAGTACAGCGCGGGCGCTGGTCGATTTGGCGGACCGTGAATCAGTCTCCAACACCGAAAGCCGCTGGGCCGTCTTGATGGAAGGTGCGTGGTTGCTGTTCAACACCTTGTTGCTGCCGCTGGTACGCGGCCCAGCCATGTTGGCGGGCTGGTTTCTGGTGCTGGTCGCCAGCCTGGAGCAGGATCTGGCGGGGTTGGACAGCACGGACCCGATTACGCGTGAATCGGCATTGATCGATCTGCTGCTCAATACCGCCATGGTGTTGCTGCATGGCGCATCCGCGTCTGGCACGCCGTTACTGGAAGCTGATACAGAGGCCCGTGGTTTGCGACTGGCAGCCTGGCGCCGTGCCCCGGGCACGCCGGAAGCGGAACAACTGCCAGCGATACGCGAGGGCGTGGTGTCGCTGCCCGGTGAGCCGCCGGCGACGGGTGATACGGTGCTGGACTTCAGCCGGTCCCTGGCCAGCCCTCAAGCCAGTGAACGGCTCAGAGCGATGCTCGATATTCAGGTGCCCTGGCCCTCGTCACTGCCGGCCCCGCAAGCGAGCGGTGCACTCAAGGGCCTCTACCGCATTGACGGCGTCTGGCACGCCAGCCTTGGCGGGCTGCTGTTCCAAGTCAGCGTGACACCGGGGTTCGGCGAGGTCTACCTGGTGCACCCCAAACATCCTCAACATCCAGGCTTCAGGCTGATAAGCGACGGCCAAGGACATTGGCGCCTTGACCGCCACGCGAGGCTCAACGGCGGCATGCCCCGTGACCGATTGAGTACCTGGCAAAAGGAACGTGCCGAACGCCTGCGGACTCTGAATTCAGAGCTCACTGCGCTCAACGCCACGATGTTTTCCTTGATGGGTGCCTCTTTTACCTCTGAAAGAGCCCTGACGATCGCCCGTACCAATCTGGTCGAACAGAGTAAGAACCTGCGCAAGGATTGGTTGCTGCTGGCCAGTTCCAAGAGCATTCCGAAACTGCACGCCGAAGTGGTCAAGCGTCATGAGCAACGCCGCATTGCAACCGCACAGGCCAGGATCCAGTGGGATATTGCCCTGGACAACCAGCGCCGACACGGGCTACCCGTTGTCGAACTGATGAAAAAAATCCAGGCCAAGGCCAACGAGCTGATGAGCCTGGATAGGACTGACCCGGCCCACGAGCGCGCGCGGGACAGGGCCATCAAAACCCTTTACAGCTTCTGGGGCGGGCTTTATGAGTCTCTCTCCCAACGAATGTCAGACACCCTTGAGACCGAGCGCGGCGAAAGTTATGACGAGCTGAATGCGCGCACTAAGCAGGAGTTGCCCAATGACATCACCGACGCCTACGACGACTACATCAACCTGCAGAAACGCCAGGTCCAGGCGCTCGAACACATGATCGAGCCCGCAGAAAAAATCGAGACGCTGCTCAAGGAAGCTACCCCGGCAACACGTCAGTTTTTACTGCAAGACAGACCCACCGATCAAAACATCCACTCAGTGATCATCAAGCAACATGCGCTGCTGGTGTTTATCGACTTGGTATTAAACCGTGCGCACGGCTCAAGGGAGCTGGCGGAGTATCCTTTCGTCAGTGAACTGACCGACCCACGCACGGCAACCAGCCTGTCGGCGCATACGGAAATGATGACGACCAGCGGCTACTCGACCCTAGAGCAGATCGATGTACTCAAGAGTGTCCTGGAGCGCTATGAGCAATTGGAAAACGCCGTCAACTCATTGACTGAAATGGGTTCAGGGTTTATTCGCGAAGAATACCGCGAGCCCTTCCTGCAACATCTGGCCCAAGCCCGCACCAGCCTTGAAACCCAACTGGCCCATTCGATTTTGGTCGAGGAGGGTTTTGCCCCTGTCACGCCCCCCGACAGCGCCACGCGACTCAAAGCCTCGAGTCGCAGAGTCATCACCACCCGCGACAGGAGGACCCTGGTAGGAGACTTGCGTGTCGGCCAGCCGGATGCGCCAGGCAATTTCGTCGATATCAAAGACCCGCTGACCGGCAAGACGCTCGCCACCTACCTTGAACACGCCAGTGAGGGGTTCTGGAATGTCGTAGAGCCAGCCCGCGCCGCACCGCCTGCTGAGGTGGCGCTTAAGCGCCCACTGAGGGCAATAGAGGCACAGGCACAAACGGTCAAAGACGAGCGCGCGGGAATTGATCGCAGTATTCATTTTCAACAACGCAAACTCAACGACCCCAGCCGACTGGAAAGCCTGGCCCCCCATGAATGGGATGTCATGCTGACGCAACATGCGCAAAAATTCACAACCCTGGCTGAAGAACTCAAGCGCGACCATGCCACAGACGCCCGTGCCACCGAGCTGATCGACCGTTACCAGGAAGAGGCCGCCGCCGCCACCCGGCAAGCACGCGAGGCATGCAGCCTCGGTTACAAGTTGCAGCGCCCCAGGGCAGCCCATGTGGCCTATTTATGGCGACACGGTTTTGTCGACATCAACCTGGTCCGCAGCCGTGTCCCGTTAAAAGCGGGGGACTACCTGACCGAGTATGCGATACGCGATAAAAGCAAAATCAGGGAAGGCAAACAAGGTGAGGACGCCGTGCTGTGGTACGCCCACTTCCACTACGCGACGGCCGACAAGCCGCCTGCCAGCCCTGACTTCGGGCATCTGAAAACCAAAGCTGAACGGCTGTATACCCGCAAGGACCTGATCGAGCGGGCACGTGCCGACAACCGGGCCGTGGTCAACCTGGAGAAAGCCGAGATCAAGCCGCCGCTGGACCAACAGCTATTCCTGGGTCTGGAGGTGCTCAGCCCAAGATAAGCCGTAACCGATTGTCTATGCTCTGTACGATGACCCCGTTGACGAGGGCTGTATGGACGACCCAATCGATAACAAGCCGCCGACCTTCTGGCAGATGCTGCACAGCGTGATGGCGGCGGCTTTTGGTGTGCAAAGCGGCAAGAACCGCGCCCGCGATTTTACCCACGGCAAGCCTAGCCACTTTGTAATGCTGGGCATCCTGTTTACGGTGGTGTTTGCCTTGACCTTATTTGGCATCGTCAAATTGGTGCTGCACCTGGCCGGGGTTTAACGCAGCAGTAGTTGCAAGCTGAACGGGTAACGGTAGGACGGGGGCTTGCCCACCGCCGACAGTGCGCGAAATTCCACCGACCGCATGGGCCCCATCAGGCGCCGTGCCTGGGCAACATCGATCAATTGGAACAAGGCCTGTTGGCGGTTGCGACCGCCAAGCGCGCCGATATCGACACCCTTGGCATCATCATGGATCAACACCATTGCCCAGCCGCCCAGGGTGAAGTGCCCCGCCACCAGCGTACTCAGGCGCCCGTCCAGGCGTGCTGCAAGGATCTGCGGCGAACTGTTGACCGCACTGAACAACACATCCTTGCCCGGTACCCGACCGCTGTCTTGCAGGGCCTGCATGGCGCCCAATGCCATCTCATCATTGGCCGACCACACCAGGGCCGATTGTGGATAGCGCTTGAGCATCTGCGTGGCTTGTTCGTAGGCGCGCTGGCGGTTCCATTCACCGTAGACCAACTGGCGCAGGCGCACTTGCGGATGTTCGGCCAGGGCGCGGCGCAGGCCCTGTTCACGCAACTGCGCCGCCGGTGTGGTCTTGGCACCGGAAAATGCCAGCAGGTCCAGCGTTGCGCCAGAAGCGATCGGCCCGTGTTGGCGCAACAAGTCGGTCAACATCAGGTAGCCGGCCTGCTCGTCGTCCGCGACCATGCTGCCGATCAACCGGGTGTCGTGGTAGGCATCCAAGAGCTGCGTCTGGTCGGGCGTCAGGGCGTTGTTGACGATCAGTAATTTCACCCCGCTGCCCTGGGCCATGCGCATGATTTGCGGGGCAACGTATTGCTCATTCACCAGCACCAGGTAATCAGGTCGTTCAGTGCCCAGCAATGCCTCTCGCGCATGGGCCAGGGTGACTTGGTTGTCACGCTCGGAATAGCGCACACGCAAATCCAGGCCGAGGTCCTTGGCGCCGGCCTGCATGAATTGCGCATAACTGACCCAGAAGGTTTCCGAAGACCGGCCAGGGTTGAGAAACACCACCGACGCAGCCTGGGCGATTGCCCCGTACGCCGACCCCAGCAACCACACACACGCCATCAGAACCTTCAACATGGTTGTCTGAACCTTGAACATAGAGCGCCATGATAGTGGCAATTAGATATTCAATCGAGGTTCAATCAACCCGCTGCTTTACTGGTGGCTAACCCAGAACACGGCGGTTCCCACCACCAGGATGATCAAAAATAAAATGGCCCAGGCATCCACAGTACTGTCGGGTTTACGGGCTTTGGTGGAATTGCTCATCGCATCGCCTCTTGTCGGTTTTATAGGTGACTGCACTAAGACTCGATCACAGTAAAGACCAGAGTTTTCCCTATGACAAATGTGGGTATGGCGATAACGGTTCTCATTAGTCAGTTTGGTTATTTACATATACCCAAACATCACTTTTGCGCATATACGCAAACTGGTATCGTGCGCCGGCTCCGTTGGGAGTGCGCGGCCGTGCGCGCAGATTTGCCGAGAACAGGACCTATATGTACGTATACGACGAATACGATCAGCGCATCATCGAGGACCGCGTCAAGCAGTTCCGTGATCAGACCCGACGCTACTTAGCAGGTGAACTGAGCGAAGAAGAGTTCCGCCCTCTGCGCCTGCAAAATGGCCTTTATGTGCAGCGCTTTGCGCCGATGCTGAGGGTGGCCGTGCCCTATGGCCAACTGACGTCGCGCCAGACGCGAATGATGGCCAAGATCGCCCGCGACTTCGACAAAGGCTATGCCCACATCAGCACCCGCCAGAATGTGCAGTTCAACTGGCCGGCCCTGGAAGATGTACCGGACATCCTGGCTGAACTGGCTACCGTGCAGATGCACGCCATTCAGACCAGCGGTAACTGCCTGCGCAACGTGACCACCGACCAATTTGCCGGCGTCGCTGCCGACGAGTTGATCGACCCGCGGCCGTGGTGTGAAATCGTGCGTCAGTGGACCACCTTCCACCCCGAATTCGCCTACCTGCCGCGCAAGTTCAAGATCGCCATCAATGGCTCGACCTCGGACCGTGCCGCCATCGAAGTGCACGACATCGGCCTGGAGCCGGTGTACAACGCCGCCGGCGAGCTGGGTTTTCGCGTATTGGTCGGCGGTGGCCTGGGCCGTACCCCGGTGGTCGGTGCGTTCATCAACGAGTTCCTGCCGTGGCAGGACCTGTTGAGCTACCTCGACGCCATCCTGCGGGTCTACAACCGCTATGGCCGTCGCGACAACAAGTACAAGGCCCGGATCAAGATCCTGGTCAAGGCGCTGACCCCTGAGGTGTTTGCCCAGAAAGTCGATGCCGAAATGGAACACCTGCGCGGCGGCCAGACCACCCTGACCGAAGCCGAAGTGCACCGCGTCGCCAAGCACTTCGTCGACCCGGAGTACCAGGCCCTGAGCAATCAGGACGCCGAGCTGGCCGCACTCGACCAGCAACACCCAGGTTTCGCCCGCTGGCGCACGCGCAATACCCTGGCGCACAAGAAGCCCGGCTACGTGGCAGTGACCCTGTCGCTCAAGCCCACCGGTGTTGCCCCTGGCGATATCACCGACAAGCAGCTGGATGCCGTCGCCGACCTGGCCGAGCGCTACAGCTTTGGCCAACTGCGCACCTCCCACGAGCAGAACATCATTCTTGCGGACGTTGAACAAAGCCAATTGTTCACCCTGTGGGGCGAACTGCGCGAAGGCGGCTTTGCTACGCCGAACATCGGCCTGCTGACCGATATCATCTGCTGCCCGGGCGGCGACTTCTGCTCCCTGGCCAACGCCAAGTCGATCCCGATTGCCGAGTCGATCCAACGCCGTTTCGACGACCTGGATTACCTGTTCGACATCGGCGAGCTGGACCTGAACATCTCCGGTTGCATGAACGCCTGTGGTCACCACCACGTCGGCCACATCGGCATCCTGGGCGTGGACAAGAAAGGCGAAGAATTCTACCAAGTGTCCCTGGGTGGCAGCGCCAGCCGCGATGCGAGCCTGGGCAAGATCCTCGGCCCATCCTTCGCCCAGGAAGCCATGCCAGAGGTGATCGGCAAGCTGATCGACGTGTATATCGAACAGCGTACCGAAGATGAGCGCTTCATCGACACCTACCAGCGCATCGGCATCGACCTGTTCAAGGAGCGTGTCTATGCAGCGAATCATTAAGAACAACGCAGTCGTCGACGAAACCTGGCACCTGCTGCCCAAGGACGCGAGCTTCGACGGCATCTCCAACTGCGACGACCTGATCGTGCCGCTGGCACTGTGGCGCGAGCACGGCCATGCCCTCAAGGCCCGCGATGGCGGCCTGGGTGTGTGGCTGGACGCCGATGAAGAAGCCGAAGAAATCGGTGATGACGTGCAGCATTTTCAGGTCATCGCCCTTAACTTCCCGGCCTTCACCGACGGGCGCAACTACTCCAATGCCCGCCTGCTGCGTGACCGTTATGGCTACAAGGGTGAACTGCGGGCCATTGGCGACGTGCTGCGTGACCAACTGTTCTACCTGCACCGCTGCGGGTTCGATGCCTTCGCCTTGCGCGCGGACAAAGACCCGTACGAAGCGCTGGAAAGCCTCAAGGATTTCTCGGTGACCTATCAAGCGGCCACCGATGAACCTTTGCCGCTGTTCCGCCGCCGCTAACCTCCTGTAGGAGCGAGCTTGCTCGCGAAGAACGCAAGGGCGCCAAATACATCCAGGTGACCTGCGTTATCGTTCAAGTTCTTCGCGAGCAAGCTCGCTCCTACAGTTGCATCGCCCGTGATCGACTCCCGCTTGACATTAAAGTTAACTTTAAGCTTAGCCTGAGACCTCCCCTGCTCAGGAGTTAACCCATGTCACCGTTCGAATCGCTGCAACTGCCTAACGGCCAAGTCATCGCCAACCGCATCGGCAAGGCCGCGATGGAAGAGAACATGGCGGACCTGCATCAGGCACCGTCCAAAGCCTTGAAGCAGCTGTACAAGACCTGGGCCGACGGCGAACCCGGCCTGCTGCTGACCGGTAACGTGATGGTCGACCGCCGCGCCATGACCGGCCCTGGCGGTGTCGCGCTAGAAAACGAGCAACACCTGGCCAGTTTTCGTGAATGGGCCGACGTAGCCCGGGCCAAAGGTGTGCACTTCTGGGTACAGCTCAGCCATCCGGGCCGCCAGACCATGGCCAACCTCGGTCAACAAGCGTTGGCCCCCTCGGCTATTGCGCTGGATGTGGGCAGTTTTTCCAAGATGTTCGCCAAACCCAAGGCCATGACCGAAGACGACATCCAGGACGTCATCAAGCGCTTCGCCACCAGCGCCCGCCTGGCCGAGCAAGCCGGGTTCACCGGCGTACAGATCCACGGCGCCCATGGTTATTTGTTGAGCCAATTTCTCTCGCCCTTGAGCAACCATCGCACCGACCGCTGGGGCGGCCCCTTGGAAAACCGCGCACGCCTGTTGCTGGAGGTCGTCCGTGCCGTACGTGCCAGCGTCAGCCCTTCATTTTGTGTGTCGGTAAAGCTCAATTCCGCAGACTTCCAGCGCGGCGGCTTCGATGAGACCGATGCGCGCGCAGTAGTGGAGATGCTCAATACACTGCCGATCGATTTGCTTGAGTTGTCCGGCGGCAGCTATGAAGCGCCGGCCATGCAAGGTGAGGCGCGGGACGGCCGCACCTTGGCCCGTGAAGCCTACTTTTTGGATTTCGCCACACAAATGGCGAGCATCGCCACCATGCCACTGATGGTGACCGGAGGTATTCGCCGCTTGCCGGTGGTCCAGCAAGTATTGGACAGCGGCATCGCCATGGCCGGCATCGCCACCGCCCTGACCCTGGAGCCGCAACTGATCAAACAGTGGCGTGAAGGTCGCGACCTCAACCCACAACTGCGGCCCATGGAATGGAAGCGCAAACCCCTGGCCGCCCTCGCCACCCTCGCCGTGGTGCGCGACCAGATGCGCCGTCTGAGCCGCGGCCGCCTGCCCAACCCCAACGTTGCGCCCTGGCTGGCATTGGCCTGTGACCAGTGGTTTATCGCGCGGCGTACGCGGCAATACCGCGCAAGCATGACGCAATCTTCACATTAAAGGCGGAGCATTCGCCGTGATTGAACTGTCCCCTACTGATCAGCAGTTTTTCAACCTCACTGACGATTGGAGTTCCTCATGGCGAAAATCAACCTGGCCCAGCAGTTGGCGACCACCCTGGAACAAGCGGGTATCAAGCGTATCTGGGGGCTCACCGGCGACAGCCTCAATGGCCTGACCGACGCCCTGCGCAGCATGGACAGCATCGAGTGGATGCATGTTCGCCACGAGGAGGTCGCCGCCTTCGCTGCCGGTGCCGAAGCGGCGGCCACCGGCGAGTTGACGGTGTGCGCCGGCAGTTGCGGGCCGGGCAACCTGCATTTGATCAATGGTTTATTCGATTGCCATCGCAACCATGTGCCGGTGCTGGCGATTGCCGCGCAAATTCCATCTTCGGAGGTTGGCCTGAATTACTTTCAGGAAACCCATCCCCAGGAACTGTTCAAGGAATGCAGCCACTTTATCGAGCTGGTGAGCAACCCCGAGCAGATGCCTCAGGTGCTGCACCGTGCCATGCGTTCGGCGATCCTCAACCGAGGCGTGGCGGTGGTGGTGATTCCGGGAGATGTATCGCTGCTGGAGGTGGAAGATAAGCTCAAGCCGTGGCCGGCCTTGCACGCACCGCGCACCCTGCCGGTTGAGCAGGACTTGCAGCGCCTCACCGACATGCTCCAGAGCAGCGAGAAAGTCACTCTGCTGTGTGGCAGCGGCTGTGCCGGTGCCCACGATCAAGTGGTGGCGCTGGCCGACGCCCTCGGCGCGCCGGTGGTGCACGCACTGAGGGGCAAGGAGCATGTGGAGTGGGATAACCCGTTCGACGTCGGCATGACCGGCCTGATCGGTTTCAGCTCCGGCTACCACGCCATGCTCGATTGCGACACCTTGGTCATGCTCGGCACCGACTTCCCTTATCGCCAGTTCTACCCGACCGACGCCAGGATCATCCAGGTGGACCGCAACCCCCAAGCCCTGGGGCGTCGTGCGACCCTGGATCTGGGCATCGCCGCCGACGTCAGTGAAACCATCGCCGCGCTGTTGCCGCGCCTGACCCGCAAGACCGATCGCAGCTTCCTCGAGACCTCCCTGAAGCACTACGAAAAAGCCCGCCAAGGCCTGGATGACCTGGCGCAACCGTCCAAGGCCGGCCGGCCGATCCATCCCCAGTATGTGGCGCGCTTGCTCAGCGAGCTGGCCGATGATGATGCGATCTTTACCGCCGATGTCGGCTCACCCACCGTGTGGGCGGCGCGTTATCTGAAGATGAACGGCAAGCGCCGGCTGATCGGCTCGTTCAACCATGGCTCGATGGCCAACGCCATGCCTCAGGCTATCGGCGCCCAGGCAGCATTCCCTGGACGGCAGGTGATCTCGATGTCTGGGGACGGTGGTTTCACCATGTTGATGGGGGATTTCATTTCCCTGGCGCAACTGCAATTGCCGGTCAAACTTGTGGTGTTCAACAATTCGTCCCTAGGCTTTGTCGCCATGGAGATGAAGGCTGCAGGTTACCTGGACACCGGGACCGAGCTGAAAAACCCGGACTTTGCGGCCATGTCCAATGCCATGGGCATTTTGGGCATACGTGTGGAGCAATCCGAAGACTTGGAGCCGGCACTGCGCCGTGCCCTGGCCCACGATGGCCCGGTGTTGGTGGATGTGGTGACCGCGACTCAGGAACTGGTGATGCCGCCGAGCATCAAGCTGGAACAGGCCAAGGGGTTCAGCCTGTACATGCTCAAGGCGGTGATGAGCGGGCGTGGCGATGAGGTTATCGAACTGGCACGCACCAACTGGTTGCGATAACCCCATTGTGGGAGCGGGCTTGCTCGCGAAGGCGGTGTATCAGCCGATGATGTCTCTGCTGAACCACCGCCTTCGCGAGCAAGCCCGCTCCCACATTTGAGCGCATTGCCAAATCAATCCTTCTGTTTTTCTACCCACTTACCGTAGGCATCGATGAATGCCTGCAGGAACGGCTTGGTCTTTTCCGACACCTTCCCCGCCTCATCGAACACACTGCCTGCCCCGCCCAGATAGGCTTCCGGCTGTTGCATGCACCACACATCCAGGAACACCAGGGACTGGCGCAAATGGTGGTTGGCGCCAAAACCGCCAATGGCACCCGGCGACACGCTGATGATCGCCCCGGGCTTGCCACTCCAGGCGCTTTGCCCGTATGGGCGCGAGCCCACGTCAATGGCATTTTTCAAGGCCGCCGGCACGGAGCGGTTGTATTCGGGGGTGACGAACAGCACCGCGTCGGATGAACTCACTTGTTTGCGGAAAGTACTGTAGGCTGCGGGCGGTGTTGCACCGTCGATGTCCTCGTTGTAGAGCGGCAAGTCGCCGATTTCAACAATGTTCAACTTGAGATTGGCAGGGGCCAGTTCGGCCAGGGCCAGGGCGACCTTGCGGTTGATCGACTCTTTTCTCAAGCTGCCCACCAGGACGGCAATCGTGTAGACCTTGCTCATTGAGGTTTCCCGACTTCTGAATAAAGGAGCTTGTAGTTATAGAGGCTTCGCGGCGCGTTCACCAGAGGGTTGTGCGGATTCCCTCGACGTTTTCCTTGCAAGCACTTGCGTAGGAAGCGTCTGAAAATATCAGCGAATAGTATTTTTTTCTTATAGGTAAACTACCCCGCTCCCTGACGGTCTACAGAACCGCAAATCGAGTGTTTATCTCCAGAGGTTCTAAACAGATGGCTGCAGTACTTGTTGGACAGTTTCATGCCAGAGACGCGGAAGGCCGCGTGTATTCGGTGCATGAGTTTCAGGAATCCAACCCGGCGCAAGGCGACCTGGCCGGATCGACGCCCACCACGACCTACAAGCTGGCCATTGGCGACCGTGTAGAAAAGCTGGAAGGTGATGAATTCAAACTGATCCAGTCGGGCACCATTCTCGTGCGCGAGTCCGAAACCACTCTGGCATCGTAAGCGCTTGCCTTGTTCACCTGCTCAGTCCTGGGGGCTGGGCTGGGGACGTTCATGGGCGGCGGATCTGCGTCACCTCTATGCCCTGCTCGTCTTGCTTGAGCGTCACCAGCACTTGGCCGTGCTCCCCTTGCACGGTAAACATCGAGCGCTTGTAACCTGCTGCGTTGTACGCGGGGTAAGCCTCCACCTCCCTGATCAGGCTGATCCCCACGACTGCGCCCACCTGCTCGCCCACCTGTTGCTGGGAGCGAATAAAGGCTTCCAGTGCGAGATTGTCCGGCGTCGGTTCATCCTGATGATTGAAGAAGTAAGCCGCCAGGCCTCCCACGGTCACCAGGACCACGAGTTGCTTGGCCGTTACCCCGAAGAAAGTCGAGGGTAGAGGCATATGAGACCAGACCTGTTTTTTATTTTAAGTACCGGCAAACCGGCAGGGGTCGTTGCTGATCAGACCCGCCATTCTAATGGGGTCCTGGCTGAGCGCCATAGGCCGGGACGACCCCGGCAGTCTTTTTTGCGCACGAAGGCCTGCGCCATTGAATCCCCTGCGCACTGCACATAGACTCCGGCCATGCGTTTACGTCATATCGAAGTGATTCAGGCCATCTTGCAGACCGGCCACCTCGGCACCGCCGCCGAGTGGTTGCAACTCCCCGTGGGCGATGTAGACGCCACCCTCAAGGATGCCGAGCAGCAACTGGGCTTCATGCTGTTCGCCAGCGTGCGCGGGCGCTTGCAGGCCACGCGGGAAACCCTGGAGTTGCAGGCACAAATCACAACTCTGTATGAAGCCCTGGAGCCGTTGCAACGCCTTGCCAGCCGCTTGAAACACCATCATGCTCCGCCCCTGCGCGCCCTCTGCACGCCGCCGTTGGCCAACCAACTGTTGCCGCAGAGCATTGCCGCGCTGCGTCGACGCTTCCAGGACATGCCGTGCAACCTGTCGAGCCGGCCAGTTGGCGAGATCATCAACAGCCTGCTGCTACATGAAGCCGATGTCGGCCTGAGCCTGCATGACCCAGAACACCCCCATATCCAGAGCACGGTGCTGGCCCAAGGCAAATTGCAGTTGCTGGCCCCCCATGGCTGGCTCAAGCCCAAGCAAAAGTACATTGCGCTGCAGGAGTTGGCCGGCCAATCGTTGATCGGCCTTGAAGGCCATGATCCGCTCAGCCGTTTGCTGGACGCCAAGCTGCATGCCCTGCGGCCGGTGCCCGTGGTGCAGACGCGCGTACAAACCTACCCGATGATGCGCGGCCTGGTGGAAGCCGGAGAGGGCCTGGCGATTGTCGACCCGTTCACCGCCTTGGGTGCACGCGAGTCCGGGCTTGATGCGTGCCCGGTGTCACCACCGATAGTGGTCAGCCTGTATGCGCTGACCTTGAAAGACGCTGCGGCCTCCCCTGCATTGAATGCGCTGCTGGAGATCGTCATCCAGAAAGCCGAAAGCCTGCTTGGTAACGACACCAAGCCCCTGTAGGAGGTCAGACCGCCTCCACTTGCGCCTTGAACAACCGATACCAGAAAATCGCGACCTCGCGGGTTTGCGGGTCAATCCCGCGATAACGCAGTTGATCGATGCCGCCCATTACATAGCCACAACGCTCATACAGGCGACAGGCGCCGAGGTTGTTGTTCTGGGTCTCAAGCATCATGCCCGGAAGGTTCTTCTTGCGAGCCCAGAACTGCGCCACGTCCAACAACGACTTGGCCACGCCATGTCGACGCGCCGGTAACGCCACAGCCAACTCGTCAACATGGGCGAAACCGTTCCAGTTGGTGCTGACCACGATATGCCCCACTGCGCGGTCATCCAGGTACGCCATGAAGATCGAGCTGTCGGCGGCATCACGAAAACTGGCGAATTCTTCCGGGTCGATGCCATAGCACTTGCGGTACGGCAGCACTTTTTCCACCGGCCATTGGTCGACGCGCTGGCCCATTTGCGGCACCCCATAGGCGCTGACTTCAAAGCTGAAATCGTTGCCCCACACATAGGCGTCAAAACCTTCGTCGGCGACTCGCACACTGAGCCCTGGATACTTCGGGTTCATCACAGCTTGCATAAACTTCCTTAACCCTTGATGCAATCGACGGTGTAACGACGGCCACTGCCGTCATCTTCGTGTTGCAGCCCATGCACATCCGCGACAAAACCGGGGAAACTGCTATCGAACGTGCGGGCAAATGCCAGGTAATCGATGATTGAACGGGTTGACTCGGTGAAGCGTTCGCCGGGCATGATCAGCGGTATGCCCGGCGGGTATGGCACCAGCATCACGGCGGCGATGCGTCCGGCCAAGGCATCGATGCAGACCGCCTCCACCTCGCCCCTGACCAGTTGGTCGTAGGCATCGGCGGGTTTCATCGCGATTTGCGGCAATACCGTATACATACGTTTGAGGTGCCTGGCCGTGGCATTACTACGGTAACAGCTGTGCAACTGGTCGCAAAGGTCGCGCAGCCCCAGGCCTTGATAACGCGCCGGGCCTTGGGCATACACCGACGGCAAGCAACTGGCCAGGCTGACATTGGCATCGTAGCTACGCTTGAACTCCAGCAACTCAGTGAGCAAGGTGCTCCATTTGCCTTTGGTAATGCCCATGGAAAACAGCACGAGGAACGAATACAGCCCAGTCTTCTCCACTACCAGACCGCGCTCCCAGAGGAACTTGCTGACCACTGCGGCGGGAATCCCGCAATCGCTCAAGGCCCCTCCGGCGTTGAGGCCAGGCATCACCAGCGTGACTTTGATCGGGTCCAGCAATACGTAGTCTTCGACCACGTCGCCAAAGCCATGCCATTCATCCCCAGGGTGCAACAGCCAATCCGCCGTGGCGACCCGGTCGATGCCCGCGACCGAGGGTGGCTGCCAGATGGAGAACCACCAGTCTTGGGCCGCGATATGCTGGCGCAAGTTGGCCAGGGCACGGCGAAAACTCAAGGCCTCGTCGAACATTTCCTGAAGCAGCGAGCGTCCGGCCGGGCCCTCCATCATTGCCGAGGCCACATCCAGCGACGCGATGATGCTGTATTGCGGCGAGGTGGAGATATGCATCATGAAGGCTTCATTGAAGCGGTCACGGTCCAGTTGCCGTGCGCCGCCGTCCTGCACGTGGATCATCGACGCCTGGCTGAATGCCGCCAGCAACTTATGCGTACTGTGGGTGGTGAACACCAAGGGGCTGTCCGGCGTGCGCGAGGTGCCCATGCCATAGCGCCCGGCGAAGAACTCGTGAAAGGCAGCATAGGCATACCAGGCCTCATCAAAGTGCAGCACCTCGACACTGTTGCCCAGTTGCTGCTTGATCAGTTCGGCGTTGTAACACAGGCCGTCATAGGTGGAGTTGGTCACCACCGCCAATTTCACTTTCGGTGGTCGCCCACGGGTCAAGGGGCTGGCGTCGATCTTGGCGCGGATCGACTCAGGGCTGAATTCGCTCAGGGGGATCGGGCCGATGATCCCCAGCTCGTTGCGCTCCGGGCACAGGTACAGCGGGATCGCGCCGGTCATGATGATCGAATGCAACACCGACTTGTGGCAATTGCGGTCCACCAGCACCAGGTCATCGCGCCCCACCATGGAATGCCAGACGATCTTGTTGGCGGTGGACGTGCCGTTGATCACAAAGAACGTATGGTCGGCGCCAAAGTTGCGCGCGGCGCGGGCCTCGGCTTCGGCCAAAGGCCCGGTGTGATCGAGCAGCGAGCCCAGTTCGGGCACCGACACCGACAAGTCAGAGCGCAGGGTGTTTTCCCCAAAGAACTGATGAAAGGCCTGCCCCACCGGGCTTTTGCGATAGGCCACGCCACCGCCATGACCGGGGGTGTGCCAGGAATAATTGGAGTCGGCGGTGTGTTGCACCAGCGCCTTGAAGAACGGCGGCAACAGGCCATCCAGGTAAGTGCGTGCGGCGCGGGCGACCTGGCGCGCCAGAAACGGCACGGTGTCTTCGAACAGATATAGGATGCCGCGCAGTTGGTTGAGCTCGCTCATGGCATCGGCGGGTGCGTTTTCTAGCGTGACTTGCTCGCCCAGCGCAAAGATCGGCAGGTTGGGTGCGCGCAGGCGCGCCAAGCGAATCAACTCCACCATGTTCTGCAACAGATGGGTGTTTTCCCCAGCGCCTTCGGCGGCGATCAGCATGCAGGCCAGGCCGTGATGGGTAGCGGCCACTAGCCGCCCCTCGGCGTAGTCCACCGCAGAAAAAATACTGAAGCCCTCCTGTTCCAACTCCCTGGCGATGCCTCGAACCCGGTCACCGGCAACGGTGTCGGCCTTGATGTCACGGTGCACGATCAGAACGGGGAACTTCAGGTCCTTGTACATGAGCACTCTTACTCCGGAGGCTTTGCACAAAGGGTAGAAGCTGGAAGCAGATGTGGCGAATGAAGATTTCACAGGTGGTCGAGAGGTATCTACATAAGTCGCGAGGGAGCTTGCTCCCGTGACGGCCCGCCTGCCGGGCCATACCTGCCTCACACCCGCGATCAAACTGTGGGAGCTGGCTTGCCTGCGAATGCGGCCTGCCAGCCGACACTTATCTACCTGAGGCTCCGCAATCCAAATGTGGGTGGGCTGGGCCGGCATTCCGGCTTTTCCAAAGTGACCCGCTGTCAGAGCGCAACGCTAAGTGGCCGTTACCGCAGGAATGGAGATGTACCCAATCCAACCGTGTTGACTGTCAGGCCGCATTCGCGAGCAAGCCCGCTCCCACAATTTGATCGCGGGGCGTCAGGTCGATAGGCGTTGGCTGGCAGGCCGCTATCGCAGGCAAGCCAGCTCCCCCAGTTTGATCGCGCAGCGTCAGGTAGATAGGCGTTGGCTGGCAGGCCGTCACGGGAGCAAGCTCCCTCGCCACAGATGCAACTGTGTAAGTACCCATGGCTGAAAGCCTGCTCCTACATGAGCGGTTATTGCTGAGTGAGTTGAGTCCACAACGCCGGCGCACCGGCTGCCTTGGCAATCGCCTCCAGCCTTGCCGCATGCTCGGCCAGGTCCTGCTCGCTGGCACGGATGATCGGCGTCGGCTTGCGATCAGCTGGCAAGCGGCGGATTTCCGAAGGGCGGTTGCCCGAGCCTTCCGCCGAACCGCTGCCATCGGACGCATTACCGGCCAGGGACAGGCTGGTCTGCCCGCCGGTCATGGTCAGGTAAACGTCGGCCAGGATCTCGGAGTCGAGCAAGGCGCCGTGGAGTTCACGGCCGGAGTTGTCGACGCCATAGCGCTTGCACAAGGCATCGAGGCTGTTGCGTTGTCCCGGGTGGCGCTCGCGGGCCATCATCAAGGTATCGAGGATCGTGCAGTGTTGGGAGATGTCCGCACGGTCGGTCTGCCCCATCAGGGCAAATTCGTTATTGATGAAGCCGATGTCGAACGCCGCGTTATGGATGATCAACTGGGCGCCATTGATGAATTCGAAGAACTCATCGGCCACTTCGGCGAAGCGCGGCTTGCCCTTGAGGAATTCGTCGGTGATGCCGTGGACGCCAATCGCGCCCTCATCACTGTCGCGGTCCGGTTGCAGGTAGACGTGGAAGTGGCGGCCGGTCAGGCGGCGCCCCATCAGTTCGACACAGCCGATTTCGATGATCCGGTGACCATCGGTCACCGGCATGCCGGTGGTTTCGGTATCGAGTACAACAGATCGGATGGCCATCAGGGTTCAGCTCTCAACGGTTCGGTACAGTTCAAGGGGCGGGATATTAGCACGCTCTGTAAACGAAGCGCCCATGGCACCCAACCACCGGTGGACACCCAACAGTTATTTACAAGATTTCGCAAACTTGCTGCGGATTGCTACGCCCCTCATCGCTAACCTGCGCGCCTCCTCCAGATACGGAATTCCCTGACTCATGTTCAACCTGAAATGGCTGTTCATCCCCTGCCTGCTCAGCGCTGCCGGTGCGCAAGCCACCAGTTTCGTGATGACCACTGACGCCTTGGTGAGCCTGTCGATGAGTGCCACGGGCGGCACCAGCAGCAGCTTCAAGGACGACAAGATTGTGCTGGCAGCCAAGGCCGATGCCGCCTCGTTTGTCGCAAGCGAAGGTGCAATACGCGGTGCCCAACTAGAGTCAGCCTTGCGGCATATTCGCCAGACGAGAGTGGACCTGCGATACACGGACGAACAACTCGCCCGTGCGATCCTGGCTCTGTAAGCGACAACAATCACGGGATGTTTGTGATCAGGCCAACGTCTGCCTGCCTGAAGCTCAATGCCGTGCGGGTAGATTCGCCACACGCGATGGCGGCGGTGAAGCAGCGGCTCGAGCGGCCGCTGCGGTGTCGCTGACTCAGCTCTGCTTGTAGCCGCGCACTTCATCCACGCCACGGTTGGCCAACTGGTCGGCGCGCTCGTTGCCAGGGTGGCCAATGTGCCCGCGCACCCATTTCCAGGTGATGTCGTGACGGTTGCACTGTTCATCGAGCAATTGCCACAGGTCGGCGTTCTTGACCGGCTCCTTGGCCGCTGTCTTCCAGCCACGTTTTTTCCAGTTGACCATCCACTCGTTGATGCCCTTCATCACGTACTGCGAGTCGGTCACCAGGAGTACGTTGCAGCGTCGCTTGAGTTCTTCGAGGCCGCGAATCGCGCCCATCAGTTCCATGCGGTTATTGGTGGTATTGGCTTCGCCGCCCCACAGTTCCTTCTCCACGCCCTTGCACACCAGCAAGGCGCCCCAGCCGCCCGGGCCGGGGTTGCCCTTGCAGGCGCCATCGGTGAAGAGTTCTACGCTATCGGTCATCGGTTATTCGGCCTGAAATCAAAAAGAGGTTTTACGGTTCGCGTTGTTCGCGGTTGACCTTGGCCAACGGCATTGGCACGAGCTTGCCGATCGGCTCGCGGCGCACTTGTTGCACCGGTCGCAGCCCGACCACGATCTTGCGTGCAACCAGCAAATAAAAGCCGCCACCCGACAGCTGCCAGGCCCCTGCGCGGCGTTCCCAACCGGCCAGGCGGCCCTGCCACTTGGCCGTCGCAAGCGGCGGACGATAGCACCCGAAGCGGCGTTTCTCCAGCGCGAAGCCCAGCAGGTTGAGCCAGTCGCCCACCCGTGATGGCGCGATGCAACGCGCCTGACGCAGTCCGTCATGGGCGAACACACGGCGCAGGCCCCAACTGCTCCAGGGGTTGATGCCGACAATCAGTAAATGGCCACCAGGGCGCACGCTGCTCGCCGCTTCGCGCAACAAACCGTGGGGCGACAGGCAGAAATCCAGGCCATGCTGCAACACCACCACATCGGCGGCGTGTTCGCTCAACGGCCAGGCCTGTTCCTCGCAGACGATTTCCACACCTGGCAATGGCGCGCCCAGGCGTACATTGCGTTGCACCTGCGGTGCCGAGGGCGGCGTGTCGGCCGACGGCCCGTAATGCACCAGGTAGCCCCCAAAGAACCGGCCCAGCTCGTCTTCGAGCATGCGCCGCTCTTCTTCCAGCAAAAACTGCCCAATCGGCCCGGACAACCATTCGCGGGCGGCGCTGATCAGGGCCAGCCACTCAGGATCGGCCTGGGCGAACGCTTTATCAGTCATTGCATTCTCCAACTCGCCTAGACGTTCTAAGATGCACCAATGTGTTCAGCTTGGCGAATCGAAGAATGATACAGATCAGTGCCCTACCCGCCTTCACCGACAACTACATCTGGTTGTTACAAGACCCCACGACCCGGCGCTGCGCCGTGGTCGACCCCGGCGATGCCGCGCCAGTACTGGCCTGGCTCAAGCAGAATGCCGAGTGGCGCCTCAGCGACATTCTGGTCACCCATCATCACCATGATCATGTGGGCGGTGTGGAGCAACTGAAAACTGTCACCGGCGCCACGGTCTACGGCCCGGCCAACGAAAAGATCCCGGCGCGGGATGTGGCCTTGCAGGATAACGACCGTATCAGCGTGCTGGGCTGGGACTTCGACGTGTACGCCGTGCCTGGCCACACCCTCGGCCACATCGCCTTTTACCACCAGGGCGTATTGCTGTGTGGCGATACCTTGTTCGCCGCGGGTTGCGGTCGCCTGTTCGAAGGCACACCCGAACAGATGTACAACTCTCTGGAACGCCTGGCCGCCCTGCCCGCCGATACGCAGGTGTACTGCACCCACGAATACACGCAAAGTAACTTGAAATTTGCCCAGGCCGTGGAACCGCACAACGCCGACATCGCCGAACGGGTGGAAAATGTCGCCCAACTTCGCGCCCGTGGCCAGATGACGCTGCCATCCAACCTGGCCCTGGAAAAACGTACTAACCCTTTTCTGCGCACCGCTGAAACATCCGTTAAACAAAAAGCGGACGAACGGAACGGCCGCGACAACCGCTCTGGGGCCGAGGTGTTTGCTAGCTTGAGGGCTTGGAAAGATAAGTTCTAACCAGATGCAATCTGATACGTAATTTCTGAATGGTTGACCGGAACCAAAGCGCTTTCTAGAATCGCCCGACATTTTTGCCCGGAACTTACTTCCAGCCAATGTCGTCATCTATTCGTAAATCCATTTCTTCAGACGCATTGACCCGCCTGGCTCAAGCCGTGGCGGTGGCCGTTTCCGCGACTCTGGCGGGCTGCCAATCGACCAATTACGCTGCACAATCCACCGTGCAACCCAAACCGAATCTTGCTGCCAAGATCAAGCAAAAACCTATTTGGCTATCAGAGAAGCCCAGCCCCGAAGTACCCCAGGACGTCTGGGAACGCATGCGTCGGGGCTTTCAATTGCAGGACGGTGTCGGCGTCAACCCGCGCATCGAGCAACAGCGCCTGTGGTTCGCCAGTAACCCCTCCTTTCTGGAGAATGCCGGCGAACGCGGCAGCCTCTACATTCATTACATCGTCGAACGCCTTGAAGAACGCAACATGCCCCTGGAGCTGGCGCTGCTGCCAGTGATTGAAAGTGCCTACAACCCAATGGCCTATTCGCGCAGCGATGCGGTGGGCTTGTGGCAGTTCATTCCCTCCACCGGGCGCTACTTCAACCTGCGCCAGACCCGCGCCTACGATGGCCGCCGCGACATCACCGCCTCCACCACCGCCGCCCTGGACTATCTGACGCGTCTGCATGACATGTTCAACGGCGACTGGCTGCTGGCCCTGGCGGCCTATAACGCCGGCGAAGGCACGGTCAGCCGGGCAATCGAGCGCAACGAAAAGCTCGGCCTGCCCACTGACTACTGGAACCTGCCCCTGCCTCAGGAAACCAAGGACTATGTGCCCAAATTCCTGGCCTTGTCCCAGGTGGTACTGGCGCCCGAGGCCTATGGCGTCAACCTGAACCCGATTGCCAACACACCGTACTTCGAAGTAGTTGAAGTCAAGCAAAGCATGGACCTGTCACGGGTTGCCGCGCTGGCCGAGATCGACGAAGACGAACTGTTCCAGCTCAACCCGGCCTTGAAACAACGCACCACTCTGGATGGCCCCCAGCATCTGCTGGTACCAACCTCCAAGGCCCAACTGCTGACCAGCACCCTTTCGACGATGAAGCCGGAAGAATTGCTGAGCATGCGCCCCAAGAAGCCGGTGTTCGACGAAGTCGAGACCAAGGCGGTTGCCGGGCGTACCCGCAGCTACAAGGTACGCAGTGGCGATAACCTCACGCTGATCGCCAAGGCCAACAAGGTTGACGTGCATGACCTGCAGCGCTGGAACAAGCTCAACGGCCAGGCGCTCAAGGTCGGCCAGACCCTGGTGATGCAGGACACGCGTAAAGTCGCGGCGAAAAAACCGGTGCAGTACAAGGTCAAGAAAGGTGACTCGCTGTACATGGTGGCCAAGCGTTTCAATGTCGAGATGCAACATCTCAAGCGTTGGAACCCGCGCACCGGCCAGGCATTGAAGCCAGGGCAGATGCTGGTGGTTTCCGGGCCGCGCTAAGGCCTCAGGCATTCTGGGGAACCCCTGTGGGAGCGGGCTTGCTCGCGAATGCAGTGTGTCAGTCAACAGAGATGTTGATGTGCCACCCTATTCGCGAGCAAGCCCGCTCCCACATGGGCCTACAGCCAATTTCAAGATGCTTTTTCCAACCGGAACAAGCTGTTACTGTACCGATCATAAAGCCCAAGCCGCCTGGATCGGATCTCTGACTTGAAGCGTCCCCTCCTTCTACTAATAAGCCTGGCCTTGAGCTTTGCGGCGAACGCGACGATCACCGAGAGCCACGGTTATGCGCAGTTCGGCACACTCAAGTACCCGGCCAAATTCACCCATTACGATTGGGTAAACCCTGCAGCGCCCAAAGGCGGGACGCTGCGGGTGATGGCATTTGGCACCTTCGATACGCTCAACCCCTACACCTTCAAGGGTTCAAGCCCGGTTTCCACCGCCAACTTCCTGCAGTACGGCGTCAACGAGCTCAATGAACCCTTGATGGTGGGCACCGGGCAATACGCGCCGTCGGGCGATGAACCCACCTCCAGTTATGGCCTGATTGCCCAGTCGGTGGAATACAGCGAGGACCGCAGTTGGGTGGTGTTCAACCTGCGCCCCGAAGCACGCTTTCACGACGGCAAGCCGATCACCGCCGATGACGTGGCGTTCTCCTATCGCACCCTACTGACCGAAGGTCACCCGCAGTACCGCACCAATCTGCAAGAAGTGGCACGGGTCGATATCCTCAACCCTCACCGTATCCGCTTTGTGTTCAAGCGCGCCGGCAACCCCTTGCTGATCCTGCGCCTGGGCGAGTTGCCGGTGCTGCCCCAGCACTATTGGAAAAACCGTGATTTCAAGGCCACCACCTTCGAGCCGCCCCTGGGCAGTGGGCCTTATCGCATCACCAAGGTTGCGCCTGGGCGGCAACTGGTGTTTGAACGGGTCAAGGATTACTGGGGCAAAGACCTGCCGGTCAACCAGGGTTTCTATAACTACGACAAGGTTGAAGTGGAATTCTATCGCGACAGCGACGTGGCCTTTGAAGCCTTCAAGGCCGGTGAATTCGATATTTATATCGAGCATCAGGCCAAGAACTGGGCCACCGGTTACAACTTCCCGGCGGTCAACCGCGGCGATGTGATCAAGGCGCAGATCGCCCATCAGATCCCCACCCAGAGCCAGGGCCTGTTCATGAATACCCGGCGACCGGCGTTCAGCCAGGCCAAGGTGCGTGAAGCCCTGGGGTTGATGTTCGATTTTGAATGGACCAACCGCACGCTGTTCAGCAGCGCCTACAAGCGTTCAGTGAGCTATTACCCCAACAGTGAATTCTCGGCCACCGGTCTGCCCGTGGGCCATGAGTGGTTGATGCTCTCGCCCTACCGCGACCAACTGCCGGCCGCGCTGTTTACCCAACCGTTCAGCCTGCCGCACACCGATGGCCGTGGCATTCCCCGCGAAACCCTGCGCCAGGCCCTGGCCCTGCTCAGCGAGGCCGGCTGGAAACTGTCGGGGCAGCGCCTGCTGGACAAGGGCGGGCAACCGCTGCGCCTGGAAATCCTGTTGGTCAACCCGAACCTTGAGCGCATCCTGCAACCTTATGTCGAAAATCTGACCCGCATCGGCATCGACGCCCGCTTGCGCACCGTTGACCGCGCACAGTACAAACAGCGCCTCGATCAATTCGATTTCGACATGATTCTGATGACTCTCAACCAGACCTTGAGCCCCGGTCTTGAGCAGTGGCAGTACTTCCACTCCAGCCAGGCCGCAATCAAGGGCAGCAAGAATTACGCCGGTATCGCCAACCCGGTGGTCGACCACCTGCTGGACCAACTGCTGGCGGCGCAGACCCGCGACGAACAACTGGCTGCCGGCCGCGCCCTGGACCGGGTGCTGCTGTGGCAGCACTACAGCATTCCCAACTGGTACCTCAACTATCATCGCCTGGCGTACCGCAACCGGTTCGCCTTCGTCACCACGCCGCCCTACAGCCTGGGCCTGAGCGCGTGGTGGCTGAAAGCTTCGGAGAAAGCCCAATGATGTCCTTGCGTACTACCCTGCTCGCCAGCCTGTTGCTGTGCACCGCGGCGCACGCCGCGCCGCAACATGCGCTGACCCTCTACAACGAGCCCCCCAAGTACCCCGCCGACTTCAAGCATTTTGACTACGTAAACCCCGACGCACCCAAGGGCGGGACCTTCCGCGAATCGGCCATGGGCGGCTTCGACAGCCTCAACCCCTATATCAGCAAGGGCGTGCCGGCAGACAACCTGCCGCTGATCTACGACACCTTGGCCATGCAAAGCCTGGACGAACCCATCACCGAATACGGCCTGGTGGCTGGCAAAATCGAAAAAGCCCCGGACAACAGCTGGGTGCGCTTCTACCTGCGCCCCGAAGCGCGCTTCCATGATGGCCACCCGATCCGCGCTGAAGACGTGGTGTTCACCTTCCAGACCCTGATCAAGGAAGGCAACCCGCTGTACCGCAACTACTACGCCGACGTCGATGAAGTCGTGGCTGAAGACCCGTTGCGCGTGCTGTTCAAGTTCAAGCGCACCAACAACCGCGAATTGCCGCTGATCCTGGGGCAGTTGCCAGTGCTGCCTAAACACTGGTGGGCGACCCGGGATTTTTCCAAGGGCAATCTGGAAGTCCCCTTGGGCAGCGGGCCTTACCAAGTGGCGGAGGTCAAGCCAGGCCGTATGATTCGCTACGAGCGGGTCAAGGATTATTGGGCCAAGGACCTGCCGGTCAATAAGGGCTTCTACAACTTCGATACCCGCATCACCGATTACTACCGCGACAGCACCGTCTCCCTGGAAGCCTTGAAGGCCGGGCAGTTCGACTACTGGCTGGAGTTCAGCGCCAAGAACTGGGCCAATGCCTACAACATTCCGGCGGTGAAAGAGGGCCGCTTGATCAAGGAAGAAATCCCCAACGGCAACCCCACCGGCATGCAGGGCTTCGTGTTCAACATGCGCAAGCCGATGTTCCAGGACGTGCGGGTGCGCAAGGCCATCAGCCTGTTGCTGGATTTCGAATGGAGCAACAAACAGCTGTTCAACGGTGCCTACACCCGTACCCGCAGCTATTTCGAAAACTCGGAAATGGCCGCCACCGGCCTACCCGGTCCGGACGAGCTGGCGATTCTCGAGCCGCTGCGCGACAAGATCCCTGGCGAAGTCTTCACCCAGGCATTCGAACCGTCCCACACCGACGGCAGCGGCATGATTCGCACCCAACAGCGCGAGGCCTACCAACTGCTGCAAGAAGCGGGCTGGAAGATCGTTGACGACAAAATGGTCGACAATACCGGCAAACCGGTGACCATCGAGTTCCTGCTGGCCCAGACCGAGTTCGAGCGCATCCTGCTGCCGTTCAAGCGCAACCTGGCGGACCTGGGCATCGACCTGGTGATTCGTCGGGTGGACGTCTCGCAGTTCGTCAACCGCCTGCGCTCCCGCGACTTCGACATGCTGGTGGGCAGCTTCCCGCAATCCACCTCGCCGGGTAACGAGCAGCGCGAGTTCTGGAAATCCTCCAGCGCCGACAAGCCCGGCAGCCGCAACTACATGGGCCTCAAGGACCCCGCCGTCGACCAGTTGGTGGAAGAGTTGATTGACGCCGGTTCGCGGCAAAGCCTGATCGCCCACGCCAGGGCGCTGGATCGCGTGCTGCAGTTCGGCTACTACGTGATTCCCAACTGGCACATCAAGACCTTCCGCGTGGCGTACTGGGACCACCTGGGCCACCCCAAGATCTCGCCACGCTACGACGTCGGCACCGCGACCTGGTGGAGCAAACCAGACGTCACCCCTGCCGTCCCCCTGGACACACGCGCCGATGCGGCGAGCGGAGGCGATTGAATGCTGGCCTATATTGTTCGCCGCCTGTTGCTGATCATCCC
The DNA here is from genome assembly GCF_001907715.1 of Pseudomonas sp. BTN1. Lineage (NCBI taxonomy): Bacteria > Pseudomonadati > Pseudomonadota > Gammaproteobacteria > Pseudomonadales > Pseudomonadaceae > Pseudomonas > Pseudomonas sp. BTN1. The sequence continues at coordinate 41,483 of NZ_MPBM01000016.1, read as the reverse complement.
CACGCTGTTCGGGATCTTGCTGATCAACTTTGTCATCATCCAGGCCGCTCCCGGCGGCCCGGTGGAGCAAATGATCGCCAAACTCGAAGGCTTCGACGGCGCCACCAGCCGCATTGCTGGCGGCGGCGCCGAAGTCGCGGTGGCCGGTTCCAGCTACCGTGGCGCCCAGGGCCTGGACCCGGCGCTGATCAAGGAAATCGAAAAGATGTACGGCTTCGACAAGTCGGCGCCGGAACGCTTGTGGATCATGGTCAAGAACTATGCCCAGCTGGACTTCGGTGACAGCTTTTTCCGGGACGCCAAGGTCATCGACCTGATCAAGGAAAAGATGCCGGTGTCCATTTCCCTGGGGTTATGGAGCACCCTGATCATGTACCTGGTGTCCATCCCCCTGGGGATCGCCAAGGCCACGCGCCACGGCAGCCATTTCGATGTGTGGACCAGCTCGGCGATCATCGTCGGCTACGCGATACCGGCGTTCCTGTTTGCGATTCTGCTGATCGTGGTGTTTGCCGGTGGCAGTTATTTCGACTGGTTCCCCTTGCGCGGGCTCACCTCCAACAACTTCGAGGAGTTGAGCTGGGGCGCCAAGATCCTCGATTACTTCTGGCACCTGGCGCTGCCCGTCACTGCCCTGGTGATCGGCAACTTCGCGACCATGACCCTGCTGACCAAGAACAGCTTTCTCGACGAAATCAACAAGCAGTACGTGGTCACCGCCAAAGCCAAGGGCCTGACCAATCGCCGGGTGCTGTATGGCCACGTGTTCCGCAACGCCATGCTGCTGGTGATCGCCGGTTTCCCTTCGGCCTTCATTGGCATCTTCTTTACCGGCTCGTTGTTGGTGGAGGTGATCTTCTCCCTCGACGGCCTGGGCCTGATGAGCTTTGAAGCGGCGATCAACCGTGACTACCCAGTGGTGTTCGGCACGCTGTTTATCTTCACCCTGCTGGGGCTGATCGTGAAACTGATCGGCGACCTCACCTACACCCTGGTCGATCCGCGAATCGACTTTGCCAGCCGGGAGCATTGAGATGAACCTGTCCCCCCTCAATCGCCGCCGGTTCGAGCGGTTCAAGGCCAACAAGCGTGGCTGGTGGTCGCTGTGGCTGTTTCTGGTGCTGTTCGTGCTGAGCCTGGGCGCCGAGTTGATCGCCAACGACAAGCCCCTGGCGGTGCACTTCGACGGCGGCTGGTACTTCCCGGCGCTCAAGCGCTACCCGGAGACTACCTTCGGCGGTGAATTCCCGCTGGAAGCCAACTACAAGAGCCCGTATATCCAGGAACTGCTCAAGGCCAAGGACGCCTGGACCTTGTGGGCGCCGATTCCGTTCAGCTACCAGAGCATCAATTACGACCTGAAAGTCCCGGCCCCGGCGCCGCCGTCCTCGGTCAACCTGCTGGGCACCGATGACCAGGGGCGCGATGTGCTCGCGCGGGTGATCTACGGCTTTCGCGTGTCGGTGCTCTTCGCCCTGACCCTGACCATACTCAGCTCGATCATCGGCGTGATTGCCGGCGCCTTGCAGGGCTTTTATGGCGGTTGGGTCGACCTGGCCGGGCAACGTTTCCTGGAGATCTGGTCCGGCTTGCCGGTGCTCTACCTGCTGATCATCCTGGCCAGCTTCGTGCAACCCAACTTCTGGTGGCTGCTGGGGATCATGCTGCTGTTTTCCTGGATGAGCCTGGTGGATGTGGTGCGCGCCGAGTTCCTGCGCGGGCGCAACCTGGAGTACGTGCGCGCGGCGCGGGCGCTGGGCATGCAGAACGGCGCGATCATGTTTCGTCACATCCTGCCCAATGCGATGGTCTCGACCATGACCTTCCTGCCCTTCATCCTCACCGGCGCCATTGGCACCCTCACCGCCCTGGACTTTCTCGGCTTCGGGCTGCCGGCAGGTTCGCCGTCGCTGGGTGAGCTGGTGGCCCAAGGCAAGTCCAACCTGCAAGCGCCGTGGCTGGGCATGAGTGCCTTTGCGGTGCTGGCGATCATGTTGAGCCTGCTGGTGTTTATCGGCGAGTCCGCTCGCGATGCGTTCGACCCGAGGAAATGAGATGAATCCGGACAATCTGATCGAAATCCGCGACCTCAGTGTCGAATTCGTCACCGGCGAGCATCACCACCGGGTGGTCAACCACGTCAGCTTCGACATCAAGCGCGGCGAAACCCTGGCGCTGGTGGGTGAAAGCGGTTCGGGCAAATCGGTCACCGCCCATTCGATCCTGCGCCTGCTGCCCTACCCGTTGGCCAGGCATCCGTCGGGCACTATCGAGTATTCAGGGCAAGACCTGCTGACGCTTAAAGAGAAGACCCTGCGGCATATACGCGGCAATCGGATTGCGATGATCTTCCAGGAGCCGATGACCTCGTTGAACCCGCTGCACTCCATCGAAAAACAGATCAACGAGGTGCTCGGCCTGCACAAGGGCCTGACCGGCAAGGTCGCCACCCAGCGCACGTTGGAATTGCTGGAGCTGGTGGGTATCCCCGAACCGCACAAACGCCTCAAGGCCCTGCCCCATGAGCTGTCCGGCGGCCAGCGCCAGCGGGTGATGATCGCCATGGCCCTGGCCAACGAGCCGGAGTTGTTGATTGCCGACGAGCCGACCACGGCGCTGGATGTCACCGTGCAGTTGAAGATCCTGGAATTGCTCAAGGAGCTGCAGGCGCGGCTGGGCATGGCGCTGCTGCTGATCAGCCACGACCTCAACCTGGTACGGCGCATCGCCCATCGTGTGTGTGTGATGCAGCAAGGTTGCATCGTTGAACAGGCCGATTGCGAGACACTGTTCCAGTCGCCCCAGCATCCCTACACCCAGGAATTGCTCGCGGCGGAGCCCAGTGGTGGGCCAGCCAACAATGATGTCGGCCCTCCGCTGCTGGAAGTGGACGACCTGAAAGTCTGGTTTCCGATCAAGAAAGGCTTTTTGCGCAATACCGTCGATTACGTCAAGGCTGTGGACGGCATCAACTTCAGCCTGCCCCAGGGCCAAACCCTGGGCATCGTTGGCGAAAGTGGCTCGGGCAAGTCCACCTTGGGCCTGGCAATTTTGCGCCTGATCGGCAGCCAGGGCGGGATTCGCTTCGAAGGCCAGCAACTGGACCGCCTCAGCCAACAGCAGGTGCGCCCGTTGCGCCGGGAAATGCAGGTGGTGTTCCAGGACCCGTTCGGCAGCCTGAGCCCGCGCATGTGCGTCAGCGAGATCGTTGGCGAAGGCCTGCGTATCCACAAGATGGGCACGCCCGCCGAACAGGAAGCGGCAATTATCGCAGCGCTCAAGGAAGTGGGCCTGGACCCCGAATCCCGGCATCGCTACCCCCATGAATTTTCCGGCGGCCAGCGCCAACGCATCGCTATCGCCCGAGCGCTGGTGCTCAAGCCGCGCCTGATCCTGCTGGACGAACCCACCTCGGCCCTGGACCGCACGGTACAGCGCCAGGTGGTAGAGTTGCTGCGCGGTTTGCAGGCCAAGTACAACCTGACCTACCTGTTTATCAGCCATGACCTGGCAGTGGTGAAGGCGCTGAGTCACCAGTTGATGGTGGTCAAGCAAGGCCAGGTGGTGGAGCAAGGCGATGCCCAGGCTATTTTTGCTGACCCGCAACATGCCTATACCCGGCAGTTGCTCAAGGCGGCTTTCTTGGTGCCGGCCTGACGGCACGCGGGTGCAAATGCAGGAGAAATAACGCCATGTCGCTCAGCCCAATCGCCCGTCCCGCAGACACGCCGCGCTTCTGGCGCGACGAACGCCTGCCGTTCATCGAAGCGCGCACCATCGCCGACGGGCGCAAGGTCACCTACACCCGGCACGCCCATGAGCATTTTTCCATCGGTGCGATCACCACCGGCTGCAGCTATTACCACTACGGCGCGCGCACCTTCGAAATCAGCGCCGGCACCGTGGTGCTGATGAACCCAGGCGATGTGCATGCGTGCAACCCCATCCATGACCAGCCCTGGTCCTACCACATGCTGTACCTGGACACGCCCTGGCTGACCGACCTGCAATACCAGCTGGGGTTCAGTACCGACCAGGGCTACCGGCCATTCGACACGCCCCATACCCGCGACACCACGCTGTACCACGGCTTGCTCGACCTGTACCGCACGCTAGTGGATGAACAGGCCGAACTGCTACAAAAACAGAGCACGCTGGTGAGTTACTTCACCGAGGTGCAACAGCGTCTGAACCCTTCGTTGGCACCGGTACGCGAGGTCAACCACAAACTCGAACGCGCCGCCGACTACATCCGCGCTTACTGCACTCAGGCCTTGAAACTCGAAGACATCTGCCAGGCGGCCGATCTGTCGCCGTCTTACCTGATCCGCGCGTTCAAGCAGTATTACGGCTTGACGCCCCACGCCTTCATGGTCAACCGACGCATCCAGTTTGCCCGCAGCCAACTGCGCAATGGCGCACTGATTGCCGACGTCGCCCTGGCCGCGGGCTTTGCCGACCAGGCGCACTTCCAGCGCACCTTCAAACAACACTTCGCGGCCACACCGGGGCAATACCGCGAGAACCTCAAGCCATCAGCAAATAACCCACACTGGCCACCAGCAACGCGGCCATTGAGCGGTTGAACAGCCGTACACCTTTGGGGTTGTTCAAGTAGCGGCGTAAAAACGTCCCCGCATACACCCAGCACGCCACCGACAGGTAGCAGATCACCAGGTAAAGCGCGGCAAACAACCACACCTGCGCCGCATCGCCATCAGCCACAAACAACCCCATGCCTGCCACACACGCCAGCCAGGCTTTCGGGTTGAGCCACTGCATGATCGCGCCATACAGCATCGACGGCGCGGTGTCGGTACCGTCAGCGTCCAGCCGACCATCGTCCACGGCGAGTTTCCACGCCATGTACAACAGGAACGCAACTGCGCCCCAGCGGATCAATTGGATCAGTATCGGCCAGCGCACCAGCACTTCATGCAGCCCCAGGCCGATCAGTATCAACAACAAGGTGAAACCTACGGCGGCGCCCAACACATGTTTCTGGCTGGCGACAAAACCGAAACGCGCGCCGGCACTTAAAGCAACCACATTGACGGGGCCGGGCGTGATGGACGTGGCCAGGGCAAAAGCGGCCATGGAGAGGATCAAGCTCATTACAGTTCCTTGTGTGATGCCAACGATGTTGAGATCACGGTAACGCGCCGGGCGATGAGCGTATTGAACAAAATGCCCCTGGGCGCTTCAGAAACGAACGCTGATCTGATGGATGCCCCCACGATCAAACTATGGGAGCTGGCTTCCACATTGGTCATGCATCGCCCAAAGGATCTACGCCTGGCACCGGTCCCCAGTGGGAGCGGGCTTGCCCGCGAAGGCGGCGTGTCAGCCACTGCATCTTTAACTGAACCACCGCTTTCGCAGGCAAGCCAGCTCCCACATTTGGATCGTGGGGCGTCACGGGAGCAAGCGCCCTCGCCACAGGTACAGCGCGTGGCCACTTGGAGGGGATGACACCGCCTCACCCTTGGTATCCTGCCACTCCAACCCACAGGGACCCGTGCGCATGCAAATCAACCCAGCCTTTATCCTTCACCAGACCGAGCACTGGCAGCTCAACCACCACCTGACCTCGAAGCTGCCCGGTTACTTGATGCTGGGCGCCAGGGCGCCGATTGACGCCCTCCCCGACATGCCTGAAGCCGCACTGGCCGAACTGGGCGGCCTGCTCGCCAATATCCAGCGGGTGATGCAAACCCAGCTCCAGCCAAAATGGCTGTATATCAGCCGTTACGGCCATATGCCGGGCTTACCGCTGCATTTTCATTGCATCCCCGTCTATGACTGGGTAGAGCAAGCGTTCTGGCGGGACGAACGCTATCGCTCGCTGAACGCTTTCGGGACGCCCCCCCTCGAACCCATGACCGATGGCGCTGAACTGACCCTGTTCGTATGGCGCGAGTTTGGCGAGAGTCTCACCCCGCCGCCGATTCAAGGGCCAGGGATAGAGCCTGTGATCGAGCAATTGCGCGCTGCATTCAAACGGGACTCATAACCCGCAACCGCTTCACCATCGGTACACACGCCAGCACCAACCCGGACGGCGAGCGGTACACCGCCTGCTCATCGCCCACATACCCGCACGCTCTATAAAAACTCACCGCGTTCAGTGTCGCATCCAGCACAACCTGTTCAATCGCCCGCTGCTGCGCCATACGCTCCAAGTGAGCAAGCATCACTTTGCCAAACCCTCGCCCGCTGAATAGGGGCAATACAAACAAGGCTCCGATTTCATGGCTGGCAAGATCCAGCATGCCAGTGACGACTGGTTTGCCATTGAACCATCCCATGTAGAACTGTTTTTCCATCAGCGCGCCGTAGCCATCACTGGCGCGACCTCGGGTCCAGAGCGCCATTTGTTCAGCGCTATAGGCGCCAATGCATTGGCCGCGAATGGCCTCGCGACGAATCTCAAACGCACGCTCGGCGTCGTCCGGCGTGGCACGTTTCATCTCCAGCATCGCAAGCTCCTTCCGTGACCTCAAACTGCCATTAGCCCATTTGTGCTAATCGACCCTACCTCACGGCAGCGCTATATTCCGCGGCACTTCCAACGTTCTCACCCACACCGCGCATTCCGTGCGCGCGGGTTCGTTGCGCGTTGGAAAAACCAAAACAACCCCAAGGAAGAAGCACCATGAAACTCTACTCCCCTGTCACTCGCTTTGCCCTGCTGGGCGCCTTGATCATCGGCGTCGCCGGTTGCAGCAATATCAAGCCCACCGAAGATCATCTCAAGAAGCTGTCGGAAACCAATCTGGGCGAGCCGGTAAAACGTATCTCCAATGTGCGCAGCGACTCCATGACCACCTACTACGTCGCTAACACAGCCTCCGGCGAGTACAACTGCTCCGTACCCAGTGGTGCCAGCGGCGGCGCGTTCGCGATTGCCAGCTTCGGCCTGATGAAGCCCGCGGCCTACTGCATGCCCAAGGGCGCCAAAGGCAATGGGTTGACGCCGTTCATGCAGTAATATTTTCCTGGCTGAGCGCTCGCAGAGTGCCGCGCAGTTCCGCAGGGCGTACCGGTTTGGACAAAATAGCGATCTGACGATCATGCAACGCGGCCTGGATTTTCTCCACGTCGTGCCCGGTAAGGATCAGCGCTGGCACCGCCCAGCCGCGTTGCTGGCGTAACTGGTCGATGCATTCGATGCCGGTGGCGTGGTTGCCCAGGTCATAGTCGGCAACGATGATGTCGCAGTCACTGACCAAACCCTGCCCCGTGGACTCGGCCTGCACTTGGCACCCCCAGCGCTCCAGCAGAGCCTGGGTGGCGAGCAGCACGTTGTAGTCATCTTCCACCAGGCACACCTTAAGGCCGGTGAGCAGCCCGGCTTGGCGTGCATCGTCGCGCAAGGCCGGTTGACGCGGCGCGGTGGCCAAGGCTAGGCCATGCAGGCTTACTGAGGTGCCATGGCCGACCCGCGAACGCAGGCTCACCTGCAACCCCATCAATTGCCCCAGGCGCTTGACGATGGACAGCCCAAGGCCCACACCTTCGACGTCCTTGTCACGCAGTTGGCGCACGCGATAAAACTCTTCGAAGACCTTTGACAGATGCTCCTTGGCAATCCCCCGCCCCTGGTCGTGCACCTGCACCACCACGCCGTCATCACGCATGCGCACGCCAATCAGCACCGGTCGTTGCGCCCCGTACTTGAAGCAATTGGAGAGCAGGTTCTGCACCATGGTCGCCAGCATGGCCGGATCAACCAGCACCCAGTGGGCACAGGGGCGCAGGCGCAGCTCCACGCCCGCCCAGCGAGCAGCCTCGGCGTTCTGGCGCACGAGGTCGGCAAGGAAGTCGCCCAGGTGGATCACTTGGTATTTGGGCAACAGGCGCCCGTTGTCGAGGGTGTAGAGGTCGAGAATCGAGCGGAACAATTGCGAGACGTTAAGCAGCGAGCGGTCGATATTGTCCACCAAGCGCTGCTCGTCCTCGCCCAAACGGGCTTCGCGCAGGCAGGCGGTAAACAGGCCAATGGAGTGGATCGGCTGGCGCAGGTCATGGCTGGCCTGGGCGAGAAAACGGGATTTTTCCAGGTTGGCGGCGATCGCCTGCTCGGAGGCCTTGCGCGTGCGCTCCAACAGGATATGGGCATACACCGGGATCACCGTGCTGGTGATCATCAGCATCAGCACCATGAATGGTTGTGCCTGCCACAGCGGCGTGAGTTGGTACACGATCAACAGCGCCAGCAACGCCAGCCCCGTCGCAATTGCCAGGTAGCGCGAACCGTAGCGCATGCCGTTGCCCAGGTTCACCCAGACCATCACCGCATACAGCGGCAATGCCGCCTCACCGCCTACCACCAGGCCGAACGAAGTGCCCGTGTAGTCGTGGATCATGCCAAAGATCCGCCGCGCCGGATAATGCCCGGGCCAGCGTGCGATCACTTGGCGAAGCACGATGGACGCCAGCAGGAACAGCAAGATATACAGGATCACCGGCAGATAGGTGTCCAGCGACTGCCCAGGCAAAAAGCCCAGCACGCCGATGTAAACGATAGCGATGCTGGCCACCACGATGCGCAGGTTAGCCTGATCGAGTTCGGAGTTAGTCTCGGGGCTCATCGTCATATCCTTGACCTATCATCTGAAGGAGCGAGCTTGCTCGCGAAAAACGTCAACGATAACGCGTTTGACCTGGGAGTACGCGGTGCCTGTGCGTGCTTCACGAGCAAGCTCGCTCCTATACCGGCGGTAAATAAATTAGCATGCCTCGACACAACCTTGCCCCAGGAAGGAGCTCGCCATGACCGGCCGAATCATCATCGCCGACGACCACCCCATGTTTCGCGAAGGCATGACGCGCACCGTGCAGCGCCTGCTGCCGGGCGCGGTGGTGCAGGAGGCCGGCGACCTGGCCACGGTGAATGCGTTGCTGTGCGAAGCGGGCGAGGTCGATACCTTGATCCTCGATTTGCGCTTTCCCGGCCTGACCTGCATCAGCCAACTGGCCGAACTGCGCCAGCAACTGAAACGCACCACCTTGGTCCTGGTGTCGATGGTCGATGACCCCGCGCTGATCGAACAGGTCATGGCCTTGGGCGCCGACGGTTTTATCGGCAAGAACATCGCCCCGGACGAGATCGGCCAGGCCCTGCTGGCGATCCGCGAAGGCGAAGTGCTGGTCAAATTCGCCCCTTCAGGCCTGCTGCCCCTCGACACCCACACCCTCACCACCCGCCAGCAGGAAGTGCTGCGCCTGATTGCCCAGGGCAAGACCAACAAGGAAATTGCCAAGGCCCTGAATATCTCGCCGTTTACCGTACGTATCCATGTGTCGTCATTGTTGCGCAGCCTGAATGTCCCCTCGCGCGCTGCAGCTGCGGTGAAGTATTCCGGCGAGTTCTAGGCGATTGCACGGCTCAACGCTGCGCGGGAATACGAATACCGCCCCCACGGCATTGGCTTTTCACACTGCGCGGGCAACCGGCAAAGGCCAGGTCCTTGGTCAGGCACACCCGTACCTCCGACAACACCTTTCCCTTGCAGATCACCGCCATCCCGTGGTTACCCATACGCGGGTTGCTCGCGCGAAACAGCGCCTCGATCTCACTGGCCGGCAATGACGGCGGCGTATTAAACGGTTGCAACTGCTGCGGGATGGCGACCGCACCGAGCGCTACATCAGTCTTCTCCAGATATTCCAACGGTTCGAGCCCACTGCAGGTGCCATGCGTGGTCCACTCATGCTTGAGCAGCGCGCGGGTGGGAAACAGCGCAGCGCCCTTGTCCATTTCTACCTCGCTCAAGCGCGTCTGCGGCGTACAGGACGCCGGCCACCCTCCCCGCGCGTATTGCGGCCACAAACCGTGCAGCACAAAGCCGTAGCCCTTACCCGAGCATTGCTCGTTGCCTGGGTGCGTCAGGCAAAACGTGGGTGACCACGATAACGACAGCACATAGAAATCAAACTCGCCCGACTGCCCTTGGCTGCGTGGCGCCGCCGTTGTCGCGGTGGCGATCAGCAGCCACACCACCATCCAGTATTTCATCCCGGTATTCCTTTAAAAGAGTGAAGCCTTACGCTATTGCCACGACTAGGGATGCTGGGAATAACGGTGTAACACCTTGTCCAGGATGATATCGGTCTTCAGCGCTTCGATGGCCAGCGACGGATGCTCGGCCTCGCCACGAATATGCGCGTTCATGTTCAGGACATGGTGCCATTGAATATGGGTGTGACACGGCACCTCTAACACCTCGGTGGTCTCGCCTTCAAGACGCAGCGGCTGGTCGTCGAACACCGAAAATTGAATACGGCCGCGACTGCCGATCAGTTCGACCCGGTCTTCGCGGCGGTCCGCCACAAAATTCCAGCAGCCCATGCCCAATGCACCGCTGGCAAATGTCCAGCAGGCCGTCACTGCGTCTTCTGCCGCGTAGCGTCCTGCCTGTCGTGCGGAAAAGCCTGAGACCTCGACGATGTCCCCGGCCAGGTACTGGAACAGGTCGAACCCATGGCTGGCCAGGTCGGCAAAGTAGCCGCCACCGGCAATGGCCGGGTCGGTGCGCCAATTGCTGGCGTCGGTGTCTGTAACGGCAGCGGGTTTGCACAAGGTCCAGGTCAGGTGACGCAACTCACCGATACGGCCTTCCTGCAGCCAGGTGCGCACTTGCTGAAAGCGTGGCAATGAACGCCGGTAGTAGGAGACAAACAGATGCAGCCCGGCGCGCTCGAATGTGCGCTGCATCAACGCGCTCTGTTCAGCATTCAGCGACATCGGCTTTTCGACGCAGCAATGCTTGCCCGCCGCCGCCACCCTCAAGGCGTATTCAAGATGGCTGTCGGGTGGCGTTGCGATGTAGACCGCATCCACCTCGGGGTCGTCGATCAAGGCCTGGGCTTCGGTATAACAACGGGCAATACCATGGCGCGCCGCGTAATCGCGCACCGCCTCGGCACGCCGCCCCATCACGGCGACCAAGGCCGAACCTGGCGCTTTATAGAAAGCCGGTCCACTCTTCAATTCAGTGACACTGCCACAGCCGATCATGCCCCAGCGTATGGTCTTCATCTAATGTCCTCGGTCGTATTCGTCAATCGGGCAGTATCCACATACCGGTCCTGGCGCGCCATAACCACTTAGCATGACAATTGCATTACACTTTTATGACACTCATTCGGCGCGGGGGCACATACGATGAAAATTAGGGCAACCGTCATTTGCGAACATGAGGGGCATATCCTCTTCGTGCGCAAGGCCAGATCAAAATGGGCATTGCCCGGCGGGAAAGTCGAAGCGCACGAGCGCCCTGTCGGCGCGGCGGAACGCGAACTGGAAGAAGAAACCGGGTTAAACGTGGACGGCTTGCTGTACCTGCAAGAGCTCAAGGCCCGCGACACCGTCCACCATGTGTTTGAGGCCTCGGTGGTCAATATCGACGAGGCACGGCCGTGCAATGAGATTGTCGATTGCCAGTGGTATGCCTACAGCGCCTTGGACGAGCTGGACACCACAGACGCCACCCGCCACATCGTCAAATCCTTCCTGCGGCGCCTCTGACGCCCTGGACAGCCGCTAACCCACCGCCGCGAACCCGCGGCGCCCGGCCTTTATCTCGGCACGCAACTCACCAATCAGGTTGGCGATGGCACGGATGCTGTCCAGGCCCTCGGGCGATACGCGGGTCAGCAGCAAGTCGACACGACCGGACGCAGGCTCGAACACGCTGATGCGCAGTGAGCCGTCGCTGTTAAGGCAGCACTCACACGCAAGCGGCAGGAAGCCTGAAGCCATGATGCGGTTGAATTCGGTGATGGAAATCATGATCAGCCCCCCGTCCCTGGGTTCTACCCGATTGAGGCGATGCAAGCAGCATAGATAAGGTTTTGCCGGCCACCGGACATTTAATGCAACAGTGTTAACCAGCCCTCACTTTGTCGGGCGTAACCGGCCATGAACGACAGGCCGAGATTAAATCGCGGGCAAAAAAAATCCCAAGTAGCTGATGGAAACTTGGGATTTAAAAATGCATAAACCGTGGGAGGTGAACGCCCGGCTATAGTAGCGATTGTAAAAACATGTAACAAGATTATTTTAATCCTTTCGTCGGATTGAAAGCGTCGTAAGTCATTCAATAACCACATATTTTTTAAGGTGGAAGGCGGCAGTCGTGCTACTTTTTGGTGCAAGTAACGGGCATAAACCCACGTATAAAAAAGGGTTATTAATCCGGTGCCGTACTTTTAAGTAATTGTTCACTTAATTGCTTGCACGTTTCTTGAAGGGCCTCACGACTCGAAGCGGTGGCGCCCACCACAGCCTCCAAGTGACGACACAGCGCCAAACGTTCAGCGGCTTCTTCACGTTGGCGGTCGACCTTGGCGTTGAGCTGAACAAAATAGAACCCCAGTAACACGGCGACAACCAGCACGCCCGCCGCGAAGTAGCGCAAGCTGTTGGACGATGAAGGCGCTGGGGCATTCATGGCCTTATGGCGCCCTGCTCTTTTCATAACGCACATCATCTCCATCGACCGGGCCCACGACAGACCAGCCCAGGCGCTGATAGAACCCATTGGCCCGGATCTCATCACGCCCATCAGTCACCAGGTACGCCGTGTCGTGGCGCTCAAACAGGGCCGCCTCGGCCACCGCCATCAGTTGACGGCCCAGGCCAAGCTTCTCGTGGGATGGCAGCACGAACATCGCGAACACTTCACCTTCATCCAGGTCGACCATGGAAAACCCCGCCGCCTGGCCGTCCACTTCCGCGATCCAGCCACAAGGTGCTGCGCGCAACGTGTCGCTCAATACCTGCAGGGTAATCCCCAGGCCAGCCATCTGTTCAAGGCTCAGGTGGTTTTGCACCACCGAGGTGCGAATCGCGGCCAGCGTGTCGACGTCATCAGGCGTCGCCGTTCGAATCAGCACTTGCATACCGGCCTCCATAGAAGAAGTGCGCAATTGTATGCAAATACTCACACGGGGTTTGTCGTGGATTTGTAAAGGCCCTACGGCTGGTGCGGGGCTACGAATTACTTGCGCGCCACCTTGTAGCGCAGGCAATCCTGGTAAAAGCTTTGACGAATTGCCTCGGGCTTGAGCCGTGAGCGACTGTCATAGGTCTGCTCGGTGATGCCCATGGCCATCATGCGCATCCACGATTTGCTGAACTTGAGGGTCTGGATCTTCTGCCGGGCCGCGTACAGCGAAACGCCGGATAACTTGAGTTCCTGGGCCCTGGCGGCCGTGCCTGCGCCCCAACTGCACATGTACTTGTCACCCTCGCGCAATTCCCTGGCCTGCGCGACAGTCGCGCCGCCGGCCAGGGAGCAGGCAATCAGCATCATTCCCACAGCGCGCATTTGCATCCTCACCTAACCACCTGAAAATAAAAGTGATTTTGGCGAGGATTTTGTTACAAAGGGGCCATTAAATTGCCTTACTGCGCAAAGCGACTCGCGGATGCTTTCTATCAAGGCTTGAGTTCGAACAGCGCCGGCATCGGTGGCCACTGCGAAGGCACTTTACGAAAGCGGCTGAACCCGGCTGCTTCAGCCATCTGGCGGGCACGCTTCTCGCCCATGAACGCGCCCAGCCCGGCGCCGCCATGGGACAGCGAACAGGTCATGCAATAGAGGGTGCTCTGCGGGTACATGACGCGTCCGAACAGGTTCATGTTCTCGTGCAGTTCTTCGGACAGGTTGAGCTCCACCATCAGGTAGGTGCCGTCCTCGGCCGTGGCGGCGCGCAAATCCTTGAGCATCTGCTGAGGGTCGGTGGCATCGTGGATCACCACAAAGGTGGTCACGAAGTCGAATTGCTGGCCGCGCAAGGCATCGGAGTCGTTCACCTCGAATTGCACCCGGTCACCCACGCCGGCCGCCTCGGCGTTGGCCCGCGCCAACTCGATGGAAGGCAGGTGGAAATCGCAGCCGACAATGCGCGCCTCGGGGTAGGCCTTGGCCATGGTGATCGCCGCCAGGCCCGCACCGCAGCCAAAATCCAGGACACTGCCGCCGGTCTTGAGCTTCTCTTCGACGCCATCCAGGGATGGAATCCAGTGCTGGACCAAGTAATGCTTGTACCAGGGCATGGTCATGCGCTCCATGCCTTTCCAGGTTTCCAGCGGGAACGCCTCTTCAGCGCAACCACCACCATGGCGGAAGGCCTCGATGACCTTGGGCGCCATGCTCACGAACGGCACGCTCAGCTGAATGATGCCGCCGGCGAAATACGGCGAGTCTTCATCGGCCAGCACCGGCACAAATTCAGCCGGCATCTGGTAGCGGCGGGTTTGCGCGTCGTAGGTCACATAATTGCCGGTGGCCATGCTGCCCAGCCATTCGCGCAAGTAACGCGCGTTGTAGCCAGTCTTGTGCGCCAACTCTTCCAGGGTCACCGCCTGGCCGTCGGCCAATGCCTTGAACAAGCCGAGTTGGTCGCCGATGTAGAGCATGGCACCGCGCAGCGTGTTGCCGTAATCCTCCATGATCCGCGCCGAGAACTGTTGGACCTTGGCTTTATCAACTTCCATAACGTTAGACATCTGTCGCTCCTTGATGAATTTGCAAGTCTGTTAAGGGATCAATGGCCGGCGAGTTTGGCCAGCACGTTGTCAACGATGCGCTCGGACATGCCCAGGTGGGTCCTGGGCTCGAACAGCCGTGCCAGGGCGCCGTCACTCATGACAGCAAGCACCCGCGCATCGGCCTCGATTGCCTCGCGGATCGACACGTGATTGCGCTGGCTGGCCTGGGATACTTCGAAGATGATCTGGTAGGCGCTGCTCTTGCCCAGCTTGCGCGCCATTTCGAACACCACCGCTTCGGTGCAGATGGCATCGCCATACGCCTGGGCGGTGCCTTCCATCTTCTGCACATTCACGGTGAGCCCGTCGATGGTCTCGGTCAGAATCGAGAGCGCCATCAATGCATAGTGGGAAACGTCCGCGACCGCGCACCACTCCAGCCGCGTACCGCGGTAATCGCGCTCATGCTCAAGAATCATCGCGTCCAGCGCGAGCATGACCTGGGCCTTGGCCAGCCGCGCCAACACCACCACCTGCTCGCAGCCTTCGGGGTTGCGTTTGTGCGGCATGGTGCTGCTGCCGATCTGCTGGTCGCTCCAGCCCACTTCCACTTCAGCGATTTCCCAGCGATTGAGCGTACGGATTTCATCGGCTACGCGGGCCAACGAGGCGGTAACCATGGCCAGGGTGCTGACGAACTCCGCAACGCGGTCACGGGACACATGCCAGCCCGTCAGGGGCACTTGCAGCGACAAGCGCTGGGCAAAACGCTCCAGCATCGGCATGGCGTCCGGGCCGAACGCCGCCATGGTGCCGACCCCGCCGAACAGTTGCACCACCAGTACACGCTGGCGGGCTTCGGCCAAGCGCTGCTGGTGGCGCAACAGCTCATCGATCCAGCCAGCGACCTTCAGCCCGAAGGTGGTCGGCAAGGCGGGAATCGAGTGGGTCCTGGCGACCATCAGCGAGTCACGGTGCGCATCGGCCAGGGTCGACAACTTACCCAGCAAAGTCTCCAGGGCCTGGTCCATCGCATCAAGCACATCGCGCATCTCCAGGGACTGGGCGGTGTCCTGTATGTCTTGGGTGGTAGCGCCGTAATGCACGTATTCACGGGCACTGGGGCTGCAATTTTTTTGCAGGGCGCTCAGCAATGGCATCAGCGAATGCCCAGTGGCAACCACACCCTCGGCCAGTTGGCGCACATTGATGCCCGATAGCAACGCGGCCTTTTCGATCTCCAGGGCCGCCTCGCGCGGGATGATGTTGACATCGGCCTGCGCCATGGCCAGCGCGGCTTCCACGTCCAGCCAGCGTTGCAGGCGACAATGACTGCAAAAAATCTTGCGGCTCTGCGGGCCGGCATAACCCGAACCGTGGGTTTTCGAATCGAGGATGTGGCTGTGTTCGTGGCGGCATTGCTCGCCGTCATGATCAAAACCTGGGTGGTCCGAACGTGCGGTGCAAGACGCACGAGCTGTCGTTTCCAAAGTTTGCGCATCCATCACATACCCTCCGTAGCGTACAGGGACTGATTGGTATTGCCTTGGGTTGCCATCAGTGCTTCAGCGCCATCGCCTGAAGCGCGAGGTCGTGCTTTAGTTGCCACCAGATCGACCATTTCGGCCGCCAGCCCTGTGTAGGCCGTCGGGTCAAGCAAGTCATCGAGCATTTGTGGGCTGAAACAACCGCGCAGCCGAGGGTCGCCAAGCAGCGCGTCGCGAAAGCAAACGCCCGCGTCTTGGGCCTGCAGGGCGATGTCGTGCACCAGGTGATGGGCCGTCTGCTTGCCACACCGAGGCGCCAGCGCAAGCATCACGCGCTCCGACAGGATCAGCCCGCCCAACAAGTCCAGGTTGCTGCGCATGCGCGCTTCACGCACCTCCAACCCCGCCAGCAGCAAGCCTTCCATACGAGCGAGCAACGCACCGGCGTAAATGAACAGCTCGGGTAAGGCCGCCCATTCGATGCGCCAGGTGGTGCCGTCACGCTCGTGCATCTGGAAAGCCGCATCGGTCAGCGCAACCATCTGCGCACGCACCAGCCGTGACAGCGCGCTGATCAGGTCCACCGTCGACGGGTTTTGCTTGTGGGGCATGGTGCTACTCCCCACTTGCCCGGCTCGCCGCCCCTCGCGCACTTCGTCGATCTCGGTGCGCTGCAGGTGGTAGATCTCATTGGCGACACGCCCCAACGTCGCCGACGCCTGCACCAGCAGCCACGCCGCTTCCAGGATGCGGTCGCGGGCGCTGTGCCAACTGGTCAACGGCGCCGCCAGGCCGAGGCTTTCCAGGGTGCGGCGCTGCACGTCCAAACCCTGCGGGCCAAGCCCGGCCAGGGTGCCCACGGCGCCGGTCAGGTTGCCGACCATCACCCGGGCGTAGGCTTCGTCAAAGCGTTCAAGGTGTCGATCAATCTCATCGACCCACACCGCCACCTTGTAGCCGAACGTGGTGGGCAATGCGTGTTGGCCATGGGTTCTGGCGACCATCGCCGTGTGCTTATGGCGCAGGGCGAGCGTGAGCAGATGCCCGCGGATCCCGCGCAAACGCTGCACTACCAGGCCCCAGGCATCGCGGATTTGCAGGATGAGGCCGGTGTCGAGGATGTCCTGGGTGGTCACGCCGTAATGCACGTATTCGCCCAGCCCATCGGCGCATAACCCCTGCAAGGCGCGCAGGGTCGGCACCAGGATGTGCCCGGTTTCCAGGCCCTCGCGCCCCAACGCATCGAGGTCCAGCAGTTCCACGCTGGCTACCCGGGCAATCTCCCGGGCGGCCTCGTGGGGGATGAGGCCCATCTGCGCCTGGGTCGCCGCCAGCGCTGTTTCAACATCGAGCCACTTCTGCACCTGATTGGCATCAGAGAAGATTGCAGCAAATTCCGGGGACGAGTAAGCGCCCCCGTGGATACGGGATTCAGTGATATGACTTGGCATGTCGGGTTACTCGGGTTGTCCAGGGAGGGCTACTTCACGCGTTGTACTTCTTCCCAGACTGCATCGTAATAAGCCCGCTCCAGCCGGAAGTGCTCGGCCAGAGACGTCAGGAACGCATTCTGGAACCCCAGGTCCGGAATACGCCGTGAGATCAGTGCCCATTCACGCTTGGCCCGCGGCGGCACCAGGCTGATGTGCACTTCGTAGTACTCCGCGTCATCCTGGCTCAAGCCCGCGTTGCGCAGGGCGTTGTACAGCTTGCCGTGGTTACCGGGCACCACCAGTTCGGTGATGTAGAACACCGCCAGGCCCCAGCCGACATCGGGGTTGCGGAAACAGCGTGCGCGGTTGTTGAGGTAGGCGATTTCCTCGGGCATCGTCGAGAGGGCCTCGAAATCGGCATTCAGGCCCACGGCGGCGAGCAGCTTGGCCAACAGCTTCGGGTGGGAACGCTGCTCATCCTCTTCGCCCAACTCGCCGTAGAGATAACGCGCCAGGGCAGCCGCCTCGTCCACGTCAGTCAGGTTGACCAGCAGGTCGGCGGCGTCCCGGTAAAGGCGATAAGTACGGAACCATTGGTGGCGCAAAAACACCTGCAGTTGCTCGTGAGAGGCTTTGCCTTCAAACACATACTGCGACATCGGATGGTTTTCCCGCGACTGCGCGGCAATCTGCTCTTCCAGGCGCTGCTGGAAGCCGGCCTCGGACAAGGGCGATGCCAAGTCGGCTGACGGCATGAAACGCTCTTGCACGCTATAGACGGCATTGGCCAGCCAGCGCCGGGTCGAGGCGGTGGCCACGTCATCGCTCAACGAGAGGATGTACAGCAATTGCTGGCACTGCGCTGCATTCGCGGCGTCGCCACGTTGGCCGGTCTCGCACAGGGCGCGCAGCATATTGGCGGCAATTTCGATGCGATTGAACGTCGCGTCCGGTTTCAAGGCTTCCGCCAGCAGACGGGCTTCGGCCGTGTGAATATTCTGCAATTGCGCCAGGGAAAAATTACGTGGGCTCATCATGTGCTCCATTATTTTTGTTTTTGGGTCGCAGGTCGTTCAGGCAGACAGGCGTTGGGCCTGCATCTGCTGCCACAGGCTGTCGAAGTAGGCCTTGTTGATTTCGAAGTGGTGCTTGAGTGCGCGCATGAACGTGCGTTGAAAGCCTTCCTCGCTGGCGAACTTGGCAATCAGTGCCCACATTTCTTCGGTGTCGATCTCATCCTGGGTGCCATGCAAGCGGTGGAATTCGCTGGGCTGCGCCGGTACATCCAGGCGCTGCAACAACTCGTAGATGCGCCGATGGTTGACGCAGCTGACAGACTCCACCGCATAGAGCAGCGCAAGGCCCCAGGCGACATCGGTGTGGCGCACACAGCGAATGCGATTATTCAGGTAGGCCTTTTCCAGCGGATGCAGCGCGGGGAAATCGATGGCCAGCGGAATATCGAAATACTCCATCAGATGGGCGAGCATCGCAGGGTGCGAACGCTCCGGTGTCTCAGCGCCTGCTTCGCCGTACAAGTTGCGGTAAAACACCGAGGCGTCTTCGATGGCTTCGAAACGGAAGGCCAACTCGGCCAGCAGGCTGTAGAAGTTGTAGGAACGGGTCCAGTGATGCTCCAGGAAAAAGCGCACATCCTGCACCGGCGGCGTACCTTGGAACAGGTGCACCGACATCGGGTGGTTGACCCGGCTGCGTGCGGCGATTTCAGCGTCGACCTGTTGACGGAACTCGTCCGCCGGCAACGCTTTAAAGCCCGGCACGTCGGCGGCGAACTCATCTTCGACGCGGTAGACCTCGCTGGCCATCCAGCGCCGGGTCGGCTCGGTGCGCGGGTCACCGGGGAGATGCAGTTGCAGCAGGGCTGACTGATAGTGCGCATAAGCTTGGGCGTCTCCCGCCAGGCCTTGCCGGGTCAGTGCGAGCAGCGCTTCCAGCGCGCGGGTGACTTGGGCGTAGTTGGCGCTGGGTTCCAAGGCATTCACCATCAGCCGCGAGGCGTTGGTGAAGAGATCGGAATCCGAGCGTTGTTGCAGGGCAGCAGTATCCATTGATAACCCCTGAATCTTGTTTTTGTGGTTGGGCGTACTCGGAAAAAAGCCTAAAGGTTCCCGTAGTGGCAAGGTCAACACCTGTAGGAAAATTCTTTCAAAGGCTTGGAGATGGGGGGTTGGCGCCACCAAACAATAGGTATTACACAACTCCGTAGCAGCCAGCGGTAACCACGATGCGAAGCGAGTCGCTCTTGATCTTGCTCTTGATCTGAAGCGCCCCCCCAAATCACTGGCGGATTACGGGCACACCGAGCCCAAGCGAGGTGCCGAGGGCCGGCATTCCGGCTCTTTTCCAAAGTGCCCCGCTGTCAGAGCGGAACCCTAAGTGGTCGTGACCGCAGGAATGGATATGTACACGGTATAACAGCGTCGGCTGTCAGGGCGTCATCGCAGGCAAGCCAGCTCCCACAGTTGGACTGCGGGGTGTCAGGTAGATAGGCGTCGACTGGCAGGCCGTCATCGCAGGCAAGCCAGCTCCCACAGTTGGACCGCAGGGCGTCAGTTAGATAAGCGTCGGCCATCAGACCAACGCCCTGCGCTCACGCACAAAGCGCGGCAACTGATCCCCAGGCAGTGCCTTGCTGAAATACCAGCCCTGGATAAACAACTCAGGCCCGTTACTCAAAAAGGCCAATTGCTCAGCCGTCTCAACCCCTTCCACTACCACGCCCAGGTCCAAGGCCTCGCAGAACCGCAACATACCTGTGAGCACCTGGGCGCCTTTAGGGTCATGCTGGGCAACCACAAAACTGCGGTCGATCTTGATGAAATCCACAGGAAACTGGTGCAGATAGCTCAACGCAGAAAACCCAGTGCCAAAATCATCCAGATAGACCTTGGCGCCCATGGCCTGCAACTTCTGGATGGTCTGGCGGGTGGCCGGGATGTCGCTGACCAGCGCGTCTTCGGTAATTTCCACTGAAACTTGCCCACGGGCCTGGCGAAGAATTTCCACCAGGCGGTCGCCATAGGCGGCGTCCTTGAGCGTGGTGCTGGAAATATTGATGGTCATCGGCAGTTCAAAACCCGCCTTCTGCCATTTCTGATACTGGCGCACAGCCTGGGATGCCACCCACACGTCTACGTCCGGCATCAGCCTGGCGTGCGCCAGCCATTGCAGGAACTCCCAGGGCGAATGCACCGTGCCCTGGCTGTCCCGGGCGCGCATCAGCGCCTCGCACCCGGTGCACAAACCGGTGCGGGTGGAGATTTGGGGTTGAAACTCAAGGTAGAACTCGTAATCGCTGATCTGTTGAATACGGTTCAACTCAGCGGCCTGACGGGCCAATGTCTGGTGAGTGGCCAGCACCGGATCGAACTCCAGCAGACGGCCTTTCTCCTCGAGACCGCGAAAGGTCATGTCAAGGGATTTGAGGTACACCGTGCCGCCATCGCTGGACTGGCGATGAATCGCCCTGACGTAGGGCGCATACACCAGGGTACCGGCGCCCAACAGAACGATCTGCAACACCACCGCCGCCACATCGCCATGGGTGCTGAGGTACGCGTTGAGCAGCACCGGGGCGGTAAAGGGCACGCTGGCCACCGCCGGTGAGACCCAGCCCAGTTGCACCACCATCAACGCCACCATCGCGTTGAACGCCGGCACCAATAGAAATGGTATGAACAGGCGCGGGTTGAGGATGATCGGCAAACCGAACAACAGCACTTCGCTGACATTGAATAATGACAGCGGCAAACTGGCCACCGCCAGCAAGCGCATGGACTGGCTCTTGGAAAATAGCAGGATCGCCAATAACAGGCATAAGGTTGCGCCCGAGCCACCGATAAACGCAAAACTGCCCAGCAAGCCGTTGTTGAGCAGGTACAGCACCGGCTCCCCCGCCGCCAACGCTGCGCCATTGAGCGCCACCGCCTGATCCAATGCATCGAATAACGGCTGCATGGCATACACGCCGTGAATCCCGAAGAACCACAGCAGCGAATTCATCAGGGTGACAAACAACCCGCTGCCGTAAGGCGTCTGCAACGCATCAAGCACCTGCGGCCCCTGGATTTGCGCCACATGGGGGATCAACAGCAGCAACGACAACACCGCCACCAACGACAAGGCCGTGAGTGCGCCGGGTATCACCATGTTGATGGTGCCCTTGAGGTTATGGCCGACCAGGTCCTGGTTGACCAGGCGCGTCCAGCGAAAGCGGTGCAGCCAGGCGATGGCCGGCACATTGATCAAGGGCGAAGCAATGGCAATAAAGAGTAGGAACGTGGCCGAAGCACGCGGGTACTCACGCAGCACGAAGGTTGCGACCACTACATGGGCCAGGCACAGGAAGGCGACCGGCAGTTGTGGCAGACGGTGTTGAATCGCCAACATGTAACCGATGGAGGCCGCCACCAGCAACGGGATCACCGAGCTGATCTGTTTATGCAACCCGGCCAGGAAACTCACCACCTGCGCATCGAACCCCAGCGCCAGGGCGCATTCGGACAGGATCAGGAAACCAGCGGACACCAACAGGCACGGCAGTATCCACAGCAGCCCCTCCCGAATCGCACGCAGCGACTCCGTGCTGGCCAGGACCGCCAGGCGCTGTGTCAGGAAAAGTTTGAACAGGGTGTGCGCCATGGGCCGTCCTCTGCCTGTCACCGACTGCCGCTGAAGATCAGGGCCGGAAACACCCGCTAACGCTACACGGCCTGATAGCCGAAGCGAAAGCCTTTATCCCCGTCCCTGCCCGGCTTTTTTACCAGTGAATGCCGGATTGCTAGACTAAATCCCTACAGATTTATCGAACTTTCTGACTTGAATCATCCCCTAAGGCTGTCTGAGTCGGTATCATCCGCACGGTTTGTGCGTGTTAAAGGATGTTACAACCTGTCTGATAATGGGTACGCACTCAGGGAATCTTGCCTGGAACGACAACAGGCCAAAGGAGAGAACCTCACTATGCAAGACAAACGCTCAAGTCACATGCGTCCTCTGTTTGTCACCATCCTGCTGTGGTTGTGCAGCGTGGTGTTGCTGTTTGTAATCAAGAACCTCATTGAGTTGTTCACTGGGCCTGTGGCTGAAACCTGGGTAGACCTGACCCTGGTGCTGGTCGCTTACCTGATGTTTTTCTTGCTGGCGCCGTTGCAAAACTGGATGCAGCGCAGGTCGCGCAAGCGTGCCCGCCATCACCTCAACGCACGCGCGTCCGATAGCAACTCTCACCCTTCTCATTAAGGTGTCTACCTGTGTCGGCACCCAACGATACGCACCAACTTGCGCTGGACAGATTCCTGCGCGAACAACCGCAGGTCGCTGCCGAGCTGGACAGCCTAAACCCGCTGGTAGCCCAGGCCAGGGGCGAAACCCTGGCGCAGTATCGCGCCGAACGCCTGCATGAGGCTTTCGAAGCACACGCTGAACAGCAAAAATTATTCGCCTGGGAATTGACCCTCAAGCTGACGGCCGATTCGACCGAAGCCTTCGAGGCCCAGCGGCGCGAAGTGCATAAAGAAGTCGCACAGATGGCAGGCATGGACTGGGCGCAGTACTGCCAGTTGCACGGCTTGGCCGTTTGACCTTTGCCCTACAAGCACCAGCGTGCTCGGTTGCGCCCCATGACGTGACGCAACTCGGCGACCGTTATGCTTCGGTGCTGCGGGTCTATCGCCAACGCTGCCTGTAACGCCACCCAGCAATGCCTGGGCAACTGCGCGGGCCGGGGCAGACAGACCGTGGAGGCGCGCTCCCCAACGCGCTTGCCGTGGGCCAGTTCGTACAGGACGCAGGCCACGCCGTACAGGTCGGCAGCGGCGGTCAGCGCACCGCCGGCCAACAGTTCCGGGGCGGCGTAGGCAGGTGTCCAGGCATTGAAACGACTGCGGCTGACACTCGGCAAACCCATTGCGGCGCCTGCTTGAGCCTGGCCCAGGCCGAAATCGAACAAGCGCACGCCCTCCTCGCCCACCATGACATTGGCTGGTTTGACATCACCGTGCAGAACGTCTTGCTGGTGGGTGTAGACCAGCGCATCCAGCAACTGCACGGCGATGGGTCGCAACTCCCGCCAAGGCAAGCCATAGGGGCACTCCAGCAGCAGGCGGTCCAGCGTCACTCCTTGCAGCAACTCCATGGTGAAAAACGCGACTTGACTGTGTGTATCGACCTCAAACGAAAACGCCCGTACCACATGCGCGTGCCTCAGGCTGCGGGTCAACGCAAACTCGCTGTACAACAACACATGCGCGTCGGGGCACTGGGAAATGGGTTCGTCGAGTAGCTTGATCGCGACCTTGGAACAGGGTTCGCCCAATTGCTCGTGCAACAGGTCGCGCGCGCGGTACACCCTGCCCATGCCACCTCTGCCCAAGACACGTTCAAGGTGATAGCGCCCAGACAGTAAACGGCAGGCTTGAGCTGCCGAGTTCATGGCTGCACCACAACCGCAGTCAGGTCATCGCGTATCGGCCGGCGCAACGCCGCTGCAAATAGCCGTTCTACTGCCCGTTGAGGCGTGCCCATGCTCAACGCCCGCCCCAGGTCAACGTGGCTGAGGGCCTGATACAAGCCATCACTGCACAACAAAAATACATCCCCAGGGCGGGTACGCAGTTCCAGTACCTCCAGATGCAACCGCGAACGCGCGCCAACGGCCCGGGTCAAGGCCCTGGCACCCGGGTAAGCCTGGGCTTGCGCCACACTCAACTGACGCTCGTCCATGAGGCGCTGCAGCAGCGAGTGGTCCTTCGACAATTGGTAGAGGCTCTGGTCGCGCCATAAATAGCAGCGACTGTCTCCCGCCCATAGGCAGGCCGCCCGGCCCTTCTCCAACAACAGGGCGACCACGGTACTGCCCATCGTCACTTCACTGGTTGCGCCAGGTTCTGTCCATGCGCGTCGTACTCCTTGGTTGACGTCCTGCAATTTGTTGCGAACCGCCTGAATACGCTGGTCAAGGTTGCCGTCAGCCGACACTGAAGCCAAGTGGCTGACTATCCACTGGCTGGCGACATCCCCGTGCCGATACCCGCCCATGCCGTCCGCCACCGCCCAGCAACCCGTGCTCGGGTTGTCCAGGAATGCATCCTCATTGCGCAACCGCGCCAGGCCTCGCTGCGTGCGCCCGGCGCTGCGCCACGGGGCTTCCATCGGGGTCACAGCTGCTCCGGCAGGCGAAAGGTGCGCCATGTGTCCATGTCAAACGGACCGGGCGTACGCTGGCTGGTGAGCCGGTAATTGGCGCGCAGGCCGGCGAGGTCTGCCTTGAGGATCTGTATATTACGGCCGCTGGCGGGCTCTTTCTGCAGCAGGTCCAGAAACCGGAACAACGACCACGCTCCAGTGTCTTTTTCGATGCCCAAGGGGCGCTGCTCCGCGCCTCTCTCCAAGACGAGGCTGCTGCGCCCATTGTCTGCGTCGGTGGGCCAATGGAACGTCATGGGTACGATCGGACCGTGGCGATACTCCAATTGCTGGTCGCCAAACCGCAGGATCGCTCGGCTGACCGATGGGTCCAGGCTGTAGGGTGCCAAGGTGAATCGCACGGACAACTCCCCCGCGTCTTCGGTAAAAAAGCCGCGGCGGATGACCTGGGTCTTCATCAATTGCTCCAGCAGCGCACGGGAAACCGGCAAACTCTGGCCATCCAGCCCACGCAATCGGTAGCGGCTGCCGTCGGCACTGATAAAAGGCCGCAGGTAGCCCTCATAAAAGCGCGCCATCACCCCGCGTGGCTTGAAGAACTCCTGAAAATCGTGAAGGGCGACCTCACTGCTGGCGTGCGCATTGAATGGGTAACGTCGGCCAATGGCCTTGGCATAAAGGCTATGCACCTCGCTCTGATAACGTTGGTTGACGTGCACATAGGCCTGTTCCAGCAAATGCCGCCAACTGTCATCCGCCATACTTTCGAGCCAGCCGGCAACGGGCAGCGGCAGGCGAGCGGCGGCGTCTCGCAGATGGCCCAATGCATCCTGCTGGCCCTCCATGCGCTGCCTGGCACGCAGGAAGGCGGCCTGCTCGGGTGCGCTGTCCCGGTTCAAGGCCGTCAAATGCAGGTGCACTTCATCCAGCAGACGCAAGGCCTGAGTCAGCTCTACGCCGGGGTTCTGCTGCTCATCCAGCAATTGATGCAAAGGCTCAAAGCGGCGCTGCAAGGCGCGCCGCGGAGCCTCGACAATACCCGCCTGCCCCGCCGTCAACCTCGACTTGGCCATCTCGCCCAGGTCTGCCGACTGCTGGGCCACTTTGTCCAGCAGTCCATGGCTTGGCAACAAACGCGTATTTTCACGCACCTGTTGCAAGAGACGAATCAAAGGCGATTGCGCCGACGTCAGGTTCATCAGTTGCTCGGCATCCTGGCGCAGGTTGTCAGTCTCTTGCAGCCTGACTCGGCCAAGCGCATCGCTCCAGGCATCGGCATACTCGCTGAAATAACGTTGCTGCAGTTCAGCCATCAGGCGCCGCAAGTCCTCGGTCCCCAGGTCGGTACCCTCGCCGAGCACCCAGTTGTCCTGGGTGATGGCGTTTACCAACCGCGGGCCCTGCGCCTCAAAGTACTGCACATAGCGTTTGGTATAGAACCCCGGCACAGGCGGATCGATAGCGGCGAACACCTTACCCTCGGCCAGCCGCAACGGCTCCAGGCTGCGCGCTTGTTCGCGCAATACCCGATAGACCCCATCGGCCAACGATTCGCCCCTCAGCGCTTCACGGGCCTGGGCCACCCGCTCCGCGTTGAGTGACACCACAAAAGGTTGCTCCAGCAGCCGCGCAAGGTGCACATTGAGGCGCTTCTGTGTTGGCATATCCCCGGCAAACCGCACCGACCAAAGGCTTGCAATATGTTCTGCCAGCCAGGTCGTGTCACGGCGTTCGCGCAGATTGAGCATCAGGTAGGCACGCAGGTCGTCGAGCAGCCGCTCCCGGTCCCCGAGGCTGGCAATTACCTGTTCTTCCAACTGGGCGGCTGTCCAGGCCAGAAATGGCTTTTGCAGCGCGTGATCATAGGCTTGATCGACGCTGGGACGGCTCAGTTCGCCCTGATACAGCCCGGTGCGCTCCACCAGGCGTACATCTGCCGGCCCAGGAAAAACCTGCGTCGCCGCCAGTCGCGCGTCCAACAGCGCCAACAGCGCCGTACTTTCATCGTCGGCCGCAAGGGCGAGCGGCGGGTGTGAGGTCAGCGCCGACAATTGCGCCAAGCGTTGGTGGTTGACTGAGTAACTGTGCCCCCATAGCCCGCCGACACCGCCAATAACCAGCGCTGCAGCCACCGCCTGCGCGCCCTGGCGCCAACGCAGACGTTGTTGTTCCTGAGCCTGCAAACCCGCAAGGTCGGCCTCGGCGAAGATCACCTGGCTGAACAGGCCCTGCACAAAGCGCGGGTGCCTGCCATCGGCGCAGGTCAAGAAGAACCCTCGCAAACCGTTGATGGGTTGGTAGCGATGTGCGCAAAACGCCATGTCAACGAACAGGCTGACGCGCTCCCCCATTCGTGCTGCCTGCTGGGGAAACTCCAGCATCTGCCCACGTCGCTCGACATTGCGCTCCTGATGCAGTCGCCCAATCAGCTCACTGTTCAAGCGCTGCAATAATTGCTCGACCGCCTGACGGACCTGTGTTGTGTCAGTACCGTCGGCGCAACCTTGCAGGTGCTGACCCAACACGCTGTCGGCACTCTCTCCAATGGGTGAGTCGAAGAATTCAGCGAATCCCGGCAATCGGTCGGCGTGGGTCAACACCAGGTAAATCGGCACATCCACATGCAACGTCTGTTGGATCTCTTGCAGGCGCGAGTGTACATGGCGTGCGTGATGATCCAGGTCGTATTCGTTGGTGCTCGACAGCATGTCGACCGATAGCGTCACCACCACACCGCTGAGCGGCCGCACTCGACGGCGCCACCGGAGCAGATGCAGCAAGGTGATCCAGCCTGCGGCGTCCACTGAAGAGTCGGGCTGGGTAAGGTAGCGTCCCGGGGTGTCGATCAGCACGCCTTCGTCGCCGAAATACCAGTCACAATGGGCACTGCTACCGATCGGCCGTGTTTGCGCGTGGTCCAGCGCCAGCGGCAAGCCCGCTGCCGCCAGCAGCTGTGTCTTGCCACTGCCCGGCTCACCGATCAACAGGTACCAGGGCAACTCATGACGCCAACGCGCGTTACGCTCTCCATAATGGCGGGATATCTTGAGCAGGTGCACGGCTTTCTTGAACCGACTGCGCAGGTGCCGGCGTTCGTCCTCCACCCCCGTCATCGGCTGTCGGCGCACCTCGCGTTCTGGTCTTTGGCGCCAGGCGGCAAAACCTGGGCCC
This sequence comes from Pseudomonas sp. BTN1, assembly GCF_001907715.1. NCBI lineage: Bacteria > Pseudomonadati > Pseudomonadota > Gammaproteobacteria > Pseudomonadales > Pseudomonadaceae > Pseudomonas > Pseudomonas sp. BTN1. The sequence continues at coordinate 13,722 of NZ_MPBM01000016.1, read as the reverse complement.
ACAAACGCCATCGCCAGTCCCCATAGCAAGAACACACCGCTGATGGTGACCAACCGAGCAGTCGCCCCGGCCCAGATACGGTGATCATCCACTGCCAGCAGCGGCCCCAAGAACCACACCATTGCCGCGCAGGAAAGCACCAGCAACAGGCTCCACACCCAAACCCTGCCCAGCACGGTGCCCACCCCCTTGAAGAATGCGATCATTCATTGCTCCCAGCGTTTACAAGGGCGTGCGGACCAGATCCGACGCCGAAAGTTGAAGGGGGTGCAGCGCGTTTGTACGCTCGTTGCTCAGCACCCAGGCAAACCCTGTGTACATCGCCAACACACACACCAAGGTGAGGCCGACCCACCAAGTGGCAGGGATGACCCGCACCTGCTTGCGCCGGTCGGCCCGCTGCTGGGCAGGCAGTAGCGCTTGCGCCGCCGGCTCCCCACGTACGTGCCTGATCTGGCGATACAAGGCATCGCGGACAGCCTCAAGTTGCGTCACGCCCCGCTCCATCACCCGGTATTTGCCTTCGAACCCCAGGGACAGGCACAGATACAGCAACTCCAGCATCGCCAGGTGCTTCACCGGGTCGCGCGTGAGGCGCTCCAGCAACTGGAATACTTTTTCGCCGCCAAAGGTTTCGTTATGGAAGCGGCTCAACAGGCTCATCTTCGACCATTCGCTTTGCGCCCCCCACGGTGTCGTCACCACCGCCTCGTCGATCACGCTGCACAACACATAGCGCGCCGACATGACCTGGCTGTTCTCCACGCCGCCCTGCAAGGCGCGGGTTTCGAACTGAGTCACCGCCAACACTAATCGGTCGTTGAGCGTGCCCAGGTTTTCACGGCCGGAGCAGACCCTGATCCCAATAACCTCGAACAATACCGCCAAGGCTGCGGCTACCAGCGGGTTGAACCCTGTCTGAAAGCTATGCGTATCGAGCCTGTGGCCGGCGTAGATCATGCGGTCTTCCAACTGTTCGTAGCGCGGCGGCGATGGGAAATCCGTCAACGGCCCCTGGGCAGGCTCATGAGTCTCCCGGTCGAGCAGGACGGTTTTTTCATCCTGGGTGTATTCACTGTCCATGGCATTCAGTTCCTGATGGCCCAGAAGTCGAGTTCAAGCCCGGTGAATTCACCCCCGACGTGGAAAGCGAAACCACCCGACTGTTCCAGCTGTGCGATATCACGGGGGCTCATATCGAGCACGAAATAGGTCTTGCTGGCATGGAAAGGAATCTGTCGCGGCGCCACTGGCAAAGGCTTGACCTTGATACCGGCCAAGTGCAGGTTGACCAACTCGCGTATGCGCTCAACCGGCGCGACTTTCAGGTGGGCTGGCAGGCGCTGGCGCAATTCCTGCGCCTCACACTGCGCGGTGGCCGCCAGGATGAAGGTGGCGGTGCCAAGCAGTTTCAACTCGCTGACCGGGCATACCAGCACCCCGTACTGGCGAGGCTGCAATGCCAACTTGATCGCCTGTTGCTCCAGCACCACCGACAGTGCCGTACGTACCTGCGCCATCAGCCCGCGAAAACTGGCGCCCTGATCGCCGTGTTGATAGTGAACATCCAACTGCGCGCGTTTACTTTCAGTGGTGAAGGTTGATAGCTCCCCGAGCAGCGACACCAGCGCACGAAACACCGCTTCAGGCCGCACCCGCGTCTGGCTCAGGCAGTGGCGCAGCTCCAGCTCACTACGATTGATCACTTGCAGCATCAGGAAATCGGCGATTTGTGTGCCTTGGGTCGTGCTCTCGCCACGAATGCGCGCCGCGATGGCATCGCCCCGACTGGCAAGCAGGCCAATCACCTCCTTGAGACACGACGCCACGTACCCATGCTCCTGCACGAAGATAAACGTCGGGATGAACGCCGTATCCAGGTTCACACCGCCTTCACCGCTGGCGTCGAGTACCTGGGCCACCTTGAGCTTGATGAAGAGCTGGTCACCCGGCTGTTCACCCAACAGAAGACGTAAGTCCGGGCGCGCGCAGTGGATTCGGCAACGCGTATCCGCCCCCACGTTGGAATCCCCCACTTCCACTTCACAGCTGAGGTAGCGCGCCAACACGTCACTTTGCTCAGGCCGGCGGGCTTCAAGGTGACTGCCGCTGACCAGCGGCAGTGCCAGGTAAACCCCTTGCGCGCCCGAACCCTCTGGCACCTGCACCACCAGCGGCTCCATGGCAGCATTCAAGTCAAACAGGCTGCCGTCCGGCAACACGCCGCTGGCCTGGTTGACCACCAGCTTGCCCAACTTGAGGTACTGCGTATTGAGCTCGAACGTGAGCAAACCCCAGGTGTCACTGCCCAGCAGGCGGGTCTGATTGAGCTGCTGGTGGTAATAACGGTCGTTGTGTTGCAAGTGCTGTGGCCGCAACAGCATGCCTTCCTGCCAGATAACTTTATGAACCTGCATGTTATTGCGCCTCCACACCGGCGAGAGGGTCAGCAACACGTATACCGCCCTGGTCCAGCACCAGCTCGACACGGTTGCGTTGCTGTACCGTCAAGGGCACCAGCAGCCGCCACTGGACATGGGGCAAGTCTCGAAAAGCGGCCAGTACTCCCACAAAACGACTGTCGGGAGCGATGCGCAGTTTGAGCGCCAGCCGGTCACCCGGGCGCAGCTCAACCTCCTCGCTGCCGACCCAGTCCTTTGGCAGCGTGTGCTGCGCATTGCCATACAGGCTGAAGAAGTCGGCATGTTCAAAGGCAACGCCATGGCGCAGTTCGATCAACTGCACCACCACGGGAGAAGGACGACCGTGCAAGTCCGGGTTGACGTGCTCGCTGGCAGTCAGCACCACGTCCAGCTTGGTCAGCGTGGAAAATGGCGAGACGGCGCTGCAACCCGCCAACAGCCCGCACAAGAGCAACAACGAAACAAGGGTGGCTCGATACATGATTATCATCCTGGAAAATCAATGTGCAGGCTGGAGATCAGGCGCACCTGCTCCTCATAAGCCTTGGCGAAGTCGCCGGCCAACGGGCGATCATTCAACTGTTCTTGCGCCACCACACGCTGGTAGTAACGCTGGTAGGCACGCCACCGCCCGCCATCGGAGAAAAACCCGGCAGGCTTGCCCTGGGACGCAAAACACCCCAACAGATGGCTGGGTTCAAAGACAGCACGGGCATTACGCATGGCGCTTCGACAAGCGGCCAGCAACGCAACCTGATGCACCTGCAGTTCCAGGTGCACCTGGGCAATGGCGCGCACCGCGGGCAGTTGACCCAACTCCCGGGTATCGAGCATCGCGGATAAAGCAGCATCGGTGTCGCTATACACTTTCAAGGGATTCTGGCCGGAGCCCTGACTGGCGAACGGCGCCATACCCAGTTCGTTATTCAGTTCTTCACGGGTGCGCAAACCTTGTTGCAGCCCTTCGATCGTCACCCGAAACAAGCGTGCCACCTTGATCGCCAATGCCTCCCGGGCCGGTGTGTCGAGGGCCGTCAGGTCCATACCCAGGACCGCTGCAAATTGCGACCAGAACACCTCGTCGGTCGACAGCGTCGACGCGACAGCGGGTACCGCGGTAACCTCCATCGAAGGGTCTTGCCGCCGCGGCAATACCACGTGCTCGCAATCGGCCCCATAGTGATCTGCCCATACCGCTTGCTCATCGGCGCTCTTGTTCAAGGCCTCCAGATCATCCGACGTGGCCCGCATCTGCCGATCAAGATCCAAACCATGCAACGGGTCCAGCGACAGGAAAGCGTCATCGGGGATCGGCACCGCCGCTGGCGCCAGCAGCTCGTCGGAAGGTCGCGGCGATTCCAGCAATCGCGCACGTATCGTCAACACCCCCAACTCGAATACGTCGCCGTCACTGATCAATCGTGCCTGCCCCTTGCGCAGGCGCTCAGGACTCTTGGCCATCCCGATACCGTTGCGGCTGATATCCGTGAGGAAATAACGTCCTTCACGGTAACCGATCAATCCATGATGGCTGGAGAGTACGCGGCTGGCGTCAGGGATCACCCAGTCACATCCAGGACCACGCCCGATCACGCCGCCTGCACCGTCAAATACTTTGCGGGCCAAAAGTAGGCTCTGGTCGCTTTCGCACGCGCAGACCTCAAACACAAGCTGCAGCTTCATGCCCCCTCCTTTCAGCGGCCACGAATGATCGCCTGCGGGTCACCCAAGGGGTGGTACTCGGCATCATCGAACACATAGTTAGCGTTACAGCCTCCCAGCAAACACATCACCAGCACGACGACGTGCCATGGACGATCAGGCATCAGGTTTCTCCCACAGTAAAAATCAAGTGCACCATTCAGCGTTCCTCCCGGGCATCGCCAAAGGGAATGTTCAAACGGGCAAGACGGTAAAGCAGGGTGCGCCGGGCGACCCCCAGCTCCCGCGCGGTGCGCGTGCGATTGCCATGGTTCTTGTGCAGGCAGTCGAGCAGGAACGTACGCTCCACTCGCTCCATCCGCTGGCGCAGCGTCACGTCATCGGGAGTGGCCGGCTCTGGTGCCGGCGGCAGTGCCAGGTGCTCGGGCCGAATCACGCTGTCGTCACACAACAACACGGCGCGTTCCACCAGGCATTTGAGCTCGCGTACGTTGCCGGGAAAACCATGGCTGGAGAGTTGATCGAGGGCGGTATTCGCCCATTCGACAGGTGGCCTCCCCAGCGCCGCGCACACCTTGCCTGTGAAATGGCGCGCCAGTTGCAGCACATCGCCGTCCCGCTCGCGCAGGGCCGGTAAGGTGATGGGGAACTGAGCCAGTCGGTAATAGAGGTCTTCGCGAAAGCGCCCTTCGGCGACCATCGCCGCGAGGTCGCGGTGGGTCGCGGCAATGATGCGTACGTCGACCTTATGTGCCGCACTGGCACCCAGCGGGCGAACCTCACCCTCCTGTAATACCCGCAGCAACTTGGCTTGCAAGGGCAGCGGCATATCGCCGATCTCATCCAACAGCAACGTACCGCCATGTGCGGCGTCGAACAGCCCCCCGTGATTGCGATCGGCGCCAGTGAACGCACCTTTGCGGTAGCCGAACAGCTCACTTTCAAGCAATCCTTCCGGGAACGCCGCGCAGTTCTGCACGACAAAGGCCTTGGCCTTGCGCGGCCCGGCCGTGTGTATGGCCCGGGCCACCACTTCCTTGCCTGTGCCGGTCTCACCCTGCAACAGCACGGTGTAAGGGGTGTGCAGGACTTTACTGATCAAACGACAGGCCTGCTCCATTGCCGCGCTGGTGCCAATCAGGCCGTATGCGCCAACCAAGGGGTTGTGGCCTGCGGGCTTTGGGCCGACGTTGGGCTGCCTACCGCGCAGTACGCGTAACCGGTTCACGGCGTAGCTGCCCAAATGCCCCAACGAGGGGGCGTAGCCTTGCAGCTGGGCCGGCTGTTGGCGGGCGCACACCAGCACCCCAGTTATCCGCTCACATTGATTGAACAGCGGCACGATTAATAGCGCACGCCATGGTGTCGCCAATGCGGGCAGAAAACCTGTGTCATGGCCGCTGCCTTGCACATCCTCCAGGCTCAACCCAGTGCCTTGGGTCAAGGCGTCGTGCAGCAACTGTTGGGAATGCTGACCAGGCCGTGGAGGCATGACGATGAGCGACGACACTTGGGCTAGATGTTGGGCGATCAGTTCAAGCCGGCCGGTCACTTCATCGAGCAGATACAATTGGCTGACGTCAGATTGGCTCAGCCGGGCCGCCGTGCTGACACATCCGTCAGGTAAAGCGTGTTCATCACGCTCGAACCCCAAGCGTGCGAAACAGGCAGCCAACGCGTCGGCATACCTCAGCGCGTCGGCCCCGCCACCGGGCAGGTTATCGGTCATTGGTTGCACCCGCAGAAATCCACCAGGGCCGATGCTGTTTCCAGCCGTGCTGACAGTGCGCCGATCATGCGTTGCAAATCCCTGTTCATCATGTCCATTCATCCCTAATGAAAATTACGGGTTAGCGTGACTACGCCATCGGCCCGCTCGTGCCCCAGCCAGGTGGTCCAACCCAGGCGGCAAACCGTGTTTTCGCCAATGTGCAGAGCCCTGATCTGACCCTGCGCCAGTACCAGACGCAGGTCGTATTCCAATGGGTCGCGCAGGGTCAGGCGCACCAGCGAACGCAGCGGCTGATAGGCCTTTCCCGTGGGCAGGAAGTCGTGAAAACGCTGCCACCCCAACGCGCGGACATGCACCCTGAACTTGCCACTGCGGTCAGCGACGCGGCGCCCCAGCACCAGGTCCTCGCCAAGCACACTGTTGGCCCGCCCCAGGTCATTGCGCTGGACCGGGCTGATCTCGACCTGGCGTTCAACCCACTGCTCGATAAACAACGCGTCGTGCTTGAAGTAGTAGCGCAGGACCGACTCGATCAACGCCGCCGAGTGCACACGCACACTCAGCAGGCCCAGGTAGGGCAGCAGGCGTTTGCAATCGAGCTGGGAAGCGCCACGGATTGCGGTGCCGCCCAGACCCGTCAAGGCAAACATCTGCTCGGAAAAACCATCATTGGCGCCTGCCCGGAAACACGCCCGATAGCGGTACTTGCGCCAGATCGGGAGCATCAGCCGGTGCAAGCGATGATGGAACATATCCAGGAAATCTCGAGTCGGGTTGCCGCCTGGCTGCTCGGCAAATGCCTGCTCACCATAAAACGCAGGCAGTGGGGACCCGGCGCCAAATAACCCCAGTACATTGAGGCGCAGGCGTGCGCGCAAATGTCCATGCTCCATAAAGAACTCCACTCGGTCGATATCGTGCGCGGCAAAGCCCAAGCCAGGGTTGGCCTGGAACTCCAACTGGTCGTACAACGCGTCCTCATCCAGCAGCGGATGAGCCTCACGCAATCGCTCGATCACCTGCAAAACCGCCTGGAACAACGTGTATTCACGGATACCACGGCAAAGTTGATTCAGAGCAGGGGCTGCTGTCCCATCAGGGATGGCCATAAATACACGTCTCCTTGTGTGCTGATGACACGCAACTCGTGATGGGAATTGAGGCTGGCGTAAAGCGCAAAGAACTGATTGAGGACCGAAGCGAATACAAATAAGTCGCCCTGGCCGACAAAGCCTTGGGAATCGACCGTCAGATCGACCCGCACCCCTCGCACGGGCAACCCACGATGCAGGCGATCCATCGCCTCATGATGGATGGCGCGCAAAGCCGCCAGTCTTTTCTGGCTGACCTTCAGCGCCTGGCGGTCGTAATAACGCGGCAGGTCGTAGGTTGCGAGAATCGCCTTCAAGGCGTTGATGTCGATCAACGACAAGTAGTTGAGCGACATATTGCTGATGAGATTCCACAGGAAATCCTGGTCCAGGGGCGGTGCGTAGCTCGCCGTTGGCGCGGTGATATTGCGAAACGTCAACGACTCCGGTGTGTGTTCGCCGGGCTGGTTGATATCGCCTGCACGTAATTGCCGTGGCAGGTTGCAATTGGTACAGGTCAGTTCGACCGACAGGGTTTCCTGGCCCTGTTTGCGGCGATTACCGAACCCCATCCAGGTGTCGAGTCCGCCATGTTGAACCGACGAACGTTGGCGAATGCTGTAGCTGGGCGGTGCCGCCACAGGCTCGCTGTGGCAATCATGTTCAAACGACTCGAACGGCACGTAGGTTTGATAGCCCAAGCCACCGGGGCGCCAGCCGGTGACCCGGTCCACTGAATACACGCTGGCATTGCCCAGCGTGTATTCCCCAGGCACCAGGAGGTACTCGTCCTGTTTACCGTCCAGGCGAATGGGGATTGCATCCTGAGTAAACAGGTTGACGATGGGCGTGCAATACAGCTTCACGTTATCCAGGGTAGGACGCAGGGGCTCGCGGCCCTGACTGCGGAGCTCGAAACGCATCACCAGGCCGTGCGCCTGCCGGAGCAATTCGTGAGACAACGTGTGCAACACCTCCAAGCCTTCGACATCGACAAACAGGTACTTCTCGGGAAACGCGAAGTACTCCTGCAGGTGCCGATAGCCCTCCAGCGTGTTCTGCGGATAAGGAATCAGCGCCTGTTCCTGGGAAAACCCCACTGGCCGGACCTGGTTGGCATTGAGCCGCAGCGTCAGGGGTTGGCCATCGCCTGCGCTGATCGGCAGGCCATCTTGATCCACGAGCTGCAGGCTGATTCCCGCCAGATGGCGCAATAGGCTCAGGTACAGGCCCTGACTGATGTAGTGGTCACCGGCCAGGTGCAGTCGCAGCGAATCGAATACCAACTCACTGAAGCTGCCGTCGACACTCATGCACAGGCGCAAATCCAACCAGGCCCCTTCGCCCTGGCATTTGTATTCCAGGTCGATGAGTTGCAATGGCATGACGTCGGTGGGATAGCATGTACGGAACTGGCAACGCTCACCGTGGATGGGAGCGCTTTGCACGGCGGTATCCCGCGCCACCCGAACGCTTGGGCCGGCGCGTTTCAACGGGTCGAATTGCAAAATGCTGAAGGCCGGTATCGGGCGCATGTAATGGGGCCAGAGCAAGTGCATCAACGAGTGCGTCAACTCCGGCAGTTCGTCATCCAGCTTCTGACGCAAGCGCCCGGTCAGGAATGCAAAGCCCTCCAGCAAGCGCTCGACATCCGGGTCCTGGCCCGCTTCGCCGAGAAACGGCGCCAGGGCGGGATTACGTTCGGAAAAACGTCGCCCCAGTTGGCGCAACGCACTGAGTTCGCTTTGAAAATAACGGTTAAGCGTCATTGGCACAGACCTCAACCCGCCCGGTATCCGTGAGGCGCGCGTGGAACACTACAGGATGCAGTACGCCCTCAATCATCCGCTCAGCCTCAATGGCGAATGCCAGGGACAAGGAGTCACGCACAACCGGCAACAGCCTGACACGTACATTCGTCAGCCGCGGCTCATAGGCCTGGATAAAACGTTCGATATGCAGCCGCGACTGGCTCAAGGACTCATGCAAGCTGAGCCGCATGTCATTGAGGTCAGGCAAGCCATAATCAGGCAGCGTCTGGACACTGCCCGCACGAGTGCTGAGCATTTTCCCCAAATGTGCGGCGATGGACGCCACGGTGGCACCCGGGTTAGACGCCCCCTGCTCGAGGCGTTCGAAAAGGCTGTTGTGCTCAAGCATGCCCTGGCTTCTGCTCATTCTTTATCGAGCTTCCCGACCAGGGACAACGTGAAGTCTGCCCCCATGTATTTGAAATGCGGGCGTACCGTAACGTTGACCCGGTACCAGCCAGGCTCGCCCTCGACATCGCTGACGACAATGCGCGCAGCGCGCAAGGGGCGCCGCCCGCGCACCTCGGCACTGGGATTTTCCTGGTCCGCCACGTATTGGCGAACCCATTTGTTGAGTTCCAACTCCAGGTCCGTCCGCTCTTTCCACGCGCCCAACTGCTCCCGTTGCAGCACTTTGAGGTAATGAGCCAGGCGGTTGACCACCATCATGTAGGGCAATTGGGTGCCCAAGCGGTAATTCAGCTCTGCCGCCTTGCCCTCCTCACTGATGCCGAACGATTTGGGCTTCTGCACGGAGCTGGCGGAAAAAAACGCTGCGTTATCGCTGCCCTTGCGCATGGTCAAGGCGATGAAACCTTCTTGTGCCAGCTCGTACTCACGTCGGTCCGAAATCAGCACCTCCGTAGGAATCTTGGTTTCAATCTCGCCCATGCTCTGGAAGTGATGTAGCGGCAGGTCTTCGACCGCCCCGCCGCTTTGCGGGCCAATAATGTTGGGGCACCAGCGAAAGCGCGCGAAGCTGTCGGTCAGGCGAGTGGCAAAGGCATAGGCGGTATTGCCCCACAAGTAATGCTCGTGGCTGTTAACCACGTTCTCCTGGTAGGCGAAGGTCTTGACCGGGCACTCAAGGGGGTCATACGGGGTGCGCAGCAAAAAGCGCGGCACGGTGAGGCCAATATATCGTGCGTCTTCGCTCTGCCGGAAACTTTGCCATTTGGCAAACTGCGGGCCTTCGAAATGGTCCCGCAGATCCTTCAGGTCGGGCAACCCGGTGAAGCTTTCCAAGCCGAAGAAACTTGGCCCCGCTGCAGCGATAAAGGGCGCGTGAGCCATGCCGGCGACGCTGGATGCGTATTGCATCAGTTTCACATCGGGCGCACTGGGCGAAAGAAAGTAATTGGCAATGATCGCGCCCACTGGCTGACCGCCGAACTGACCGTATTCGGCGCTATAGACGTGCTTGTATAACCCGGACTGGGTAATTTCCGATGAATCTTCGAAATCATCCAACAGGTCCTCGCGCGAAACATTCAGCAGTTCGATCTTGATGTTCTCGCGAAAATTGGTGCGATCGACCAGCAACTGCAAGCCTCGCCACGAAGCCTCCAACGCCTGAAAGTCCGGATGGTGAAGGATCTCATCCATTTGTTCGCTGAGCTTGGTGTCGATCTCGGCGATCATCCGGTCGACCAGGCGTTTCTTTACGGGTTCGTCACAATTATGTGGCTTGACCAGCTCTGCGATAAACGCCGACACGCCGCGCTTGGCGATGCCATAAGCCTCGTCGTCGGCGCTGAGCAATGTCTGGGAAATGATGTTATCGAGGATGCTACCGCTTTCGATAACCTGTACGGGTTGCGTGCCGTGTTGAATGGTGGTCATGGTGTCAGTGTCCTTTTACTGAAAACGTCAGGCTTGAGGCCTATCCAGGCCCAGTTCGGCGAGCACTCGTGCGCGAGAGTCACCATTGGCCAACGCCCGCTCGATAGCGTTGCGAAAGCTGGGCGTATTGCCCAGCGGTCCCTTGAGCGCCACTAATGCCTCACGCAATGCCATCAACTTTTGCAATTGCGGGATCTGCTCCACCAGGTTCGCGGGGTTGAAGTCCTTCATGGTGTTAATTCGCACCTGAACCGGCAGTTCTTCCACGTCGGCTGCATCCTGGAGGCGGTTGGGAACGCTCAGCGTCAGGCTCAATGCTTGCTTGGCCAACACCTCGTCAAAGGTGTGCTTGTCGATACCGATGGGCTTGCGATCTTCGAGTTTGCGTGGGTCCGCGCGCTGGGAAAAATCCCCCAGCACCAGCAGCTTCAACGGCAGTTCGACATCTTCCTGAGCGCTACCGACCGCGGGTTTGAAGGTAATATTGATACGTTCCTTGGGGGCTACCGAACCGTCTTTGGCCATGGTGCTTCTCCTTTTGATGAGGCGCTATTCAAGTACTGCTTCCAGGTCGAAATGGCATAACCGGCGATGCAGGGTGTCTTTTCCGTCTTGTACGGCTTGGTTTTGTGGCAACAGGTCGTAGCAGCGATACAGCAGTTGGCCCACTTGCATGGCCAGCTCCGGCTCCCAACTTTCCAGGCCCGTGCGCTGTAATTGCAGGTCGAGTTGTTCCAGCTGGATCCTGGCCAGGTCATGCTTGCCGGCCGCCACACACAACCTGGCCAGCGCCAGGTGCCAGTGAAAACGCGCTCGATCACCGCTCGCCGCCCGCAGCCCTTGCTTGAGCACACTCACCGCGGCCTTGAGCCCGTCTTTGCGCAGGCAGGGCATCACCGCCTGCAACGCGGCTTCCCAGGGCTGAGCAGCGCTGTCGACGACGACATTGGAGGGCTCAGGCTTGTGCAGGTGACGCATGACGTGAAATGCGATCCACTCACCTGTCGCGGAGTCGGCAAAGGGCGTGCCGTCCTCGAACCGATACTCAGGCAGGTTCGGCAGGCGATGCAGCAGCAGAGCAAATTGCATTTCCAGTTCGGTCATGGCGAGGTCTGCGTGCAAGGCCTCCAGGCACTCCCAGACCATGCGCAAACCATCGAACCAGAACATTGCACCGGCCAGGCTGACCTCGAGTTCAAGCAACAGATCGGCGTAATGGCCTTGGCTGAAGCGGTCTTGATAGCGCTTGCGCTTGTCGGTAGCCAATGGGCGCAGCGCCGTGACGCGCTCATTATTGGCGTCGGGATAATTGACGAGCATCAGCCAGGCCAAGGTTCGGCCCAGGCGCAAGGCGCGCGGGTCGGCCGCATCCTGACGCAACCACCAGGTACATAAAGGCCGAGCCTGCTCCTGCAATGCGCGCAGCCGTTTGTGCGCGTCTTTTTCGTTATTGAGCGGTTGCTCGGGGGCCGGCAGCGGGCTTGGCGCAGGTTTGACCCGGGCAATGACGCCCGCGACGTCGCCAGGTTCGGCAGCAGCCTGGGCCAAGCGCGCCGACAGCTGCCGGCGGACCGGCAACAGCAGCGGCGCCTCGCTGCCAAGCTGTTCACCCCATATCTGATCGAGACATTCGAGGTGTTCCAACAGCGCCTGGAATAAAGGCCGTTGATCACTGAGCGGCAGGTTGTGCGCGCACGCTTGCTCAAGGCGCAACACCAACCAGCCAAACGCCGCAACGCGGGTACGCAGCTTAACTGGATAGACCTGCGTCCAATGGTGCTCGCAGAGTTCGCGCAGCACACCGAGACCAGCCAGCAACCCAGCGAATGAATCACGCTGATACAGGGCCCAGGTCAACCAGGCGGCGACGCGCAGATCCTTGGAATGCTCACGCAAAATGCACTCGCTGATCTCGCTGATCTTCTGCCAATCCGGCAGCCCCGCACCATGAATGGAGTGAGCCTTGCCCAACTCGGTTTCCAGCACCTCAAACTCGTTTGAAAAACGCATGTCGCTACCAACAAAACTGCTTGGCGTACACGCTGTCCGGGCAAGTTCCTGGCAATAGTCATATAGCTGTTCTGAATAAACTATTTTGGGCTGCACACAACCATCCAAGGCAAAACAGGCAAAATTAACGTCGTTGTTAAAAACCTTTTAACTTCCGTTCAAACCACATCGAAGTGAACGAACCTTAGCCACGAAAAAAACAATCAGCAAGTAACGGAACGGAACTTAAGAAACATCCTACGCAGCTTGAAAATAAAGACATGCGCAGTTATTTGCGCAGTCTATCCAACTAGAAAACACTCTCAAGCGCCCACAGCCTTGCATTTACAAAAACACATGACATGAGCAACTAAGTGCGCATAGGCGTGCAACTAATAGCGCTAAAAACTCACCCACAGCCCTACAACAAATCCTCAATAACGGCCACTGAGTCTTCTTCGCCCTTATTTCATTGAGCCTCACACTTTCAGGCACGCTTCTTGTTAAAGGCACTTGACCGCTCAGCGCTCTCGCTGCCCGGCAATACCTACTCAATCAGGCAAGGAAACCCGTCATGCCCACACCCGCGTACCTCTCCATCACTGGTGTCAAACAAGGTTTGATTACGGCAGGCACATTTACCCAGGACTCGGTAGGCAACATTTATCAGGAAGGCCATGAGGACCAGATTCTGGTGCAGGCGTTTGCTCATCAGGTGATCATTCCCCGCGACCCGCAATCGGGCCAGCCGACCGGTCAGCGCGTGCATAAACCCCTGATGATCAGCAAGGTTCTCGATAAATCCTCACCCTTGCTGTTCAGCGCCCTGACCACCGGCGAAGAAGTGTCCTGCCGCCTGGAGTGGCTGCGCACCTCCTCGGCCGGAACCCAGGAGCACTACTTCACGATTGAACTGGAAGGCGCCACCATCGTTGACATCCAATCTCGCATGCCCAACTGCCAAGACCCAGACAACGCCCACTTTACCCACCTGGAGGATGTGCACTTCACCTATCGCAAGATTATCTGGACTCACGAAGTGGCCGGGACGTCCGGCTCGGATGACTGGCGCAGCCCAGTGACGGGTTAACGCGAGCAGTAAAGACGGTAACCACGATGCGAAGCGAGCCGCTGTTGATCTTGATCTGCTTTTGATCTTGATCTCAGGCGCC
>NZ_MPBM01000015.1:0-71862 GCF_001907715.1 Pseudomonas sp. BTN1 | reverse complement strand
TGGTTGGGCAAGTGCGTTTGGCTTACTTTTGGGCTTTTCAAAAGTGAGCCGCTGTAAAAGCGGAACCCTAAGTGGCCGTTACCGCAGAAATGGATATGTACACGGTCCAACTGTGTTGACTGTCAGGCCGTCTTCGCAGGCAAGCCAGCTCCCACATTTGGGGCGCGGTGCGTCAGCTGGATCAGCGTCGGCTGTCAGGCCGTCACGGGAGCAAGCTCCCTCGCCACATCATTTGCCAGGGGCCTTTGCATGTATCAATTGATCCTCGGCGGTGCCCGTTCGGGTAAGAGCCGCCTGGCCGAAAAGCTTGCCGCAGAGAGCGGGCTTGCCGTCATTTATATCGCCACCAGCCAACCGCTCGACGGTGAGATGAGCGAGCGCGTCGCGCTGCACCGCCAGCGTCGTCCCGACCATTGGGGCCTGGTTGAAGAGCCCATCGACCTGGCGCGTGTGCTACAGGAAAACGCCGCCACTGATCGCTGCCTGCTGGTGGATTGCCTGACCTTATGGCTCACCAATCTTCTGATGCTCGAAGACCCGGCTCGCCTTGCATCCGAGCGTGATCAACTGTTGCAAACCCTGGCCTCGCTGCCGGGGGAGATCATTTTTGTCAGCAACGAGACCGGTCTGGGTGTCGTGCCGCTGGGCGAATTGACTCGCCGTTATGTGGATGAAGCCGGTTGGCTGCATCAAGCCTTGGCCGAGCAATGTCAGCGCGTTGTGCTGACGGTTGCCGGCCTGCCCCTGACTTTGAAAGGTACTGCGTTATGACCGATTCCTGGTGGCTCAACCCCTGCAAGGCGGTGGATACCACGACCCACGAACAGGCGCTGGCGCGTCAGCAGCAGTTGACCAAGCCCGCCGGTTCCCTCGGCCAGTTGGAGGCCCTGGCGGTGCGGCTGGCGGGTTTGCAGGGCCAGGTCAAACCGACGGTAGATCACCTGTGGATCGCGATTTTTGCCGGCGATCACGGTGTGGTCGCTGAAGGCGTGTCGGCATTTCCCCAAGAGGTCACCGGGCAGATGCTGCAAAACTTCGTCACCGGTGGCGCGGCGATCAGCGTGTTGGCGCGGCAACTGCAAGCGCAATTGGAGGTGATTGACCTCGGCACGGTCACGCCGTCCCTGGATTTGCCCGGCGTTCGTCACCTGAATATCGGTGCGGGCACGGCTAATTTCGTGCATGGCCCGGCGATGACCCAAGCCCAAGGGCAGTTGGCCTTGCAAGCTGGACGAGACAGCGCACGCCGTGCCCTGGAAAGCGGCGCGCAACTCTTTATCGGCGGTGAGATGGGCATCGGCAATACCACTGCCGCCAGTGCCTTGGCCTGCGCATTGCTGGATTGCCAGGTCACTGACCTCACAGGCCCTGGCACCGGTTTGAATGCCGCAGGGGTCAGCCACAAGGTCGCGGTCATCGAGCGCGCCCTGGGGTTGCACGCCGGTCAGCGCAGCGATGCGTTGCAAACCCTGTTCAATCTCGGCGGTTTTGAAATTGCTGCCTTGGTTGGCGCCTACCTGGCCTGCGCCCAGGAAGGCATCGTGGTGCTGGTGGATGGGTTCATCTGCAGCGTGGCCGCGATGGTGGCGGTGCGCTTGAACCCTGCGTGCCGCGAATGGTTGGTGTTCGGCCATCGGGGTGCCGAGCCGGGCCATCGCCATGTGCTGCACAGCCTCGATGCGCAACCGTTGCTGGAACTGGGCCTGCGCCTGGGCGAAGGCAGCGGCGCGGCGTTGGCGGTGCCTTTGTTGCGCCTGGCGTGTGCGCTGCACGGGCAGATGGCGACTTTCGCCGAAGCCGCCGTGGCGGACCGCCCCGCATGACCTTACGCCTGGACCTGCTGCGTCACGGCGAAACCGAACTGGGCGGAGGAGGCCTGCGTGGCAGCCTGGACGATGCGCTGACCGCCAACGGCTGGCGGCAGATGCGCGACGCAGTGGTGGGGCAGGGGCCGTGGGATAGGCTGATCAGCTCACCGCTGCAACGCTGCGCTCTGTTCGCCCAGGAGTTGGGGGCACAGCTCGATGTGCCGGTGACTCTGGAGGCCGATCTGCAAGAGCTGCACTTCGGCGCGTGGGAAGGGCAGAGTGCGGCCGCGTTGATGGACACCGATGCCCAAGGGCTGGGCTTGTTCTGGGCCAACCCCTATGAATTCACGCCGCCGGAAGGCGAGCCGGTCATCCAGTTTTCCGCGCGCGTGCTTGGCGCTGTCAGGCGGCTGCATCAGGCCTATGCTGGCCAGCGCGTGCTGTTGATCAGCCATGGCGGTGTAATGCGCCTGCTGCTGGCCCAGGCGCGAGGGTTGCCCCGTGAGCAACTGCTGAATGTCGAAGTGGGCCACGGTGCCCTGTTCGGCCTGCAGGTTGCGGCCGATGGCGTGTTGAAGGAAGGGCGCTGATGCTGCTGCCGTTCTGGATCGCCCTGCAATTTCTCAGCAGCCTGCCCATTCGCTTGCCGGGCATGCCGCAGCCTCAAGAGCTGGGCCGTTCGTTGCTGTTTTATCCGCTGGTAGGGTTGCTGTTCGGCGTGCTGTTATGGGGCCTCAACCAGGTGTTGCAGGGTACCCCGTTGCTGTTGCACGCCGCGTTGCTGCTCACCGCCTGGGTGCTGCTCAGCGGTGGCCTGCACCTGGACGGGCTGGCCGACAGCGCCGATGCCTGGTTGGGCGGTTTTGGCGACCGGGAGCGCACCCTCAGCATCATGAAAGACCCGCGCAGCGGCCCGATTGCGGTGGTCACCCTGGGGCTGGTGCTGCTGCTCAAGTTCAGCGCGTTGGTGGCGTTGATCGAACAACACAATGGCGCCGCCTTGATCCTGGCGCCTTTGATCGGACGTGCTTCGATGCTGGCGCTGTTTCTCACCACGCGCTATGTGCGGGCGGGCGGATTGGGCCAGGCACTGTCAGATCATCTGCCGCGAATTGTCGGCCAACAGGTGCTGATCCTCAGCGGGTTGGCCTGCATCCTGATCGGTGGTTTCAGCGGCGGCATCGCGGTGTTGCTGGCGGTCCTGTGTTTCGTGTGGCTGCGCCAGTTGATGGTCAAGCGTCTGGGCGGTACCACCGGCGACACTGCTGGCGCACTGCTGGAGCTGCTTGAAGTCGCGGTACTGGTCGGGCTGGCGCTGTAACGCTTTCTTGCAATTGATTAACTCCGGGTATATACACGCTCTATGCTTGCCTCCCAATGTTTATGCACCAACCTGCGACGTGCTGCCCGTGGCGTCAGCAGGCATTACGACGGCGCTCTCGACGGCTTCGGGATCAACGTTGCCCAGTATTCTCTATTGTGCAACCTGCAGCGTCTCGACCAGCCGAGCATTTCCAGCTTGGCGGACGCCATGGGCCTGGATCGCAGCACCCTGGGGCGCAACCTGCGCGTCCTGGAAGGTGAGGGGCTGGTGCAGTTGGTGGAGGGCGACGATTTGCGCAACCGCCTGGTGGTGTTGACTGACGCCGGCCATGAACGGCTAGGCGCTGCGTTGCCGGCGTGGGAAGCAGCGCAACAGAAACTGATTGATAAGCTCGGCGCCGAAAAGCGCGAAATGTTGTTGGCCTTGCTGGATGAACTTGCCTGAACGGCGGTTTGTTCGACTACAAGCGGGTATATACCCGCGAACGGAGAATAAGAAATGACCTCGATGTGGCGCACCAGTGGTTGGGTCCTTTTAGGCAGTGCGCTGATCCTGGCGCTGTCCTTGGGCGTACGGCATGGCTTTGGCCTGTTCCTGGCGCCGATGAGCAGCGAATTCGGTTGGGGGCGTGAAACCTTTGCCTTTGCTATCGCCTTGCAGAACCTGATCTGGGGCTTGGCGCAGCCATTTACCGGGGCCTTGGCCGACCGTTTCGGCGCGACCAAGGCGGTGTTTGTCGGCGGGGTGTTGTACGCCGTCGGCCTGGTGCTGATGGGCATGTCCGACTCTGCCTGGTCGCTGTCGTTGAGCGCAGGTTTGCTGATTGGTATTGGCCTGTCCGGCACCTCGTTCTCGGTGATTCTCGGCGTGGTTGGCCGCGCCGTAGCGCCGGAAAAACGCAGCATGGCCATGGGCATTGCTAGCGCCGCCGGCTCGTTCGGCCAGTTCGCCATGGTGCCCGGCACCCTGGGCCTGATTGGCTGGCTCGGCTGGTCGGCCGCCTTGCTGGCGCTGGGCTTGATGGTGGCGCTGATCCTGCCGCTGGTCGCCATGCTCAAGGACCGGCCGCTGGCGGTCACGGTAGGCCAGCAAACCCTGGGCGAAGCGCTGAAAGAGGCCTGCTCCCACTCCGGCTTCTGGCTGCTGTCCTTCGGCTTTTTTGTGTGCGGTTTCCAAGTAGTGTTCATCGGTGTGCACTTGCCGGCGTACCTGGTCGACCAGCACCTGCCGGCCACGGTGGGCACCACGGTGCTGGCCTTGATTGGCCTGTTCAACGTATTTGGCACCTACACGGCGGGTTGGCTCGGTGGCCGCATGTCCAAGCCGCGTCTGCTCACCGGCTTGTACCTGTTACGGGCGGTAGTGATTGTGTTGTTCCTGTGGGCGCCGGTCACCGAGGTCACGGCGTATCTGTTTGGCATGGCGATGGGATTCTTGTGGCTGTCCACGGTGCCGCTGACCAATGGCACCGTTGCGACCCTGTTTGGGGTGCGCAACCTCTCGATGCTCGGCGGGATTGTGTTCCTGTTCCACCAGCTTGGCTCGTTCCTCGGCGGGTGGCTGGGCGGGGTGGTCTATGATCGAACCGGTAGCTACGATTTGATCTGGCAGGTGGCAATTTTACTCAGCCTGCTCGCCGCCGCGCTGAATTGGCCGGTGCGTGAGCGGCCGGTGGCACGTATTCAGGCGCAGATGGAGGCGGCATGAGCATGACAGCGCGTCTTATGCTGGTGGCTGTGGGGATGGTGTTATTGCTGCTGGCCTGGTGGGGCTGGCATCAGGGCGGCCTGGCATTGATGCAACTGGGCATGGCGATCTGCTAAGTTGTGGGTCTGAACTGACTCAAGGACTTTTGACATGCAGATGCGCTGGCTCGCTGTACCCGTCCTGATGGCTATTGGCAGCGTGGCGATGGCCGCCAGTTGCCCACCGTTGCTTGCGGGCCAATTGCCCAAGCTGCGGGCCAAGGAATCCATCGACCTATGCCAGCAATTCGCTGGCAAGCCCTTGGTGATCGTTAACACAGCGAGCTTCTGCGGCTTTGCCCCACAGTTTAAAGGTCTGGAAGCGTTATATCAGCGCTACAAGGGCCAGGGCCTGGAAGTGATCGGCGTGCCGTCCGATGACTTCAAGCAGGAAGCCAAGACCGGGGAAGAAACCGCCAAGGTCTGCTACGTAAACTATGGCGTGACCTTCACCATGACCGAGCCGCAGAAGGTCAAGGGGCCGGATGCGGTGCACCTGTTCAAGGTGCTTGCACAGCAGGCCGACGCGGCGCCGAAGTGGAATTTCTACAAGTATGTGGTGGATCGCCAAGGCAATGTGGTTGCCAGTTTTTCCAGCCTGACCAAGCCGGACAGTCCGGAGCTGATCAAGGCGGTGGAACAGGCATTGGCTTCCAAACCCTGACCGCCAGCCAAACAAAAGCCCCGCCTCCTTCACAGGAGAGCGGGGCTTTTTTATACGACTGCGGTTAGAACTTGTAGGTCATGCCCAAGCCGAAACCGTTGGCGCTGTTTTCATACTTGGCGTTGTAGCTGGCCAATTGGTTGGAGCGTGAAATCTTGACGTCCTCTTCCTTCAGGTAGGAGTAGGCCAGGTCGATGGTCATGTTATCCATGACCTGGTAGCCCAGGCCCAGGCTGAAGATAGTACGGTCGCCGGTCGGGATGCGCGGTGAGCGATCCGTGTTGTTGGTAGGCGACTGGTCGAATGTCAGGCCGGTACGCAGTACCACCTGCTTGGTGAGCTGGTACGAGGTACCCACGGCGTAGGCCCAGGTGTCGTGCCAGTTCTGGTCTTCCTTGATTGTGCTGACCAGGCCTGGGGCAAGCGCGCCGCCAGTAGCGCCGCTGACGCCTTCGTTCTTGACGGTGATGTCTTTGAGGCGGCTCCAGCGTGTCCAGGTTGCACCGGCATAGAGTTTCCACGCGTCGGTCAGGTCTTGAGTGACGGACAGGTCGTAGGACTCAGGTGTGTCGATTTTCAGCGAGGCGTCATAGCGGTTGCTGCGCAGGAACGGCGAGGTCGCGGTCGGTGCGGTGACTTCGGTGTGGCCGTCCAGCTTGTAGCTGACCTTGGAGTGGTAGGTCAGGCCGACACGGGTGGTATCGGTGGCCTGGACCAGTACGCCGATGTTGAAGCCCAGCGCGGTGTCGTCACCCTTGATCTTGATATTGGTGTCTGGCGCGCGAGGGTTCAGCGTCAGGTCCGATTCCAGGGTACCGGCGATGCGGTTGATGGTCGGGCCAAAACCCACGGAAACGCGATCGTTGAAGGCGTAGCTGACAGTCGGTTGCAAGGTGATGACTTTCACTTCGCTCTTGCTGCCAAAGCCACGGCCCTGGAAGCCGCTTTCGTAGTCGGTCACCAGGCCGAACGGCGCATAGACGCCGAAGCCGACAGCCCACTGGTCGTTAAGTTTATTGGTGTAGAAACCGAAAGGAACGGCGGTGAAAGGCACCATATCGCCTTTGTTGCTGCCAGCGGAGCGGCCGCTGACATTGCTGATATCGGTGGAGGCATCAATGGCTGCAACGCCACCGGTGATCTGTTGGCCTTCCAGACGTGCCATACCGGCAGGGTTACCGAACACAGTACTCGCATCATCGGCAGAAGAAGAGCGACCTGCGAAACCGGTACCCATCCCGCTCACGCTCTGTTCGTTGAGCGCAAAGCCGCTGGCGAACAGTTGGGAGGATGCCATGGCAACGGCGAGGCTAAGTGTGGTCTTGAGCATTACTTTTTTCATTATTAGAACTCCGTGTGATCACCGCTGCGGAAAGTATCAATAAATTTCACATCGCGCTATAGGCTGTAATGCGGGAGATAGAGCGTTTTTGTAGGACAATCAGACCAAAATCGCCGTTTTTTGGCGAATCTTGCAATTTGCCCGGTCAGCAAGCTGCCTGTTTCATTGGGATTACACAGGTTTGCCAGGCTTGGGTGAAATCTCGCAGGCGGCCTTGGGGGTGGAATATTTCTTTCCAGATACGCGCCATGGCCAGTACATCGCCGGGCGCGGGAAGGGCAGGACGATGTTGTTCCACCAGCAACCAGGCGATCGCGGTGGCGTAGCGCAGGTTTACCGTCAGCTCCAACTGGGGCGCGCTGAGGAACGCATGTTGGCTGGCCAGCCCGCGCACCAGGCTGGCGCGTTCCGGGTCCAGCGCCAGGTAGTTATCCCAGAGGGCGCGGTGGCGTGGTTCGGTGATGCTGTAGAGGCCATGGCCGCGGCGGTCATGCAGCGCCGAGCCCAGTTCTGACTGGCTAGCGGCAATGCCCAGCAGCAGGGATTCGGCTGTCGAGCTGTGGCGGCCGAGGTACATCAGCGTCGGCCTGATCACATAACGACACAATTCACTGGCGGCAATACCCATACGAGCCTCAGTCCTTGCAAAGAGTGGACGAGCCTGAGAAGGGGGGCTTGGCAGCGGTGAATCGGATCTCAGGCCCGTCGTAAGCGGATCACGCCGCTTGAGTTGAAGTGTAGTGTCATATTCACGATGTAAAGGACTGTTTTTAAAACATCTTCTGCAACTGGTTATAACGTTTATATCCATTTGTACTTAGCCCGGCGAACTCAGGGCCAAATTCCAGGCAATAAAAAACCCTGTTATTCAAACAGGGTTTTTGAGGTTTCAGCGACGCGGGTCGATCAGGCAGTCAGTGCCTGACGGGTACGATCGATCACGGCCTGCAGCGGTTCTGCGCTGGAGTATTGATCGGGGTACAGGCGTTCGCTGTGACGAGCGATGCCGTGTTCGTTGACCAGGGTGAAGCTGAAGCAGCCTTTGCGAGCGGCCATGATCAGGCAGTTCATTGGGGCAAAAGCGTTGGTGAGGGTGCGAATGGCATCCTGAGTGTGGATTTGAGCGTTCATATTATTGGTGTTCCTACAAATGACACGGATAAGAACCGTGCAACGTTAAAACGTTCCAGTAACGCTGATCACCATTGATCAAACGAAGAACCCGACTGGAACAAAGCAGCCAGTTTGAAGCGCAATTAAATTTGGCGCGCTTGGGCTGGCAGGTAGGTACTTAGGAGGGCAGGCAACACAACAAGGGCAAAGGTTCTGGGCCCAGGGTGGAGATCCTGATCAATTTGCAGGTTGGTTCGGTCAGAGTATTGGAACTTCGCGCCACCCTTTGCTTGTTCAAAGGCAGTGTCGTCGCAAGGAATACCTGGAAACCATCGAGGTGGCCGATCCCATGTGGTTCAGGGGACGTGTTCGACCAGAATTGACTTTCAGCTTGGTACTAACGCCGCGGATAGTAACGGATTGAAACAGGGAAGGGAAGGCCGATTGCAAAAAAACTTCGTTCAGCCGCCGAGTAACTCGCAATAGACCAGCACGGTCATGGATGCGGCCAAGGCACAGCCCAGACCGTAGGCGGCGAGCGTCAGCCGCAAGGACTGGCCGGTCTCGATCATGCGGATCACATCGCCCATGTCGTTAATTCTGCCATCACTGAGTTCGATGCACAGAATCACGGCGGTAAAGGCGGCCGATAGCAGGATAGCAATAGCAAACAGTGCGCCGTCCGGCGAGGGGAGCGCGGCATTGATCCCAAGCGAGGTCGCGCAGATGGCCAGCAGCAGCCCGGCGAATAACAGAATTCCTTTCATCGGCCCTACTGGTTTGCATTGGCGGTGGCGCAGTGTGGCGAGCCGAGGCAGATTTGAAAAGCCCTCGGGTTTGCGCGCTTAGTAACATGTTTAACCGGTGTTGAATCAAAAAACGCCGACGATATAACCAGCCGATCGGGACTTGTGCACATTTGTGGCCAAGGGTGTAACCCTGCTGCCACGGGTGTGCAAGTGCGCCCATTTGCCTGTAATCAAAATTTAAGTCAATGAAAAATCTCGCTTTTTTTTATTGGTGAAAAAATCGTCAGTTTGACCGCGGCCCCCGTTCCATGGGGCTTTGCGCCTGTTCAAGGGGGGTTGTCCACTGAGTTATCCACAGCTTCTGTGGATTGTCCCGAGCGCTTGCTCTAGGACGGGCGTGCACGGTTTTTTCAGCTTTACCTGTACGAAAAAAAGAGTAGAGTGGCGCGCCTTCCGTTCTGCCCCACAGTGCTTTATGAAGTTTCGCTCAGTATCACCTTCTGTTACCGACACGCCCCAAACTGTTACCGCGCCCAAGCGTTTTTCCTTGAAGGTTGCTTTGTGGCTGCTCGACAGCCCGCGCCTGGGGCAGAGCAACAATATCAAGCATCTCGCCGGACGCTTGCTCAAGCAGCCCGCCCGCGAAGGCGTGGTGGCCGCTCAGAGCCGTCTTGGCCAACTGATGTGCCGCGAGTGCGGAAATGCCCGTGACCGGCGCATCGGCCACGATTTGTTGCGTTCGGCTGCTCGCGCCGGCGACCGTCGCGCCCAGCGCGAACTGGGGCAGGTCGAAGACTGAGCTGTCCTCCGGCCTTAGGCTTGGTTACCCTTGATCTTTTTCGGTGATGGCAGAAATGGCTATGGTGTTTGACTGGACCAGTATCGCCTTGGGTCTTGTGGGCGCAGCCGTGCCGCTACTGGCGCTGTGCTGGCAACTCCAGCGGCGCCTGACCGCACGCACCACCGGTTGGGAGTTGCTGGAAGAACGCCTGGCAACCGCGCAACTGGCCCAGGAAGGGCTCGCCGCGCAACTGGACGCCAGTCGCGATGAGATCAGTGACCTCAGCCAGGCCAATGCCGCCAAACAAGCCGACCTGGCGGCGCTGCGCCGTGAAGTCGAGCTGTTGCAGATTGACCGCGATAACGCCCGCGATGCCGCGCACGCCTGGAACCTCGACCGTAGCGCCAAGGAAACCGAACTGCGTCGCCTCGACGCCTTGGCCGCGGCCCTGAGCGCCGAATTGCGTGAGCAGCAAGAGAGTCATCAGCAACGCCTCACCGACCTGCAAGGCTCACGAGACGAACTGCGTGCGCAATTTGCCGAGCTGGCCGGCAAGATCTTCGACGAGCGTGAGCAACGCTTCGCCGAAACCAGTCAGGAGCGCCTGGGCCAACTTCTGGACCCGCTCAAGGAACGTATCCAGTCCTTCGAGAAGCGTGTCGAAGAAAGCTATCAGAACGAAGCCCGTGAGCGCTTTTCCCTCGCCAAAGAGCTTGAGCGCCTACAGCAATTGAACCTGCGTCTGTCGGACGAAGCCACTAACCTGACCCGCGCTCTCAAGGGCCAGAAAACCCAGGGTAACTGGGGTGAGCTGATTCTTGAACGAGTGCTGGAACACGCGGGCCTGGAGAAGGGCCGTGAGTACCAGACCCAGGTCAGCCTCAAAGGCCCGGATGGCGAGCGTTTCCAGCCCGATGTGCTGATCATGTTGCCGGGCGACAAGCAGGTGGTGGTCGACTCCAAGGTCAGCTTGACCGCCTATCAACAGTACGTGGCGGCGGATGACGAGGTGATTGGCCAGGCCGCGTTGAAGCAACACGTGCTGTCCCTGCGTAATCATGTCAAAGGCTTGGCCGGCAAGGACTACAAGCGCCTGGAGGGTTTGCACAGCCTGGATTTCGTCCTGCTGTTCGTACCGATCGAGGCTGCCTTTTCTGCGGCATTGCAGGCCGAGCCCAACCTGTTCCAGGAAGCCTTCGACCGCCATATCGTAATCGTCAGTCCCACGACCTTGCTCGCCACCCTGCGCGTGATCGACAGCCTGTGGAAGCAGGAGCGCCAGAGCCAGAACGCGCGGGAAATTGCCGAGCGTGCCGGCTGGCTGTATGACAAGTTCGTGTTGTTTATCCAGGACCTGGACGAAGTGGGCAACCGGCTACAACAGTTGGACAAGGCCTACAGCGCGGCGCGCAACAAGCTGACGGATGGGCGTGGGAACCTGGTCAGCCGTACCGAGCAGCTAAGGTTGCTCGGCGCCCGCGCCAGTAAGAGCTTGCCGGCGGATCTGCTGGAGCGGGCGATGACCGATTCGGATGGCGTGGCGCATCTCCCGGAATAATAAATAGGAGTCTAAATTGCTCCCACAAATAGCTCGAATACAGCCCCGTTACAGGGGCAGATGTCTGCTCAACAGCGCCCGCAACGCCGCCGGCTTCACCGGTTTGGCCAAGTAATCCAACCCCGCCCCGTGCACCTCGGCCACCATCTCCGGTCGCCCATCGGCACTGATCACCACACCGGGAATCGGCTCGGCCAGTTGCGCACGCAGCCAGCCCATCAACTCGGTACCGGTTTCGCCGTGGTCCAGGTGGTAATCCACCAACGCCAGTTGCGGGCGGATACCGTCGGCCAGCAGTGCCGCGCATTCGGCCTGGTTGGCGGCCGTCCAGACTTCACAGCCCCAGCGCGTTAGCAGGCTGCGCATGCCGATCAGGATGCTGTCTTCGTTATCCACGCATAGCACCCGTGCGCCACTCAAGGGCAGGCCGGTTTCTGTGGGCGGCTTGGGTTGCACGCTGGCCTGGTTGCGGGCCAGCGGCACGCACACGCTGAAGACGCTGCCTTTGCCCGGCCAGGAGCGCACGCTCAGGCGATGGCCCAGCACGCGGCACAGACCGTCGGCAATCGCCAGGCCCAGGCCCAGGCCCTTTTCGGCACGGGTCTGGTGGCTGTCCAGGCGCTTGAACTCTTCGAAGATCACCTTTTGTTTATCCGGCGCAATGCCAGGGCCGCGGTCCCAGACCTCCAGGCAGAGTTCGCCCTTGCGGCGACGTACGCCTAGCAGCACCGGGCCGTCGGCATAACGGAAGGCATTGGTCAGAAAGTTCTGCAAAATTCGCCGTAAAAGTTTGATATCGCTGTCGACCCGCAAACGGCTGCCGCGCCAGCGGAAGCGCAAGTGTTGATCCTGGGCCAGCGCCTTGAATTCTGCACCCAGGGTGTCGAACAACTCGTTGAGGACAAAGGGCTGGCGTTGTGGATTGATCTTGCCGTTTTCCAGGCGCGAAATATCCAGCAAATCACTGATCAAGTCTTCAGCCGAGCGCAGCGAGCTGTCCAGGTGCTGCACCAATTGCCGTGCCTCACTGGACAGGCCATCGGTCTGGTGGGAGAGGGCGGCGGAAAACAGCCGCGCAGCGTTCAGCGGTTGCATCAGGTCATGGCTCACGGCCGCCAGGAACCGCGTCTTCGACTGGCTGGCGGATTCGGCCACGCCCTTGGCGTCGGTGAGGGCCACGTTCAGTTGCGAGAGTTCATGGGTGCGCTCGGTCACCCGCTGCTCCAGGCCCTCGTTGGCTTCGGTCAGTGCTTGTTCGGCTTCGCGGAAGGCGGTGATGTCGGTGAAGCTCATGACAAACCCGCCGCCGGGCATCGGGTTGCCGATCAACTCGATCACCCGGCCATTGGGGAACAAGCGCTCGGAGGTGTGCGCACGCCCCTGGCGCATCCAGTGCAGGCGACGCGCCACGTGCACTTGCGCTTCGCCAGGGCCACACAGGCCGCGCTCGGCGTTGTAGCGAATGATGTCTGCAATGGGCCGGCCGACGCTGATCAAGCCGTCCGGGTAGTTGAACAGTTCCAGGTAACGCCGGTTCCAGGCCACCAGCTTGAGCGACTGGTCCACCACGCTGATGCCCTGGGTGATGTTCTCGATGGCGCCTTGCAGTAGGGCGCGGTTGAACTGCAGCACTTCCGAGGCTTCGTCGGCGATACGGACAACGTCCTCCAGTTGCATTTCCCGCCCTTCGATTGCCGCTTTCACCACCGCCCGCGTCGAGGAGGCCCCGAGTACGCCGGCCAGCAAGCGTTCGGTGTGGGCGATCCAATCGTTATCGGCATTCTGGTTGGGGTTGAAGCCTTTGCCTTGGCGGTAGGCGAAGCGAATAAAGCTCTGCTGGGCCCGTTCTTCCCCGACGAAGCGCGCCGCGAGGCTGAGCAGGTCGCTGATCTGCACCGACAGCATGGAGCGCGCACTCGCACGCTGGTTGATTTCCTGGCCGATAAAACGGCCTGCCTGCCAGTGCTCGGAAACCCGTGTGCGCGACAGCATCGACACCCACACGAAGAGGGTGAAATTCCCCGCCAGGGAGAACACGGTGCCCAAGGTCAGCGACGTGACCGACAGCCCGAACGGGTGGGAATGCATCCAGGTCAGGCCGGGGAAAAGGCTGAGCGACCAGCCCAGACTTTTCGCCGTCACTGGCAAGACCAAGGTGTAGAACCACAGGAAGGTACCGGCGGCCAAACCGGCAAACACCCCACGCCGGTTGGCCTGCTTCCAATAGAGTGCGCCGAGCATCGCTGGGGCCAGTTGGGTCACAGCGGCAAAGGCGATCTGGCCGATGGTCGCCAGGCTGGCAGTGGAGCCCAGCAAGCGGTAGCTCACGTACGCCAGCAGCAGGATGATCACAATGCTCACCCGGCGAACCGACAGCATCCAGTGGCGAAAGACTTCGAATGGCCGCTCGGCGCTGGATCGGCGCAACAGCCACGGCAGCAGCATATCGTTGGAGACCATCGTCGACAGTGCAATGCTCGCCACGATCACCATGCCAGTGGCCGCTGATGCACCGCCAATGAATGCCAGCACGGCGAGGGCAGGATGGGCCTCGGCCATTGGCAGGCTGATCACATAGGAGTCCGGCAGCACCGAGCTG
This sequence comes from Pseudomonas sp. BTN1, assembly GCF_001907715.1. Classification (NCBI taxonomy): domain Bacteria; kingdom Pseudomonadati; phylum Pseudomonadota; class Gammaproteobacteria; order Pseudomonadales; family Pseudomonadaceae; genus Pseudomonas; species Pseudomonas sp. BTN1. Next base: position 58,179 of record NZ_MPBM01000015.1, on the reverse strand, counting down.
GGCAACAGCATCTTGCCGCCCAAGGCGATGGGCACCACGAACAGTGCCGCGAGGATCAAATAAGCCGGGAACACCCACTTGGCCAGGCGCAAATCCTGGGGGTCGATGTTCTCCACCACCGTCACATGAAATTGTCGCGGCAGGCAGATGATCGCCATCATGGCGACGCCGGTCTGTACCACCATCGAAGGCCAGTTGATGGTCTCTTTCCAGTATTCCTCCAGGCGCGGGGCGAGCATGGCCTGGCTGAACAGATCGCCGAAACCGTCGTACAAGCCGTAGGTGACAAACGCACCGACGGCGAGAAAAGCGAACAGCTTGACCAGCGACTCAAACGCAATCGCCAGCACCATGCCGCGGTGGTGTTCGGTGGCGTCGAGGTTGCGTGTGCCGAACACGATGGTAAACAGCGCCAGCACCAGCGACACGATCAAGGCCGTGTCCTGGGCGCGGGTGCCGGTGGTGTCGGGGCCGGCGCCGATCAGCAGGTTCACGCCCAGCACAATGCCTTTGAGCTGCAGCGCGATATAGGGCAGCACGCCCACCAGGCAAATAAGTGCCACCACCACCGCCAGGGACTGGGACTTGCCGTAGCGGGCAGCGATAAAGTCGGCGATGGAGGTAATGTTTTCCTGCTTGCTGATCAGGATCATCTTCTGCAGCACCCAGGGTGCCAGCACCAGCAACAGCACAGGTCCCAGGTAGATCGGCAAGAATGCCCACAGTTGTTCGGCGGCTTGGCCTACGGCGCCGAAGAAGGTCCAACTGGTGCAGTACACCGCCAGTGACAGGCTATACACCCAGGCACGCACGCGCGGTGGCAGCGGCGCATGGCGGCGGTCACCGTAAAAGGCGATGGCAAACATAGTGGCCATATAGGCCAGGGCAACGGCGGCGATCAGCCCGCTGGACAGCGTCATGGTAACTCCGAGCATAAGAACACCCGGGCATTCCAGGCCCGGTTGGACAGTCTCGCATGATGCCTGGTGTTAGTCAGTGTCGACCAAGGTCGTGTGGGATCGAATGTCGCAGGTGGCGCTCAGCGTGGCGGCAGGGTTTTCTGGCGCAGGATGTAGATCGTCACCAGCACCGCACTGGTCAGCATAAAGCCCCGTGCCCATGGCAGCGGCACCAGGTAGCAGGAAATCGAGATGCTCAACCACATCAAGCCAATGGCGTAGACCTTGCCTTTGAGCGGGATGCCATTGCCGTCCAGGTAATCGCGCACCCAGGGCCCCAGGCGCGGGTGTTCCACCAGCCAGTGGTAGAAGCGCGGGGAGCTGCGAGCGAAACAGGCGGCGGCGAGTAACAGGAAGGGCGTGGTCGGCAGCACAGGTAGGAAAATGCCGATGACTCCCAGCGCTACGCTTAGCCAGCCGATGGCCAGCAGCGCGTAGCGCAGGAGCAGTGGACGGTTGCCCATGGGTGCCACGGGCAAGCGACTCAGTGGTGACGTGGCTTGAGGATCGCCGGTTTTTCGTCAGGCGCGTTGCACAGCAGGTACAGCGCGGTGAGGGCTTCCGGGATCTGCACGATCATGTCGTCCATCAGGTTGGCGTCGGCGGCGATGTCGGAGAACTCTGCTTCCTCTTCGAACAGGCCTGAGCCGACCATGATCGGCAGCAGCATTTCGCTGACTTCTTCTTCGGCGGTTTCGAACCAGGCGGCTTCGCGCAGGAACACGCCTTCCATGAAGCCGATGCACCAGCCGCGCAGGTCGGAGTCATCAGGGTCGTCGCCCAGGTCCAGCTCGCACGGCAGCTCGAACTCTTCGTCGGAGGCCAGTTGGCGTGCGATGTGCGCCTTGAGGGCGACCAGGGTGGATTCGATTTCTGCGCGCTGGGCGTCGTCGCTGTAGTGAGGCTCTTCAGCGAACAGCGCGTCGATCCATTCACGGTCCGGGACGGGGTCGGAGCAGATCGACAGGGCGGTCAGGTAGCCGTGGGCGGCCACGTAGTCCAGCGCCTCGTCATGCAGCTCATCGGCGTCGAGGAAGGCTTGCAGGCGGGTTAGTTGCTCAGCGAAGGACATTGAAGGGCTACCTTGGGAATAAACGATGCTGAATTCTAGGCTTTCTTGAGCGCCCAGGCCAGCCGCACGGCATATTTGCCCGGTTTTAGCCTGGTGCGTCTATTCGTCAGTCGCGCCCTTTGGTGGATAACGCTCGGGTATACTGCCGCGTTTTGTGATGCCCCTACAGGCCCAGCGCCAATCCGGGAAAACTTCGCTTACGGATTATTTTTCGTGAACGGGGATTTTTTCGGCCAGCCTGTATAGAGGGATTTCGGCACCATTTTGGAGTTTTACATGCTCGAGCAGGCTCAACGCGTCCTCAAGGACATCTTCGGCTACGACAGTTTTCGTGGCCGCCAGGGTGCGATCATTGAGCGCGTGGCCAGTGGCGGCGATGCCCTGGTACTGATGCCTACCGGTGGCGGCAAGTCGCTGTGCTTCCAGGTGCCGGCGCTGTTGCGCAATGGCCTGGCCGTGGTGGTGTCGCCGCTGATTGCGTTGATGGACGATCAGGTCGCCACCCTTGAAGAACTCGGTGTCGCCGCCGCGTCGTTGAACTCCACCCTCAGCGCCGAGCAGCAGCGCGACCTGGCCGCACGCATCAAGCGTGGCGAGGTGAAAATGCTCTACCTGGCGCCGGAGCGCCTGGTGCAGCCACGCATGCTGGCTTTTTTGCAGAGCCTGGAAATCGCCCTGTTCGCCATTGACGAAGCCCACTGTGTGTCGCAATGGGGTCACGATTTCCGTCGCGAATACCTGCAGCTTGGCCAATTGGCCGAACTGTTTCCCGATGTGCCGCGTATCGCGCTGACCGCCACCGCCGACAAGCGGACCCGCGAAGAGATCGTAGAGCGCCTGCATTTGCAGAACGCCGAGCGCTTCCTGTCGAGTTTTGACCGGCCCAATATTTTCTACCGCATCGTGCCCAAGGAGCAGCCACGCAAGCAGTTGCTGGCGTTCCTGTCCGAGCGGCGCAGTGACGCGGGCATCGTGTACTGCCTGTCGCGCAAGAAAGTCGACGAGGTCGCGGCGTTCCTCTGTGAACAAGGCTACCCGGCACTGCCTTACCATGCCGGCCTGCCCAATGAAACGCGATCAGCGCACCAGAAACGCTTCCTGAACGAGGAAGGCCTGATCATGGTGGCAACCATCGCCTTTGGCATGGGCATCGACAAATCCAACGTGCGTTTCGTGGCGCACATGGACCTGCCCAAGTCCCTTGAGGCCTATTACCAGGAAACCGGGCGTGCCGGCCGCGATGGCCTGCCGGCGGATGCCTGGATGGTCTACGGACTGCAAGACGTGGTGATGCTCAAGCAGATGCTGCAGAACTCCGAGGGCGACGAGCGCCACAAACGCCTGGAACAGCACAAGCTCGATGCCATGCTCTCGTTGTGCGAAGAGACCCGCTGCCGCCGCCAGACCCTGCTGGCGTATTTCGACGAAGACATGCCTGAACCCTGCGGCCACTGCGATAACTGCATCGACGGCGTACAAACCTGGGACGCCACCGAGCCGGCGCGCCAGGCGTTGTCGACGATCTATCGCACCGGCCAGCGTTATGGTGTGGGCCATCTGGTGGACGTACTGCTGGGCAAGGACAATGAAAAAATCCGCAGCTTCGGCCACGAGAAACTCTCGGTGTACGGTGTCGGCAAAGCTCGCGCCGAAGGTGAGTGGCGTTCGCTGTTTCGCCAGATGGTTGCCCGTGGGCTGGTCGACATCGATATCGAAGGCTACGGCGGGCTGCGCCTGAATGACAGTTGCCGGCCCTTGCTCAAGGGCGAAGTGAGCCTGGAACTGCGCCGTGACCTCAAGCCGCAGACCACCGCCAAAAGCAGCAGTACTAGCCAGGCCAGCCAACTGGTGCGGGGTGAAGAACGCGAACAGTGGGAAGCCTTGCGCACCCTGCGGCGCAAACTGGCGCAGGAGCACAGCGTGCCACCCTACGTTATCTTCCCCGACTCCACCTTGCTGGAGATGCTTCGTGAGCAGCCCACCACCATGGCCGAGATGGCCCGGGTCAGCGGTGTGGGCGCGCGTAAACTGGAACGCTACGGCCAGGCCTTCCTGGAAGTGCTCGGCGGCCAGGCCGAAGCGCCGAAGGAAATCGCCGATATTCGCCACGAACTGATCAGCCTGGCCCGCGCCGGCATGACCCCGATCCAGATCGCCGGCCAGCTGCACTGCTCGGAAAAAAACGTATACACCTTGCTCGCCGAAGCCATCGGCAAGCAGCAATTATCGCTGGAGCAGGCCCTTGATTTGCCTGAAGATTTGCTCGGTGAAATCCAGGACGCTTTTCTCGATGGAGAAGGCGAATTGCCAGCTGTCACGGAGATTGCGCCGTTATTTACCGGGCGTGTTCCGGAAGGCGTTTTGTACTGCGTGCGTGGTGCTTTGCAGTCGGAATTCGAAATTTAGTGTGCCAATTACGACAATGTAACGAATCAGTACATAGCGGGCCTTGCCTACTGACAGGGCTCATGCTTAGCTGACTAATAATTAGCCATACTTTATTTTCAGTCTTAAACATGAGTTTTTTATGCCGTTAACCGATCAACACCGTTTTGGCATGCAGTTGGCGCAAATGTCCCGAGGTTGGCGCGCCGAACTGGATCGCCGGCTGGCGGGGCTGGGCTTGTCCCAGGCGCGCTGGCTGGTGCTGCTGCACCTGGCCCGTTTTGTCGAAGCACCCACCCAGCGTGAATTGGCCCAAAGTGTCGGCGTGGAAGGGCCCACACTGGCCCGTCTGCTCGATAGCCTGGAAGGCCAGGGCCTGGTGCAACGCCAAGCCGTGGTGGAAGACCGCCGCGCCAAACGTATCCTGCTGTGCGATACCGCCCAACCGCTGATCGACCAGATCGAAACCATCGCCACGGCGTTGCGCCATGAGTTGTTCGTGGGCGTGAATGAGGAAGACCTGCGGGTGTGCATGCGGGTGCATGAGCACATCCTGGCGAACCTGGAAAAGTCCTGATCTAAATAATGTGGGAGCTGGCTTGCCTGCGATGACGGACATTCAGTCAAGGGATTAGCTGGCTGACGCACCGCTATCGCAGGCAAGCCAGCTCCCACATTGGGTTTAGTGTTCGGCTTCTTAGAACGTCTGGCCCAGGTTCAAGTACACCGCCTTCTGATTATCATCATTGAACCCATAGCTGAAACTCAGCGGCCCCAAGGGTGTATCAAACCCCAGGAAAATACTCGCGGCGTTGATATAGCCGCTGTCGAACTCGTTATCGTTGTTCCACGCCCGACCCCGTTCCAGGGATGCACCCAGGTACAACGGGAAGTCCAGTGGCAGGTAAGAGCGGGGGGTGAGCCTGCGGTAGTACACCGCGCGCATCAGGCTGATGTTCTGCCCCGAAATCGCATCCTGGCGGAAGCCTGATAATTGCCGTGCGCCTCCTAGCAGGAAGCTGGAAATCACCACATCCGAATCGTCCAGGGTGCGCCCATAGCGGCCGCCCAGTATCAGGGTGTCCGGGCCGTGGCTCATGGCCTTGTCCAGCTTGAATTCCCACTGGCGGTAGCGCTGGTCCGAGCCCAGGCCGGGTTCGAACTCGCGAAAGGCCAGGCCGATGTCTTCGCCGCTGTGGGGGAAGTACACGTTGTCCAGGGAATCGAAGGAGTATTTGAGCTCATAGAAGCCTTCGCTGAAGCTCACGCTTGGCAGGTCGCGGTCGCCAATGCGCACGTCCGCCTTGCCCCAGGCTTCGCCCACGCCAAAGCGGATCTCGCCGCTGTTGCCGATCTGCCGGCCCACGTTCAAACCGAAGCCATAGCGTTCCAGGCGGTATTCGGAGATGGGGTCGTTGTCCAGGATCAGCTCGACGTTCTGTGCCTCGGCCCTGATGTAGGGGGCCACAAAGTAGCGTGAGCCGGTGTCCATGGGTTGGTAGAACTCACTGTAGAGCTCCTGCCGATCACCGATCTGCACCCGTGTGAGCCATTCCGCGCCGAGGCGGTTGATGCCGTTCACGCGGTAACTGGCGCCGAGGTTGAAGGCGCTGTCGCCGCGCATGTCGTCCGAGAGGTTCAAGCCCAGGCGCAGGTAGTCGGTGCCGCTGCGCTTGCCGCGTGCGCTGATCACCAGGGTGTTGTCCTGGCCTTTTTTTACCACGCGGTATTGCACCTGCTCGAAGTAATCCAGGCCGTACAGGGTGCCCATGTCTGATTGCAGGCGGCCCAGGTTCAACGGTTCTCCCAGCCCCTGGCGAATGTAATAGCGGATGACGTCATCACTGACCTTGGAGTCGTTCTCCACCTGGATTGCGGTGATTACCGGGGTGCGTTCGCCCGGTGTGCGGGCGGCTATCAGGTCGGCGTCGATGGGTTCGGCAGGGCGCAGGTGTGCCAGGCGTACGTCGAGGGCACGGGTGGCGCGGTAGCCGGCATCGATCATGTCCTTGGCGCGGCCAAAGTCGGTGACGCCATAAGCGGCCAGCGGCGGTTGGATCAACACGTCCTTGGGGTTCAGGGCCTTGAGTTGTTCCTCGGAGTTACGCCGGGTCATCAGGGTGATGGACTGGTTGAGCACGTCCACCACGGTGGCCAGTTGTTTGCGCGAGCGCAGCGGGGTGCCGATGTCGACCACGATAGCAATATCGACGCCCATCTCCCGCGCCACATCCAACGGGATGTTGTCGGTCATACCGCCGTCCACCAGCAGGCGGCCATCCAGCTCCACCGGGGCGAACACCGCGGGAATCGACATGCTGGCGCGTATCACCTGGGGCAGGTGGCCTTTGCTGAAGACTACTTTTTCGCCGGTGGTGATGTCGGTAGCCACGGCGCGAAAGGGGATCGGCAGCTTGTCGAAATTACGCGTGTTGCTGCTGTGGGCGAACATGCTTTCCAGCAGCAACGCCAGGTTCTGGCCCTGGATCACGCCCAGCGGCAGGCCGAGGCTGCCATCGTCGCGGAAACTGAGTTTTTGTTTGACCAGGAAATCCCGGTCGTCCTGTTTGCGCCGAAACGGTACATCTTCACGCGGTGGCGCGTCGGACAGGGCCTGCTGCCAGTCGATCCCCAGCGCCAACTTCTCCAGCTCGTCAATTTTGTAGCCCGACGCATACAACCCGCCAATCACCGCGCCCATACTGGTGCCGGCAATCGCATCGATATGAATACCTTGCTCTTCAAGCGCCTTGAGCACGCCGATATGCGCCAGGCCACGGGCAGCGCCGCCGGACAGCACCAGGCCGATTTTCGGGCGGGGGGCTTCTACCGCGTCGGCAAGTAGGGGGACAAGGCACAGGAACAGGCAAGACAGCAGGCGGCGCATCATCAATCTCGTGGCTGGGCGACAAAGGCCGCTATTATAGCCACCCGATTCGCTGAGCCTGTTACGCCAGGAGCCGCTTAATGATGTCTGCATGCAAACCCGAGATCGTGATCACCTATTGCACCCAGTGCCAGTGGTTGCTGCGCGCCGCGTGGCTGGCCCAGGAGCTACTCAGCACCTTTGCCGATGACTTGGGGCGCGTGGCACTGGAACCAGCCACCGGCGGGGCCTTTCGCATTACCTGCGATGGCGTGCAGATTTGGGAGCGCAAGGCCGATGGCGGTTTTCCCGAGGCCAAGGTGCTCAAGCAGCGAGTGCGCGACCAGATCGACCCGCAGCGCGATCTCGGGCATAACGACCGTACCGTCTGAAGTCAGGCCGGCGCCGGTTGCTTGGCCTGGCTGGCGCTGCCCATCAGGCCGGAGAGCACGATGGCGACGATGATCAAGGCGCCGCCCAGCAGCATGCGCAGGGTCGGGGTTTCGGCAAACAACAGCCAGGCCACGGTGATGCCGTAGACCGGTTCCATCGCAAACACCACCGACGCGGTGCGCGCCTTGATCACCGCAAGGCTGGCGACAAACAGGCTGTGGGCCAGGCCGGTACAAAACACCCCCAGCAGCCCGATCCACAGCCAATCTATCCCTCGCACATCCGCCAACCCCGGCGCGGCCACGGGCAGCAGGAGCGCGGCGACCACGACGTTCTGGCACAGCGCGGCCTGTACCGCAGGAATGCGCCCTGAACTGGCGCGATTGTTCAGCGACAACAACGAGAACAACAGGCCCGAGGCGATGCCCCACAGCAGCCCGCCCGTGGCCTCGCTGGCGAGATTGAAATCCGGGGTCACAAGCACCAGGCCAACGGTGACCAGCACCACCAGCAGCACTTCATTGGCGCGAATGCGCTCGCGGAAAATCAGCCCCTCAAGGATTACGGTAAAGGCCGGAAATGCGGTGAACCCCAGGGTCGCCACGGCCACACCCGCGACTTTGACAGCGATAAAGAACGTCACCCAATGGGCGGCCAGCACGACGCCGCTGACCAGCAGGCGACGCCAATCACGCATCTCCAGTTTTTTCCAGGGAGCGTTGCTGGCAAAGCGGGCGAATACCGCCAGGGCCAGCACGGCAAACGCGGCCCGGCCGAATACGATGATGGCAGGGGAGGCCGCCGCCAGCTTGCCGAATACGCCGGTGAGGCCAAACATCAGTGCGCCGATATGCAGGGCGCCAAGGGCTGAGCGGGGAGTCATTGCGATCCTTGATCCAACAGGGGGTGACAGCCTCGCAGTCTAGAGGGTTGGAGGATGGGCGTCTGTCGCGGGCTGGGTGATTTTTAGCGCAAGACTCTTGCTAGCCCGCCCGACGCAACGCCCCGGGCGAGGCGCCAAAGGCCCGTAGCATGGCCGCGCAAAATGCACTTTGCGAGGCGTAGCCGACGCGCTCGGCAATCTCGCCGATGGGCAGGGAGGTTTCGCGTAAAAGCCTGAGCGCCATATGCAAGCGACGACTGCGTAGATAGTCCATCGGCGTTTGCCCGCACTCAGCCATAAACCGTGCATGCAGGCGCGGCACGGACAAATCGGCAATCCGCGCCAGGTCGGCCACCTGGAGCGGACGCGCCGCATGGCGCTCGATATGGCTATTGAACGCGGCATAAGGCAGACGCCGGCCAGGCAGCGGTTGACCCTGAGGGTGGTTGAGGCTGGCCAGTAACAACACGGCGCCTTGCTGGACGATCAGCGGGTCGTGCACCGGGCTTTGTGCCAGCCACTGCACCAGTTGGTGTTGCCGGGCATCCAGCGCTAGGCGTGCGGGTTGGTCGAGCAAGCGGCGGCTGGCATCGGCATGTTCGCCCAAGGATTGCACCACCCAGTGCTCGGTCGGCACATCCAGCACCAGGCAGCGGCTGCCATCGCGGCTGATGCAGGCGTGGTGGGTGGAGAAGGGCAGCACCATCACGCTGCTTTCGCGCACCTGGCTGCCACGGCCATCGACTTCCAGGTCCAGGTGCCCGGAAAGGCCGAACACCAACTGCGCATGGTCATGGCTGTGGGCAATGGGCGCTTCAAGGTAGTGGCGTAGCGTGAGGGTCGGGCTCATCGCGGTCTCCAGGGCGGCAAGCCGTCAGTCTACAACGCTTGGCAGGCCGCGGGCGCTGTCATCAGACTGACGCACGCTTGTCATGGGCTATTAATCGCCAAGGCGCAAGCTCGCCAAAACAGCGTCGAGGGATGCCCATGACCCGTGCCGAGTTCACCAAGCCCAGCCGCAAGCAACGGGTGCGAACCCTGTGGATTTCCGACGTGCACCTGGGCACTCGGGATTGCCAGGCCGAACACCTGTCGCACTTTCTCAAGGGCTACCATGCCGACAAGGTCTACCTGGTCGGTGACATCATCGACGGTTGGAAACTGCGCGGTGGCATGTATTGGCCCCAGGCTCACACCAACGTGATCCGCCGCTTGCTGACCATGGCCAAACGTGGCACCGAGGTGATCTATGTCACCGGCAACCATGACGAGTTCCTGCGTCGCTATTCCAAGCTGATCCTGGGCAATATTCAGTTGGTCGATGAGGCTGTACACGTCACCGCCGATGGCCGCCATTTGCTGGTGATTCATGGCGACCAGTTTGATGTGATCACGCGCTATCACCGCTGGCTCGCCTTCCTCGGCGACTCGGCCTACGAATTCACCCTGACGCTGAACCGCTGGCTGAACCACTGGCGTGCGCGGTATGGCTACGGTTATTGGTCGCTGTCGGCGTACCTGAAACACAAGGTCAAGACGGCAGTGAGTTTTATCAGCGATTTCGAAGAGGCGATTGCCCACGAGGTGACCAAGCGTGAATTGCACGGGGTGGTGTGCGGGCATATTCACCATGCCGAGATTCGCAAGGTGGGCGAGGTGGATTACCTCAACTGCGGGGATTGGGTGGAGTCGTGCACGGCCTTGATCGAGCACTGGGATGGGCATATCGAGTTGTATCGGTTGGCGGATGCGCAGGCCAAAGAGGCACTGCTAAAGGCCGAAATGGTCGCTGGCTGAAGCCCTGCGTGCTTATAAAAGTGGGCGCTGGCTAGGTATCGCACACGGATTCAGCGTCCGGCATCAATCCCCTGTGGGAGCGGGCTTGCCCGCGATGGCGGTGGGCCAGGCAATTAATCTGCAACTGAACCACCCCCATCGCAGGCAAGCCAGCTCCCACACGTAATCCTGTTGCTTCAGTTGGAAACGTCGGCGATGGCTTGAGCCAGCAACGTCAAGCGCGTTGCATCAACACCGGCCACGTTAGCCCGCCCCGAACTGACCATATACACACTGTGCTTTTCGCGCAGTTGCTTGACCTGCTCGGCACTCAAGCCGGTATAGGAAAACATCCCACGCTGCGTGCCGATATGTGCGAATTTCTCGGCCAGGCCATGGGGCGCAAGCGCTTCCACCAATCCTTCGCGCAGATGGGCGATCCGCGAACGCATGGCCTCGACTTCCTCGCTCCACTGCTTTTTCAGCTGTGCATCACCGAGGATGGTCGCCACCACGGCGGCGCCATGATCCGGCGGTGTCGACCACAGGTTGCGAGCGATATTCGCCAGTTGGCTGCGTACATCGGTGAGCTTTTTGGCATCCGCCGCACAGACGATCAATGCACCCACGCGGTCGCGATACAGGCCGAAGTTCTTCGAGCAGGAGCTGGTGATCAGCACTTCCGGCAGCTCGGCGGCAAACAGGCGCACCGCCCAGGCATCCTGTTCCAGGCCATCGCCAAAGCCCTGGTAGGCGAAGTCGATCAGCGGCAGCAACTGGCGTTCACGCACGATCTGCAAGACCTGGCGCCAGTCATCCTGGGACAGGTCAAAGCCGGTCGGGTTATGGCAGCACGCGTGCAGCAATACCACGTCGCCCTTGGGCACGCTGGACAGGGTTGCCAGCATCGCCGTCACATCCAGGCGGTTGTCGCTGCCCACGTAAGGGTAATGACTGACCTTGAGCCCGGCTTTGGCAAAAATGGTTTCGTGGATCGGCCAGGTCGGGTTGCTCAGCCACACGCCACGGCCCGGCAGGCTGTGAGCGATAAAGTCGGCACTCAAGCGCAGGGCGCCGGTGCCGCCTGGGGTTTGCGTGGCGCCAGCGCGGCGGTCACGCAGCAAGGCCGAGTCGGCGCCGAGCACCAGTTGGCTGATCAGGCTGCCGAAGGCTGCATCGCCATGCCCACCGATATAGGTCTTGGTCACTTGGGTGTCGACCAGGCGCTGTTCCGCCAGCTTCACCGAGTGGGGAATCGGCGTCAGGCCTTGCTCGTCCTTATAGACACCTACGCCCAGGTCGAACTTGTTCGGGTTGGCGTCCTGGGTATACAGGTCCATCAACCCGAGGATCGGGTCGCCGGGCACGCGGTCGATGGCATCGAAATGCATTACTTGCGACCCTCGGCAGTCTTGGCCACTTCGTCGGTGCGCGCGGCCATGATGAAGTCGTTGCGGTGCAGGCCCTTGATGGAGTGGCTCCACCAGGTCACGGTGACTTTGCCCCACTCGGTGAGCAGGCCAGGGTGATGGCCTTCGGCTTCGGAAATTTCACCCATGGCGTTGGTGAAAGCCAGGGCGAATTTGAAGTTCTTGAACAGGAAAACCTTTTCCAACTGCATCACCCCATCGCGCACTTCGATGTTCCAGTCAGGGATCTGCTTGATCAGCACCGGCAGTTCTTCATCGCTGACTTGCGGGGCATCGGCGCGGCAGGCTTCGCAGTGGGCTTGGTTCAAGGTGGTCATGGAAGGTGTCCTGAATTCGAATGATTGAAGGTCAGTGGCGTTACCCTAAAGCAACGCGGGGCCAGGGAACAGACTCACCTGGCCTTAAAACGTGAGGTTCACGCGGCTTTGGGTTTGGGCGGAAATTTCGGTGCGTGCAGACCCAACTGCATGCCGCGCTCGACCATGCCCATGATGTCTTCCTGCGCCACGTCGAACAGGCGCTTGAGCTCGGGCAAGACGAAGTACAGCGGTTGCAGGATGTCGATGCGATAGGGGGTGCGCATCGCTTCCAGCGGGTCGAAGGCCTGGTGCTCGGGCTCGTCCGACAGGCAATACACACTTTCTTTAGGCGACGACAAAATGCCGCCACCGTAGATACGCCGGCCCTGAGGCGTGTCCACCAGGCCGAATTCGATGGTCATCCAGTACAGGCGCGCCAGGTACACCCGTTGCTCCTTGGTGGCCGCCAGGCCGAGCTTGCCGTAGGTGTGGGTGAATTCAGCGAACCAGGGGTTGGTCAGCAGCGGGCAGTGGCCAAAGATCTCGTGAAAAATATCCGGCTCTTGCAGGTAGTCCAGTTCTTCACGGGTGCGGATAAAGGTCGCCACCGGAAACTGCTTGCTGGCCAGCAATTCAAAGAAGGTCTGGAAGGGAATCAGCGCCGGCACGCGGGCGACTTGCCAGCCGGTGGTGTCGGCCAGCACCTTGTTGATCTCGCCCAGTTGGGGGATGCGGTCCAGGGGCAGGCCGAGCTTGTCGATGCCGTCCAGGTATTCCTGGCAGGCGCGGCCCTCAATCACCTTCAACTGACGAGTGATCAGGGTATTCCACACCGCGTGTTCTTCTGGCGGGTAGTGGATAAAACCTTGCGCATCGGGCTCGCGGGCCACGTACTGCGTCTGCTTCATACGGCTCTCCTGCTAGGCATTCGTTCTTGTTATGTCCTGGGATGCCTCTATTGATAACCGGATAGGCGCAGGATTCCATCAGCCTTTAGCGAATGCATGTAGGAAAAATTACCGATATTCGTAAAGAATTCGTTACGATAGGCTCGTTTCTCGCAGCTATGGGCTGGGAATAGCTGCCGTGCTGTCACATAATCTTGACGACTATCTGCGCCTGGCAACAAAAAGACGCGGCGCCTACTCCTTTTTCGAGTTTTTCCATGCGTATCAAAGTGCACTGCCAGAACCGCATCGGCATCCTGCGGGACATCCTCAACCTGCTGGTGGAGTACGGCGTCAACGTCGCCAAGGGCGAAGTCGGCGGTGAGCATGGCAATGCCATCTACCTGTTCTGCCCCAACCTGGTGAACATGCAATTCCAAGCGTTGCGCCCGCAGTTCGAGGCGATTGCCGGGGTGTTCGGGGTCAAGCGGGTAGGGCTGATGCCCAGCGAGCGGCGGCATATGGAACTCAATGCGTTGCTCGGTGCCCTGGAGTTCCCGGTGCTGTCCATTGATATGGGCGGCTCCATTGTGGCCGCCAACCGGGCGGCGGCGCAGTTGCTTGGCGTGCGGGTAGATGAAGTGCCGGGGATTCCCCTGTCGCGTTATGCCGAGGATTTTGACTTGCCGGAACTGGTGCGCGCCAGCAAGTCGCGAATCAATGGCCTGCGGGTCAAGGTCAAGGGCGACGTATTTCTGGCGGATATCGCGCCGCTGCAATCCTCCGAGCACGACGACAGCGAAGCCATGGCCGGCGCCGTGCTCACCCTGCACCGTGCCGACCGTGTCGGTGAGCGTATCTATAACGTGCGCAAGCAAGAGCTGCGCGGTTTCGACAGCATCTTCCAAAGCTCCAAGGTCATGGCCGCGGTGGTGCGTGAAGCGCGGCGCATGGCGCCGCTGGATGCGCCGCTATTAATAGAAGGCGAAACCGGCACCGGCAAGGAGCTGTTGGCCCGGGCCTGCCACTTGGCCAGCCCGCGGGGGCAGTCGCCGTTGATGGCGCTCAACTGCGCGGGGTTGCCCGAGTCGATGGCCGAGACTGAACTGTTTGGCTATGGCCCCGGCGCATTTGAAGGGGCGCGGGCGGAAGGTAAATTGGGCCTGCTTGAGCTGACGGCGGGCGGTACCTTGTTTCTGGATGGCGTGGGAGAAATGAGCGCGCGCTTGCAGGTCAAGCTGCTGCGCTTTTTGCAGGATGGTTGTTTTCGCCGGGTGGGCAGTGATGAAGAGGTGTACCTGGACGTGCGGGTGATCTGCGCGACCCAGATGGACTTGTCGGAACTCTGCGCCCGGGGGGAGTTTCGTCAGGATCTTTATCACCGGCTGAATGTGCTGTCGTTGCATATCCCGCCGTTGCGCGAATGCCTGGATGGCCTCGCGCCGTTGGTCGAGCACTTTCTCGACCAGGCCAGTCGGCAGATCGGTTGCCCACTGCCCAGGCTGGCCCCTGCGGCCATGGACAAACTCAGCCACTACCACTGGCCAGGCAACGTGCGGCAACTGGAAAACGTGCTGTTCCAGGCGGTGTCGTTGTGCGAAGGCGGCACGGTCAAGGTTGAGCATATTCGCTTGCCCGATTACGGCGTGCGTCAGCCGCTGGGTGATTTTTCCCTGGAGGGGAGCCTGGAGGATATCGTCGGGCGCTTTGAGAAGGCGGTGTTGGAAAGCCTGTACGCCGAACACCCGAGCAGCCGCCAGTTAGGCAAGCGCCTGGGAGTTTCCCACACCACCATTGCCAACAAGCTGCGTGATTACGAAGTGCTCAAGGCCGATAAATAGTTCGCTGATTCAACGCGGCCAAAAATGTGGGAGCGGGCTTGCTCGCGAATGCGGTGGCTCAGTCACTGATATGTTGAATGACCTGCCGTATTCGCGAGCAAGCCCGCTCCCACATTTGGGCTCTGTCGTTTTCCAGGCCGGTGTTTGCCGCAGGCGGCAGTAGTCCGCCGTTTTTTCGACTGTTTCGTCCCGCGCTATTTCAGCTACCTCTACGAAACCCCCGCCGCGCTTGGACTTTGGTCTCTTTTGAAAAGTTGGTTCGCAAATTGCTTAAGCCTCCTCAGTACAGCGGTGGGCGGCAAGCGTCCGTCAGAAAGAGGATAGAGCGTGGACAAGTACCTTTATGTGGCAATGACCGGCGCCAGCCAGAATGCACTGGCGCAGAAGGCCCATGCCAACAATCTGGCGAACATTTCCACCAACGGTTTCCAGCGCGACCTGGAACAGGCGCGTTCGATGCCGGTGTTCGGTGACAGCTTTCCGGCGCGGGCGTTTGCCATGACCGAACGTCCGGCTACCGACTTTTCACCGGGCGCGATGATCGAAACCGGCCGCGACCTCGACGTGGCCGTCAGCGGCGACGGCTGGATGGCGGTGCAAACCCCCGATGGCGGCGAAGCCTACGTGCGCAGCGCCAGCATGAACGTGGATGCCTTGGGCGTGCTGCGGGCCGGCAACGGTATGCCGATCATGGGCAACGGTGGCCCGATTGCCGTGCCGCCCCAGCAGAAAATCGAAGTGGGTTCGGACGGCACCATCAGCATCCGTGCCATGGGCGAAGGTCCGCGGGTGATGGCGGAAGTGGACCGTATCAAGATGGTCCAGCCTGACCTCAAGAACATGACCAAGGGCCTGGACGGCACCATCCACACCAAGGATGGCCAACCGGCCCAGGCCGACGCGAATGTGCGGCTGACCTCGGGTTTCCTGCAGGCGAGCAACGTCAATGCCGTGGAAGAAATGACCGCGGTGCTGGCGCTGGCCAAGCAGTTCGAGCTGCATATCAAGATGATGAACAGCGCTAAAGAAGACGACCAGGCCATGACGCGCGTCATGCAGATGAGCTGATCCAAGCCCATTAACTAATTTGCAACGCAGCGCCAACCATCCGGCGCACGAAGGAGAACAGCATGCTTCCGGCTCTATGGGTTGCCAAGACAGGCCTGTCCGCCCAGGACACCAACCTGACGACCATTTCCAACAACCTGGCAAACGTGTCGACCACGGGCTTCAAACGTGACCGCGCCGAGTTCCAGGACTTGCTCTATCAGATCAAGAAGCAACCGGGCGCCCAGTCGACCCAGGACAGCGAACTGCCGTCGGGCCTGCAACTGGGTACCGGTGTGCAGATCGTCGGCACCCAGAAAAACTTCAGCGCCGGTAACCTGCAGCAAACCGGCCAGCCTCTGGACATGGCGATCAACGGCCGCGGCTTTTTCCAGGTACTGCAGCCGGATGGCACCACCTCTTACACCCGTGACGGCACCTTCCACCTGGACTCCAACGGCCAGATCGTGACCGCCAACGGTTTCGCCCTGGAGCCTGCTGTCGTGGTGCCGCCCGACGCCAAGACCTTCACCGTCGGCAACGACGGCACCGTGTCCATCACCGTTGCTGGCAACCCGGCCTCCCAAGTGATCGGCAACCTGCAAACCGCCGACTTCATCAACCCGGCCGGCCTGCAGGCGATGGGCAACAACCTGTTCCTGGAAACCGCCTCCAGTGGCGCGCCGCAAATCGGCACCCCTGGCTTGAACGGCTTCGGCACCACGCTGCAAAGCACCCTGGAAACCTCCAACGTCAGCACCGTTGAGGAGATGGTCAACATGATCACCACCCAGCGCGCCTACGAGATGAACTCCAAGGTGATTTCCACCGCCGACCAGATGCTTTCGTTCGTTACGCAAAATCTGTAATCAGTCTATGGGGCGCCCTTGAGGGTGCCTGCAACACCGTGAGGTTAGGGTCATGAATCGCTATGTTTGTGTGTTGGCATTGAGTGGGATCGCCGTGCTTGCGGGCTGTGTCGCCCCCACGCCAAAGCCCAATGACCCGTACTACGCGCCGGTGTTGCCACGCACACCGCTGCCGGCGGCGGCCAACAATGGCTCGATCTACCAGGCTGGTTTCGAGCAGAACCTGTACAGCGACCGCAAGGCGTTCCGGGTCGGTGACATCATCACCATTACCCTGAATGAGAAGACCCAGGCCAGCAAGAACGCCAACTCGCAGATCGGCAAGAACAGCAAGACCAGCATCGGCCTGACCTCGCTGTTCGGCGGCGGCCTGAACACCAACAACCCGCTGGGCAGTGGTGACCTGAGCCTGGACGCCGGCTACAGCGGCGACCGTGCCACCAACGGCAAGAGCGCGGCAGGGCAGGGCAACAGCCTGACCGGTTCGATCACCGTGACCGTCGCCGACGTATTGCCCAACGGCATCATTGCCGTGCGTGGTGAGAAGTGGATGACCCTCAACACCGGCGACGAGTTGGTGCGCATCGCCGGCATGGTCCGCGCCGATGACATCTCCACCGACAACACCGTGCCGTCGACGCGCATTGCCGATGCACGCATTACCTACTCGGGCACCGGTTCGTTTGCCGATGCGAGCCAGCCGGGCTGGTTCGACCGCTTCTTCCTCAGCCCGCTGTTCCCTTTCTAGGTGGCCATTTTGAAGTTCAAACAGCTGATGGCGATGACGCTTTTGCTGGCCTTGAGCGCTGTGGCCCATGCCGAGCGCCTGAAGGACATCGCCAGTATTTCCGGCGTGCGCTCCAACCAGTTGATCGGCTATGGCCTGGTCGTGGGGCTCAACGGCACGGGTGACCAGACCACCCAGACGCCGTTCACCCTGCAAACCTTCAACAACATGCTCTCGCAGTTCGGCATCAAAGTGCCGCCAGGCTCGGGCAACGTGCAGTTGAAGAACGTCGCAGCGGTGTCGATCAGCGCCGATCTGCCCGCGTTTGCCAAGCCGGGGCAGGTGGTGGACATCACCGTGTCGTCCATGGGTAACTCCAAGAGCCTGCGCGGTGGCACCTTGCTGATGACGCCGCTCAAAGGTATCGACGGCAACGTCTACGCCATTGCCCAGGGCAACCTGGTGGTCGGCGGTTTTGACGCCGAAGGCCGCGACGGCTCGAAGATCACCGTCAACGTGCCGTCGGCCGGGCGTATCCCCGGTGGCGCCACGGTTGAACGCACCGTGCCGAGTGGTTTCAACCAGGGCAACAGCCTGACCCTGAACCTCAACCGCTCCGACTTCACCACCGCCAAGCGCGTGGTCGACAAGATCAATGACATGCTCGGCCCTGGCGTGGCCCAGGCCATCGACGGCGGCTCGGTTCGCGTCACTGCGCCTCTGGACCCAAGCCAGCGTGTGGACTACCTGTCGATCCTGGAAAACCTTGAAGTGGACCCAGGCCAGGCCGTAGCGAAAGTCATCATCAACTCGCGCACCGGCACCATCGTGATCGGCCAGAACGTCAAGGTCTCGCCAGCGGCGGTAACCCACGGCAGCCTGACGGTGACCATCACCGAAGACCCGATCGTCAGCCAGCCTGGGCCGTTGTCCGGTGGCCAGACGGCCGTGGTCCCGCGCTCGCGCGTCAATGCCCAGCAAGAAGCCAAGCCGATGTTCAAGTTCGGCCCCGGCACCACCCTGGACGAGATTGTCCGTGCGGTGAACCAGGTGGGCGCTGCGCCCGGCGACTTGATGGCGATCCTCGAAGCTTTGAAGCAGGCCGGCGCGTTGCAAGCCGACCTGATCGTGATCTGAGGCCATGGCCATGGATATGCGCAAGAGCGGTATCAGCAGCACGGCGGACTCGGGGTCTTACTCCGACCTGAACCGGCTTAACCAGCTCAAGGTCGGCGACGACAAAAACAGTGAAGGCAACCTGCGCAAAGTGGCGCAGGAATTCGAGTCGCTGTTTTTGAACGAGATGCTCAAGTCCATGCGTTCGGCCACCGAGGCCCTGGGCAAGGACAACCCGCTGAACACCCCGGCCGCCAAGCAATACCAGGAAATGTACGACCAGCAATTGGCGGTGTCGATGTCCCGCGAAGGCGGTGGTATCGGCCTGGCCGATGTGCTGATGCGCCAGATGCAGAAGAACAAGCCGGTGGAGGCCCAGGCCGCGACCTTGCAAGGCCCGGCGGCGGATGCGTCGGCGAAGAAAGTCGATGTGCCGACCGAGATTGCCGCCGGTACCCAGGCCGAAGGCCCGTTGGGCCGCTCCAATGGCCAGCGGCCTTTGTGGGCGTATCGCGTGGCCGTGCCTGAGGGCGCCAGCACCCATGCCAACGACATGGAACTGATGAACCAGCGCCGTATCGCCTTGCCCAGCAGGCTGGCCGACCGCCTGCTGGCCGGCATCGTGCCGAACGCTCCGGTCGAAGCCAAAGCCGCGCCCCTGCGTAACAGCGCTGCCGACGACACGGTCATCAACAGCAGCGCGCGTAGCTTTGCCGTGCCGAGCGGGCGCATGCAGGTGTATGGCCGCGCCATTGCCCAGCCACCGCTGGCGCCGGCCAAGAAAGCCTTCAGCTCCCAGGATGAATTCGTCGCCACTATGCTGCCGATGGCCAAGGCCGCCGCCGCACGTATCGGTATCGACCCCAAATATCTCGTGGCCCAGGCCGCGCTGGAAACCGGCTGGGGCAAATCGGTGATGCGCGCCGAGGACGGCAGTAGCAGCCACAACCTGTTCGGCATCAAGGCTGGCCAGAGCTGGCAGGGCGGTCAGGCCCGGGCGATCACCAGCGAGTTTCGCGATGGTGCGATGGTCAAGGAAACGGCGCAGTTCCGTTCCTACAGCTCGTATCAGGACAGCTTCCACGACCTCGTGACTTTGCTGCAAAGCCATGATCGCTATAAAGAAGTTGTGAAATCAGCCGACAACCCGGAACAGTTTGTACGCGAGTTGCAAAAAGCCGGTTATGCAACCGACCCGGATTACGCCAGCAAGATTTCGCAGATCGCAAAAAACATGAACAGTTACCAGAACTACGCTGCCGCTGGCGCAACCACACATTTATAAGGTCTGAACCATGAGTTTGCTCAGTATCGGGATGTCAGGGCTCAATGCCGCTCAAGGATCGTTGTCGGTCTTGAGTAATAACATCGCCAACGTGAATACCCCAGGGTACTCGCGTCAGCAGACCACGCAAAATACCAACGCATCAAACCCGTTCGGCGGCGTGTACATCGGCAGCGGCACCACCCTGGCCGATGTGCGCCGGGTGTACAACGAGTACCTGGACACCGCTTACCAGAACAGCACGGCGCTCAATAACGACGCCAAGGCGTACCTGGACCAGGTGGGGGCCGTCGACAAAGTGCTGTCGGACAAAACCACCGGTCTGTCCTCAGTGCTCAGTTCGTTCTTCGCCACCCTGCAAACCGCCGCGTCCAACCCCAGCGACCTGTCGGCCCGCCAATTGCTGGTGACCAACGCCCAGACCCTGAGCAGCCGTTTCAACTCAATCTCCACGCAGTTGACCCAGCAGAAAGAGACCATCAACAACCAACTGAGCAGCATGACTGATCAGGTCAACCAATTGACCGCCTCGATTGCCTCGCTTAACCAGCAGATCTCCCAGGCCCAGGGCAGCTCCAATAGCGCCCCAGCCAACCTGCTGGACTCGCGTAACGAGGCAGTACGCTCGCTCAATGAGTTGATCGGTGTCACGGCCACCGAGAAAAACGGCCAGTTCAGCGTGACCACCGGCAGCGGCCAGTCCCTGGTAGAGGGCGGGATCTCCAACAAGATTTCCGCGGCACCAAGCAAAACCGATAACAGCCAGTACACCATCCAGTTGGACATGAACGGCACCAGCCTAGACCTGGGCTCGGTGATCAGCGGCGGCAGCATCGGTGGCCTGTTGCGCTATCGCAGCGATGCCTTGATGCCGGCCATCAATGAGCTGGGGCGTATCGCCATTGCCACCGCGGATACGCTCAACAGCCAGCTGGGCCAGGGCCTGGACCTCAATGGTGACTTTGGCGTTTCGCTGTTCAAAGACATCAACAGCGCGGCCGCCATTGCCTCGCGCAGCCAGGGTGCCTCGGGCAACAGCGCCGGCGCGGGCAACCTGAACGTGACGATCAAGGACAGCAGTCAGTTGTCCACGTTTGACTACACCGTGACCTTCAGCGACAAGACCGATCCTAACAAGATCACGGTGTTGCGCTCGGACGGCAAGGCCATGGGCACCTTTGACATGAGCGCTACACCGCCGCCGACCCTGGATGGTTTCACCCTGGCGCTGGACGGCAAGGGCACCATGGCGTTTGGCGACAGCTTCAAGGTCAGCCCCACCGCCACGGGCGCCAGCGGTATTGGCGTGGCGCTCACCGATGCGAACAAGCTGGCGTTTGCCGGCCCGTTGGCAGGTACCAGCAGCAAGACCAACAGTGGCACGGGCACCTTTACCCAGCCGGCTTTGACAGTGCCTTTGGATATCCATGGCGGCACTGACACTGCCCAGTTGCGCGCCGGTATTGAAAACTCGATGCCGGTGAAGATGGTGTTCGGCAAGCCTGCCGCCGACGGAACGCAGTCGTATACGATCAGCGACTCCAAGGGCAACCCGATTGGCACCGGCTCGATCATTCCGGGGCAGGGCAACAAGATCACCGTGGACGTGCCAATGCGCGACGCCAGCGGTGCCGCCATTCCCGGCAAGAGCTTCAAGTTCGACACCACCGTCAACGGCTCCCCGGCAGACGGCGACAGCACCACCTTCGCCTTCAACAGTGGCGGCAAATCCGACGGTCGCAACGCCCAGGAACTGCTGAACCTGCAAACCAAGGCCACCGTCGGCATGGGCGAGGGCAACGCGGGCACCAGCCTGGTGGGTGCCAACAGCAAGCTGGTCTCGACCGTGGGTGCCAAGGCCAGCCAGGCCGGGGTCGACACCGCCGCCACCGGTGCGTTGCTCAGCGCCAACAAGGAAGCACGCAACTCGGTATCCGGGGTCAACCTGGATGATGAAGCGGGCGACATGATCAAGTTCCAGCAGTACTACACCGCGTCGTCGCAGATCATCAAGGCTGCGCAGGAAACCTTCACCACACTGATGAATGCTCTTTAAGGGAGGCTGGGACGATGCGTATTTCTACACAGCAGTATTTCGAGACCAGCTCTGCCAAGTACCAGAGCAACTATTCCAGCGTGGTCAAGGCCCAGGACCAGGCCAGCTCCGGCGTGCGCGTGCAAACCGCCGCAGATGATCCGGTGGCGGCGGCGCGGTTGTTGATGCTGCAGCAGCAGAAAGACATGCTGGCGCAGTTCAATGGCAACATCGACACCCTGAAAAACTCGCTGACCACCCAGGACGGCGTGCTGGAAAATATCAATATCGCGATTCAACGGGCCAGTGAGTTGGCGCTCAAGGCGGGTAACGTCGGCATCAGCGACGCTGACCGCAAGTCGACGGCCGCCGAGATTGGCGCCATTGAAGACCAGATCCTGGGCCTGCTCAATACCAAGGACGCCAGCGGCAATTACTTGTTCTCCGGCAGCAAGACCGATACGCCGCCCTACGCCCGCAACAATGACGGCACCTACAGTTACCAGGGCGATGACACGCCGTTGAGCCTGCAGATCGCAGAGAACCTGTCGGTTGCCATGGGCAATACCGCCAAGAGCATGCTTGAAAGCTCAGCGAATACGGGCCGTACGCAAACCGCGCCGATCCTCGTGCCGCCAGCGGTCGACGATGGCAAGGTCACCGTATCTGCCGGGCTGATCGCGGCCAACAGCAGCTATAACAGCAGCTTTTCCGATGGTCAGCCGTATAAGCTGACCTTCACCAGCAGCACCCAATACGTGGTCACGGACAATGCTGGCAAGGACATCACTTCGGAGATTCCAGGCAACGGCACTTTCGATGCCACCAAGGAAGGCGGCTCGACTATCAACCTGCGCGGGGTCAAGTTCGACATTGGCTTGAACCTGGGCAAAGACGCACTGGGCAAAGACATACTGCCAGGCGCGCCGTCGGACGCCATCGTCAAGGATCGCGAGTTCAGCCTGTCGGTCAAGCCGGACACCTTCAGCGTTTCGCGCACCCCGAGCAATCCGTCCACCGCGCAACTGAGCGGCGGCACGGTGAGCGATCCGGCGGCGTACGCCAGCACCTTTCCCAACTCGGGCGTGATCGTGAAGTTCGGTGCCGCCGGCGCCTATGACCTGTATGCCCAGCCGTATAGCGCAGACAGCAAATCCATCGCCAGTGGCACCCTGGCGGCCGGCGCCACCACCCTCACGGCGGCAGGGGTGACCTTTGATGTCACCACCGCACCGGCACCGGCAGCCGGCGACCAGTTTGCGATCAGTGCCACCAGCAACAAGAACGAGAACGTCCTCGACACCCTGAGCCATCTGCGCAAAATCCTGGAAACGCCGTCAGACGGCAACCCAGCGGCGCAGAAGGAGCTCAAGGATGTGGTGGCCAAGTCCATTGGCAACCTGACCAATGCCTACGGCCAGATCGACCAGGCGCGTGGCTCCCTGGGCGCGCGCCTCAATGGCCTGGACATTCAGTCCAAGGAAAACGTCAGCCTGGACCTGGCCAATACCACCACCATGAATGCCCTGGGCAATGTCGACTTCGCCGAAGCCGCCATCAACCTGAGCTTGCAACAAACCATGTTGCAGGCCTCGCAGTTGGCCTTCGTGAAAATCTCGCAGTTGAGCCTGTTCAACAAGATGTAAACGGCGTTCAGTCAAGCGGCCCGCTCTGGAAACAGGGCGGGCCGTTGTCGTTTCGGGGGCTTAATTGTTGAAACGTTTTGCATAAACCACGCAAAATTGAGTGACCTGTGAGTCATAAAGCGCATCTTCACTGTATCGTGTGAAAAGGATAAGTCGTCACAGGGCCTTCATCGGGCGGCTTTCAGCGGGATTTTTATGGGGTTATCCCCTTTATTGTCAGCACTTCCGGCATAGCCCGAGGGGTGTTCTCCAGCTATTTAGTATTGGGAAGCCACAATGATTGGCATAAAAAGCATCGCCAGTTACGTGCCGGCGGACGGGATCGATAACTACGCCCAGGGTGCCAAGTTCGCCAAGGATGAAGAGTTCATCATCGGCAAGATCGGCTCGGCGTTCCTGCCGCGCAAGGAAGCGGCACAGGAAACCTCGGATCTGTGTGTCGAGGCGGTCAACGCCTTGTTTGCCAACAACCCGCAATTGAAGCGCGAATCCATCGACGCGCTGATCGTCGTCACCCAGAATGGCGATGAAGAGGGCCTGCCTCACACCGCCGCCATCGTGCAGGACAAACTGGGCCTGCCAACTCACGTGGCCGCCTTCGACATTTCCCTGGGCTGCTCCGGCTACGTCTACGGCATCTACGCGATGAAAGGCTTCATGGAAGCCGCGGGCCTGAAAAACGGCCTGCTGATCACCGCCGACCCGTATTCCAAGATTGTCGACCCGGAAGACCGCAACACCACCATGCTGTTCGGCGATGCCGCCACCGCCACCTGGATGGGCGAGGACGCGCCATGGCTGCTGGGCAAATCCAAGTTCGGCACCGACGGTTCCGGCGCACCGCACCTGAAGGTCAGCGACGGCGTGTTCTTCATGAACGGCCGCCAGGTGTTTAACTTCGCCTTGCTCAAGGTGCCTGCGCACTTGCACGAGCTGCTCAAAGAGTCGGACCTCAAGGCCGATGACATCGATGCGTTCTGCATCCACCAGGGCAGCGCGGCCATCGTCGACGCCGTGGCGCGCCGTTTTGAAGAAGCGCCGGTGGACAAGTTCATCAAGGACATGGTCGAGACCGGCAACACCGTGTCGTCGAGCATCCCGCTGCTGCTGGAAAAGCACGTGATGGACGCCACTTGGAAGCGCGTGGCAATCAGCGGCTTTGGCGTGGGCCTGTCGTGGGGCTCGGCGATTCTCTATCGTCCGTGATGCATTAGCCGCTGCACAAAAAACGCCGATGATCGAATGATCATCGGCGTTTTTTTATTGGCGCCAGAAAAGCCAATGAAACCGGGCTTCTGCGCCTGCATAAGCCCTTGAAATACAAGGGCTGGCACAGGGCTACTAAAAAAAATCAAAAAAATCCTCAAGCAACCGGCTACCACGACGATAACTATTACGTAGGTTCTCTAGGCCACACCCGGCGGTCGCCAGGGCCGGAAGCCGCAGTATCCAAACCACGAGGATTTCGTCATGGCATTATCAGTAAACACCAACATCACCTCCCTGGGTGTCCAGAAGAACCTGAACAAAGCTTCCGACGCTCTGAGCCAGTCGATGAACCGTCTGTCCTCCGGCCTGAAAATCAACAGCGCCAAAGACGACGCTGCCGGCATGCAGATCGCTAACCGTCTGAACAACCAGGTCAAAGGTCTGAACGTTGCCATCGCCAACGCCAACAACGGCGTGTCGATTGCCCAGACCGCTGAAGGCGCGATGCAAGAATCCACCAACACCCTGCAGCGTCTGCGTGAACTCGCCCTGCAAGCGGCCAACGGTGATAAAAGCGACGCTGACCGTGTTTCCCTGCAGCAAGAATTCACCGCTAAAGTGGGCGAGCTGAACCGTATCGCCAGCACCACCACCTTCGGTGGTCGTAACCTGCTGGACGGCTCGTTCAGCAACGTAGCGTTCCAGATCGGCGCAAACGCCAACGAGACTATCTCGTTTGGTATGACCGATATCAGCTCGACTGCGCTGAAGGGTAACTACAAAGAAGCTGCTGTAGATGGCGCTGCGATGACAGGCTTGGCTGCTACTGCTACTGGTACCAACATCGGTGGCACTAAAGCTGCCGTGACTGGTACTGCGCCTCCGGCAGCAGGTACTGCGGCTGGCGATAAAATTAGCATCAACGGTGTAGACATCACACTGACTCTTACTTCAACAGCTGCGACTGCTGGTACAGCTGCTGCAACTGAGATCAATAAGCAAACGGCTAAAACCGGAGTTACAGCTACTGCTGATGCTACCACCGGTATTTTGACCCTGACTTCGAAATCGGACTTCACTGTTGAAGAGTCTGGTGGCACGGTTCTGGCGAAACTTGGCTTGACCGCCGCTCCTGCGGCCACACCAGTAGCAGCTGCTCCTGTAACAACTGCGACCCCTATGGGGGCTGGCGGTGGTATCACTGTTAATGGTGCGGCAGTGACATGGGGCGCGAATGACGCAATGTCAGTGGTGTTGGGGAAAATTGCTGCTGAGGCTGGCACTGGCGCCACCGCTGCATTCACAGACGGTCGTGTAGTTTTGACGTCCGGCGATGGTAAAGATATCAAGCTGGCAAATACTGCTAGCGGTTCGCTGTCGCAGCTGGGCCTTTCGGCAGGTACTTCTCAAGCTAAACTCACCGCTGATACTTCGATTGACGTAAACGGCGTTGAAGTGAAGTTCAAAAAGGGCGACACCTCTGACGCGATCGTTTCTTCGATCAACAGCGCAAGCACCGGTGTTCAAGCCAGCAAAAACGCTAACGGCACCCTGAACCTGTTCGCTGACAAAGACATTACTATCAAGGACGGTAGTGCCGGTACTGGCCTGAAGGCTCTGGGTCTGGAAGCTGTTGCCACGGCCGGCACCAAAACCGCCGTCACCATGGAAACCAGCGTTTCCGACCTGAGCATTCTGACTGCCGCTTCTTCGCAGCAGGCTGTTCAAGCTCTGGACGACGCCATGCAGCAGATCGACAGCCAGCGTTCGCAGCTGGGTGCCGTACAAAACCGCTTCGCCAGCACCGTGGCCAACCTGCAGAGCATTTCGCAGAACTCCTCCGCTGCCAAAGGCCGCGTAGAAGACGCTGACTTCGCTTCTGAAGCCGCTGAGCTGACCAAGCAACAAACCCTGCAACAGGCTTCCACTGCGATCCTGTCCCAGGCCAACCAACTGCCATCGTCTGTTCTGAAGCTGCTTCAGTAATAGCGCTAGCGGTTAAATAACGGGAGGGTGCGTTTAACAACGTGCCCTTCCGTTTTTTCAGTTTGGAGGTGGTGACATGGACATGAGCATCAAGCTGACCTCGTCTTACCCCGCAGCCACGGCCCCGGCCAACCTTGGCGCAGTGGTGACCCAGGCCAAGCCTGTGGCCAGCAATGAGCCGATCAAAAGTGAAGAGCCGCAGCGCGTGGCGCTGGAAAAGGCTGTTACCGATATGCGTGAGTTTGTGCAGGCTTCACAGCGCAACCTGGATTTTTCCATCGATGACTCTACCGGCAAGGTAGTGGTCAAGGTGATCGCCACTGACAGTGGTGAAGTGATTCGACAGATTCCATCGGAGACCGCGCTGAAATTGGCGCAGAACCTGAGCGATGCCGGCAGCCTGCTGTTTGATAGCAAGGCTTGAGTTGGCACGAAACATGTTTCTGATTGCGGTCTAGGCGTATAAGCGCCAAAAAACGGCCGCTGCAGGACAAGGAGAATGGCAAATGGCTAGTTCAACGATTTCCGGCCCAGGTTCGGGCTACGACACCCAGGCTATCGTCAAGGCGCTGGTAGGTGCCGAGCAGGCGCCCAAGCAGGCTCAGATCACCAACGAGCAGAAGAAGGCCACCGTGCAGTTGTCTGCCGTGGGCTCGGTCAAGACGGCGTTGGAAGCCTACCAGGCGGCGATCACCAAGTTGAACAATGCCTCGGCCTTCAACGGGCTGGCGGCGACTTCTTCGGAAGAGAAAAACGCCAAGGTTACCTTGGGTGACGGCGCATCCAGCGGCAAGTACGTATTGAAGGTCACTAACCTGGCGACGGCTTCGAAAGTCACCACGGCGGTGAATGTCGATGGCGCATCGGGCAAGGCCAACAGCACGGACGAAGACCAGACGCTGACCATCAACCAGTCGGGCAAGAGCTACGACGTGATCATTCCCGGTGGCGCGACGTTGCAGCAGGTGCGCGAATCCATCAACACCCAGCTCTCGTCCCAGGGCATCAGTGCTAACGTGCTGAGCGACTCCAATGGCGCGCGGCTGGTACTGACTTCGACCACCATGGGCGAGGGCACCGACATCACCCTCAGCGGCGATTCGCAGCTGGCTACCGGGTACGACAAAGGCAAGCCGCCGACCAACGCCAAATACTCCATTGATGACATTGAAATGTCATCGAACAGCAACAAGATCACCTCGGCGATCAGCGGCGTGACCCTGGACCTGTTGGACACGGTAGACATCACCAAGCCGACCACCATCACCGTGGCCAGCAACACCGATACCTTGAAAACCTCGGTGCAGTCCTTCGTCAGCGCCTACAACACGCTGATGACGGCGATCAACACCCAAACCAAGGTCACTGCAACCGGTGATGCCTCCACCACCACCGCAGGTGCGTTGACCGGCGATGCGTCGATGCGTCAATTGGTGAACAGCCTGCGTTCCGAATTGGTCAACGGCTCCGGTGCGGGCACCATGACCAGCCTGGCGCAGATGGGCATCACCACCGACCAGAAAACCGGCCTGCTGAGCCTGGATGACAAAACCTGGGACAAGGCCGTGGTCAAGGGCGCTGGCGACATTGCCAAGCTGTTCACCGGCGACACGGGCTTGATCACCCGCATGAACAAGGCGACCAACAGCTACGTCGGCACTACCGGCACCCTGGCGACACGTGCCACCGATCTCAACAACAAGTTGACCGACTTGACCAAAGAGACCGACGACCTGACGCGGCGCATGGATGCCTTGCAGAAGTCCCTGACCGCCAAGTACACGGCGATGGACACCATGATCGCGCAGATCAACGCCAGCAGCTCCAGCATCCTGACCACCCTCAACTCGCTGAACAATCCTAAGTCGAACTGATGAGCGGTGCGCGCCAGGGCCCTGTCCAGGGGCTCTCGCGCAGGGTGCTGGATTAAAGTTTTTATCGCCGTGGTCGAAAAACTGGTTAAGCAAACCTATTCGATTGTCGCCAGTAACGAGGTAGCAACATGAACCCGATGAGAGCCCTTCGCCAGTACCAGAAGGTCAATGCCCACGCTCAGGTCTCCGAAGCCAGCCCGCACCGCCTGGTGCAGATGCTGATGGAAGGTGGCCTGGATCGCATGGCCCAGGCCAAGGGTGCGTTGAGCCGCGGGGACATCGCCCAAAAGGGCCTGATGCTGGGCAAGGCGATCGAAATCATTTCGGGCCTGCGCGATGGCCTGGAGCCTGAGAAAGCCGAAGACCCGGCCGCGATCCAGCGTCTGGATGCCCTGTATAACTACATGGGCAATCGCCTGGTCGAGGCGAACCAAGTCAATGATGTCGAGATGATCGACGAAGTCGCCCGCCTGCTGATCACCGTCAAGACCGGCTGGGATGCCATCGCTCCACAATAAGGCCGATTGCCTTGAGGTACACATCATGAGCCACGCACTGCAACGCATCGACGAAACCCGCGAAGCCCTTCTCGGCGCGCTGGCTGAGCGCAATTGGGAAGCCGTGGGCGAGTTGGACCTGGGTTGCCGCGCAGTGATTGATGAGGTGCTCAGCGAAGCACCGGTAGACGAGGGCGCATTGCGCGAGAAGCTGGAAAGTTTGTTGGTGGTGTACCAGCAGTTGCTGGAGGTGACGACCGGCGAACGCCAGGCGATTTTCGAAGAGATGTCGCAGATCAACCAAGCGAAAAATGCGTCAAAGGTTTACCATCTGTTCGGTTGAACGGGCGCAGTTAATCCGAACGGCGCGTCATATATTTGACTGTGCCAGCATTTTTGACTTAACTAGTGCTGTTTTCAGATTTCAGACGTCTAGAAGGTAAGAAATCTTACAGACGTCTAGATTGCCCTCATTCCGGGGCAGGAAGTTTTACTAGGGAAGTTGCTATTGCATGTGGCGTGAAACCAAAATTCTGCTGATCGATGACGATAGCGTCCGCCGCCGCGATTTAGCGGTGATTTTAAATTTTCTTGGTGAAGAAAATTTACCCTGCGGCAGCCACGATTGGCAGCAGGCGGTCAGCTCGTTGTCGTCGAGCCGTGAAGTCATTTGCGTATTGATCGGGACGGTAAACGCTCCTGGCGCAGTTCTGGGCCTGTTAAAGACACTGTCTACCTGGGATGAGTTCCTTCCGGTGTTGCTAATGGGCGATATTTCTTCCG
Organism: Pseudomonas sp. BTN1; assembly: GCF_001907715.1. Classification (NCBI taxonomy): domain Bacteria; kingdom Pseudomonadati; phylum Pseudomonadota; class Gammaproteobacteria; order Pseudomonadales; family Pseudomonadaceae; genus Pseudomonas; species Pseudomonas sp. BTN1. The sequence continues at coordinate 28,314 of NZ_MPBM01000015.1, read as the reverse complement.
TGGACCTGCCGGAAGACCAGCGCCGCCGTGTGTTGTCCAACCTGGAAATGCCGCCCAGCTACAGCAAATTGCTCGATTCCCTGCACCGCGCCCAGGTCTATCGCGAGATGTACGACCAGGCCCGCGAGCGCGGCCGTCACCGTGAGCCCAATCTGTTTCGCAGCCTCGTCGGCACCAGCCGCGCCATCCAGCACGTGCGCCAGATGATGCAGCAAGTGGCCGACACCGACGCCAGCGTGCTGATCCTCGGCGAGTCGGGCACCGGCAAGGAAGTGGTCGCGCGCAACCTGCACTATCACTCCAAGCGTCGCGACGGGCCCTTTGTGCCGGTCAACTGCGGGGCGATCCCGGCAGAGCTGCTGGAAAGCGAATTGTTCGGCCACGAGAAGGGCGCCTTTACCGGGGCGATCACGAGCCGTGCCGGGCGTTTTGAGCTGGCCAATGGCGGCACTCTGTTCCTCGACGAAATCGGCGACATGCCGTTGCCGATGCAGGTCAAGCTGCTGCGCGTATTGCAGGAGCGCACCTTCGAGCGCGTGGGCAGCAACAAGACCCAGAGCGTGGACGTGCGCATCATTGCCGCCACCCACAAGAACCTCGAAAGCATGATCGAGGTCGGCAGCTTCCGCGAAGACCTGTACTACCGCCTCAACGTATTCCCTATCGAGATGGCCCCGCTGCGCGAGCGCGTGGAAGACATCCCGTTGCTGATGAACGAACTGATCTCGCGCATGGAGCACGAGAAGCGCGGCTCCATTCGTTTCAACTCCGCGGCAATCATGTCCCTGTGCCGCCACGGCTGGCCGGGCAACGTCCGCGAGCTGGCCAACCTGGTGGAGCGCATGGCGATCATGCACCCGTACGGGGTGATCGGCGTGGTCGAGTTGCCGAAGAAATTCCGCTACGTCGACGACGAGGACGAGCAGATGGACAGCCTGCGCAGCGACATGGAAGAGCGCGTGGCAATCAACGGCCATACTCCAGACTTCGGCGCTAGCGCGATGTTGCCGCCCGAAGGCCTGGATCTCAAGGACTACCTCGGCAACCTCGAACAAGGGTTGATCCAGCAGGCCCTGGACGATGCCCATGGCATCGTGGCCCGGGCCGCCGAGCGCCTGCGTATCCGTCGCACCACCCTGGTGGAGAAGATGCGCAAGTACGGTATGAGCCGCAAAGAAGGAGATGAACAGGCGGATGATTGACGCCTGTTTTTCAACTACCTGATTTATAGGTTGTTTTTTTTCGGCACGGGTATTGCTACAGCCCTCGCAACGTTCCGTTTAACTGACGGTCAGCCAAGCGAGAGAGCATCATGCCCCACGCCGCCCAACTATCTTCGGCCCCTGCCATCCAGGGGCTGGTTTCGCCTGTAGAGCCGCCGACCCGCCAGGGCCTGGAGCACGCGTTCTCGCAGTTCAACCAGATGTCGAGCCAGCTGACCGACTCCTACAGTCTGCTTGAGGCCCGGGTTTCCGAGCTTAAAGGCGAACTGGCGGTGGTCAGCGCCCAGCGCATGCAAGAGCTGGCCGAGAAAGAACGCCTGGCCAACCGCCTGCAAAACCTGCTGGACCTGTTGCCCGGTGGCGTAATCGTCATCGATGACCAGGGCCGCGTGCGCGAAGCCAACCCGGCAGCCTGTGATCTGCTCGGCCTGCCGCTGGAAGGCGAGCTGTGGCGTGAAGTCATCACCCGCTGTTTTGCCCCCCGTGAAGACGACGGCCACGAAGTCTCCCTCAAGGACGGGCGTCGGCTGTCTATCGCGACCCGTTCCCTGGACGCCGAGCCGGGCCAGCTTGTGTTGCTCAATGACCTGACAGAAACCCGGCACCTGCAAGATCAACTGGCGCGCCATGAGCGGCTGTCGTCCCTGGGGCGGATGGTCGCTTCCTTGGCGCATCAGATTCGTACGCCGTTGTCGGCGGCATTGATCTACGCCAGCCATTTGACTGACGAGCAATTACCGGCGGCCACCCACCAACGCTTTGCCGGGCGCCTCAAGGAGCGCCTGCATGAGTTGGAGCACCAGGTGCGTGACATGCTGGTGTTTGCCCGCGGCGAATTGCCGCTGACCGATCGCGTTACCCCTGCCGGCTTGATGCAGTCCCTGCAAGCGGCAGCGGCGACCCATGTGCAGGAGGCCAACCTGCGCTGGCAGTGCGACAGCCACCAGGGCGAATTGCTGTGCAACCGCGACACCCTGGTGGGCGCGCTGCTCAACCTGATCGAAAACGCCACCCAGGCCAGTGGCCCCGGGGCGCGCCTGAAAGTGCACCTGTATAGCCGCGGACAAACCCTGCGCCTGTGCGTCAGCGACAGCGGCAGCGGTATCGCCCCGCAGGTGCTGCAGCGCCTGGGCGAGCCGTTTTTTACCACCAAGACCAACGGCACTGGCCTGGGCCTGACCGTGGTCAAGGCAGTGGCCCGTGCCCATCAGGGACAATTGCAGCTGCGTTCCCGCCTGGGGCGTGGCACCTGTGCATTGATGACCTTGCCGCTGTTTTCCAGCGCGGCAAGCGCGGAGTAAGAGGATGATGGCTATCAAGGTTTTATTGGTGGAAGACGATCGCGCCCTGCGTGAAGCATTGGCTGACACGCTGCTGTTGGCGGGCCATGACTACCGTGCGGTCGGCTCTGCCGAGGAAGCCTTGGAGGCGGTCGAGCAGGAAACCTTCAGCCTGGTGATCAGCGACGTCAACATGCCCGGCATGGACGGCCATCAATTGCTCGGCCTGCTGCGGGTGCGCCAGCCGCAACTGCCGGTGCTGCTGATGACCGCCCATGGCGCGGTGGAGCGGGCGGTGGATGCTATGCGTCAGGGCGCGGCGGATTACCTGGTCAAACCGTTCGAGCCCAAGGCGCTGATCGAGCTGGTGGCCCGACATGCTCTGGGCGTAGCGTCGGCGGGCGAGGGCGATGGCCCGATTGCCTTTGAGCCGGCCAGCGCGCAATTGCTGGAACTGGCCGCGCGGGTGGCGCGCAGTGATTCCACTGTGTTGATTTCCGGTGAATCCGGTACCGGTAAAGAAGTGCTGGCGCGCTACATCCACCAGCAGTCCAGCCGCGCCCAGCAACCGTTCATTGCGATCAACTGCGCGGCGATCCCCGACAACATGCTCGAAGCGACCTTGTTTGGTCATGAAAAGGGCTCGTTCACCGGCGCCATCGCGGCCCAGGCCGGCAAGTTCGAACAGGCCGACGGCGGCACCATCCTGCTCGACGAAATTTCGGAAATGCCCCTTGGCCTGCAAGCCAAGTTGCTGCGCGTATTGCAGGAACGTGAGGTGGAGCGCGTGGGCGCGCGCAAGCCGATCCAGCTGGATATTCGCGTGGTTGCCACCACCAACCGCGACCTGGCGGGCGAAGTGGCGGCGGGGCGCTTCCGTGAGGACCTGTTCTACCGGTTGTCGGTGTTCCCGCTGGCCTGGCGCCCATTGCGTGAGCGCCCGGCGGATATCATCCCCTTGGCCGAGCGCCTGCTGAACAACCACGTCAAAAAAATGAAGCATGCCCAGGCGCGGTTGTCGCCCGAGGCCCAGGCGTGCCTGGTCAATTACCCATGGCCGGGCAACGTGCGCGAGTTGGATAATGCCATCCAGCGTGCGCTGATTTTGCAGCAGGGCGGCTTGATCCAGCCGCAGGATTTCTGCCTGGCCATGGGCACTGGCGCTGCGCCGTTGCCGAGCCTGGCTCCTGCTCCAGTGGTCGCCGAGGCGGAATCGGCAGGCGCCCTGGGTGATGACCTGCGCCGCCGTGAATTTCAGATGATCATCGACACCCTGCGCGCCGAGCGCGGCCGTCGCAAAGAAGCGGCCGAGCGCCTGGGCATCAGCCCGCGCACCTTGCGCTACAAGCTGGCGCAGATGCGCGACGCCGGTATGGATGTGGAAGCGTATCTTTTCGCCACATGACCAATGCCCTGTGTAGGAGCGAGCTTGCTCGCGAAGAGCCCATAGACGCCGCGGGCATTCTGGAAGCACGCGTTATCGTTGACGTTTTTCGCGAGCAAGCTCGCTCCTACAAAAAAACCGTGCGGTAAGAAGGGCCAAAAACGTGCGGTAACAAGTTCGACAAGCTTTGTCGCCTTTTCTTACGAGTTGCTCCAGAGCTGGCACCCTTGTTGCTACCACCTCTAGTAACCGCTGCGTAGTGTCAAAAAATTGCGGGTCGTCGGAGAGAGAAGGTCATGAGCCAGGGTATTGAGTTCAATCGGTTGATGTTGGATATGCGCGCCATGCAAATGGACGCCATGGCTCAACCGAAATCCGTCGCGCCAGCGCCGGAATTGGGCCAAAGCAATTTTGCCGACATGCTCGGTCAGGCAATCAATAAAGTCAGTGATACCCAGCAGGCGTCCAGCCAGTTGGCGACGGCTTTCGAGATCGGTAAAAGCGGCGTGGACCTCACCGATGTGATGGTCGCCTCGCAAAAGGCCAGTGTGTCCTTCCAGGCCTTGACTCAAGTGCGTAACAAGCTGGTTCAGGCGTATCAAGACATCATGCAGATGCCGGTTTAAGGACGAGATTTAAGTCATGGCTGAAGCAGTCTCCGACAACCTCCCCGCCAAGGCCGACGGCAAACCGCCGTTGTTTGGCCTGTCGTTCCTGGAAAACCTCTCGGAAATGACCATGCTGCGTCAGGTGGGCCTGATGGTGGGCCTGGCAGCCAGCGTGGCGATTGGTTTTGCCGTGGTGCTGTGGTCGCAGCAACCCGATTACCGCCCCCTGTACGGCAGCCTGTCGGGCATGGATTCCAAGCAGATCATGGAAACCCTCGCCGCCGCCGACATCGCCTACACCGTGGAGCCCAACTCAGGTGCCTTGCTGGTCAAGGCTGACGACGTAGCCCGCGCACGCATGAAATTGGCCGCCGCTGGTGTGGCGCCGTCCGACAGCAACATCGGTTTCGAGATCCTCGACAAAGACCAGGGCCTGGGCACCAGCCAGTTCATGGAAGCCACCCGTTATCGCCGTGGTCTGGAAGGCGAACTGGCGCGCACCATTTCCAGCCTCAATAACGTCAAGGCCGCCCGTGTGCACCTGGCGATTCCGAAAAGCTCGGTGTTCGTGCGTGACGAACGCAAGCCCAGCGCCTCGGTCTTGGTCGAGCTGTTTGCTGGCCGCTCCCTGGAGCCTGGCCAGGTACTGGCGATCGTCAACCTGGTGGCAACCAGTGTTCCCGAATTGAGCAAGTCGCAAATCACCGTGGTGGACCAGAAGGGCAACCTGCTGTCCGACATGGCCGAAAACTCCGCGCTGACCCAGGCCGGCAAGCAGTTCGACTACAGTCGCCGCATGGAAAGCATGCTCACCCAGCGCGTGCACAATATCCTGCAACCGGTACTGGGCAACGACCGCTACAAGGCTGAAGTCTCCGCCGATGTGGATTTCAGCGCCGTCGAGTCCACCTCCGAGCAGTTCAACCCGGACCAGCCGGCCCTGCGCAGCGAGCAGTCCACCAGCGAACAACGCACCGCCAGCAATGGCCCCCAAGGTGTGCCGGGCGCCCTGAGCAACCAGCCACCCGCGCCGGCCTCGGCACCGCAGACCACCGGTGGCGCTGCCGCCACGGCGGGCGCGATCCAGCCTGGCCAGCCATTGCTGGACGCCAACGGCCAGCAGATCATGGACCCGGCCACCGGCCAGCCGATGCTTGCGCCGTACCCTGCGGACAAGCGTAACCAGTCCACCAAGAACTTCGAACTGGACCGTTCCATCAGCCACACCAAGCAGCAGCAGGGCAAGATCAATCGCCTGTCGGTGTCGGTGGTGGTCGATGACCAGGTCAAGGTCAACCCGGCAGACGGCGCGGTGACCCGTGCGCCGTGGACGGCTGACGAACTGGCCCGTTTCACCCGCCTGGTGCAGGACGCCGTTGGCTTCGACTCCAGCCGTGGCGACAGCGTCAGCGTGATCAACATGCCGTTCTCCGCCGAGCGCGGTGAAGTGATCGCTGACCCTGCGTTCTACACCCAGCCGTGGTTCTGGGACATCGTCAAGCAAGTGCTGGGCGTGTTGTTCATCCTGGTGCTGGTGTTTGGTGTACTGCGCCCGGTGCTCAACAACATCACCGGTGGCGGCAAGAAGCAACTGGCACTGGCCGGTGGCGACGTCGAGTTGGGTGGCATGGGCGGCCTGGACGGCGAACTGGCCAACGACCGCGTCAGCCTTGGCGGCCCGCAAAGCATCCTGTTGCCAAGCCCGAGCGAAGGCTATGACGCTCAGTTGAACGCAATCAAGAGTCTGGTGGCAGAAGACCCGGGCCGTGTGGCCCAGGTCGTGAAAGAGTGGATTAACGCTGATGAATGATCGAGCCGCTGTGGCCAAGCTGTCCCGGGTCGACAAAGCCGCTGTGTTGCTGCTGTCCCTGGGTGAAACCGACGCTGCCCAAGTGCTGCGCCACATGGGCCCCAAAGAGGTCCAGCGTGTCGGCGTGGCCATGGCGCAGATGCGCAATGTGCACCGCGAGCAAGTCGAGCAGGTGATGAGCGAGTTCGTCGAGATCGTCGGCGACCAGACCAGCCTGGGCGTCGGCTCCGACAGCTACATTCGCAAGATGCTCACCTCGGCCCTGGGCGAAGACAAGGCCAACGGCCTGATCGACCGCATCCTGCTGGGCGGCAACACCAGCGGCCTGGACAGCCTCAAGTGGATGGAACCGCGGGCAGTGGCCGACGTGATCCGCTATGAGCACCCGCAGATCCAGGCGATCGTGGTGGCCTATCTGGACCCGGACCAGGCCGGTGAAGTGCTCGGGCACTTCGACCATAAAGTGCGCCTGGACATCATCCTGCGTGTGTCGTCGTTGAACACTGTGCAACCGGCGGCGCTCAAAGAACTCAACACCATTCTGGAGAAGCAGTTCTCCGGCAATTCCAACGCCTCGCGCACCACCCTGGGTGGCATCAAGCGCGCAGCCGACATCATGAACTTCCTCGACAGCTCGGTCGAAGGCCAGTTGATGGACTCGATCCGCGAGATCGACGACACCCTGTCCGGCCAGATCGAAGACCTGATGTTCGTGTTCAACAACCTGGCCGATGTCGACGACCGTGGCATCCAGGCGCTGCTGCGCGAAGTGTCCTCGGACGTGCTGGTGCTGGCGCTCAAGGGCTCGGACGAAAACGTCAAAGAAAAGATCTTCAAGAACATGTCCAAGCGCGCCTCGGAGCTGTTGCGCGACGACCTGGAAGCCAAGGGCCCGGTGCGCGTCAGCGACGTGGAAACCGCCCAGAAGGAAATCCTCACCATTGCCCGCCGTATGGCCGAAGCCGGAGAAATCGTTCTCGGCGGGAAGGGCGGCGAAGAAATGATCTAAGGCGCCTTGCATGTCGAATAAAGATGAGGCGCCCAGCGATCTGATTCGCGCGCGGGATGTCGGTGGTTTCGACATCTGGTCGCTGCCCAGTTTCGACCCCCATGTGCCGGAGCCCGAGCCTGAACCGGTTGAAGAACCTCCGGCAGAGATGGAAGAAGTGCCACTGGATGAAGTCCAGCCACTGACCCTCGAAGAGCTGGAAACCATTCGTCAGGAGGCCTACAACGAAGGCTTCGCGGCCGGGGAAAAAGACGGTTTTCGCAGCACCACCCTCAAGGTTCGCCAGGAGGCCGAAGCGGCGCTGGCCACCAAGTTGGCTAGCCTGGAACGCCTGATGGGCAACCTGTTCGACCCTATCGCCGAACAGGACTCGCAGCTGGAAAAATCCATGGTTGGCCTGGTGCAGCACATCGCGCGCCAGGTGATCCAGCGCGAACTGGTGCTCGATTCCAGCCAGATCGAAGGCGTGATGCGCGAAGCCCTCAAGCTGCTGCCCCTGGGCGTCGGCAATGTGCGGCTGTACATCAACCCCCAGGATTTCGAACAGGTCAAAGCCCTGCGCGAGCGCCATGAAGAAACCTGGCGCATCGTCGAAGACGCTTCGTTGCAGCCCGGTGGTTGCCGTGTCGAAACCGAGCACAGCCGCATCGATGCAACGGTGGAAACCCGCATCAGCCAGATCATGGCCAAGTTGTTCGATCAACTGCATGAACAAGCCCTGCACCCCGCCGAGCCGGACCTGAGCGTTGACCTGGACGCCACCGATGCGCCTTGATCGCACCAGCTTCGCCAAGCGCCTGGGCAGCTACGCCGAGGCCACCGAGTTGCCCGGCCAGCCGATCCTCGAAGGGCGCCTGTTGCGCATGGTCGGCCTGACCCTCGAAGCCGAGGGCCTGCGCGCCGCCATGGGCAGCCGCTGCCTGGTGATCAACGACGACAGCTACCACCCGGTGCAGGTCGAAGCCGAGGTGATGGGCTTTTCGGGCAGCAAGATTTTTCTGATGCCGGTCGGCAGCCTCGCCGGCATTGCCCCCGGCGCCCGCGTGGTGCCGCTGGCCGACACTGGCCGCCTGCCCATGGGCATGAGCATGCTGGGCCGCGTACTCGACGGGGCCGGCCGTGCGCTGGACGGCAAGGGCGGCATGAAGGCCGAAGACTGGGTGCCGATGGACGGCCCCACCATCAACCCGCTCAAGCGCAACCCCATCAGCGTGCCGCTGGACGTGGGCATTCGCAGCATCAACGGTTTATTGACGGTCGGTCGCGGCCAGCGCCTGGGCCTGTTCGCCGGTACTGGCGTGGGTAAGTCGGTGTTGCTGGGCATGATGACGCGCTTTACCGAGGCCGACATCATCGTGGTGGGGCTGATCGGCGAGCGGGGCCGCGAAGTGAAGGAGTTCATCGAGCACAGCCTCGGTGAAGAAGGGCTCAAGCGTTCCGTTGTCGTCGCTTCTCCGGCAGACGATGCACCGCTGATGCGCCTGCGTGCGGCGATGTACTGCACGCGCATCGCCGAATATTTTCGCGACAAGGGCAAGAACGTCCTGTTGCTGATGGACTCGCTCACGCGTTTCGCCCAGGCCCAGCGCGAAATCGCCCTGGCCATCGGTGAACCGCCCGCGACCAAGGGTTACCCGCCATCGGTGTTCGCCAAGCTGCCCAAGCTGGTGGAGCGTGCCGGTAATGCCGAAGCCGGCGGTGGCTCGATCACCGCGTTCTACACCGTGTTGTCCGAAGGCGACGACCAACAGGACCCGATTGCCGACTCGGCGCGAGGTGTGCTCGACGGCCACATCGTGCTGTCGCGCCGCCTGGCCGAAGAAGGGCACTATCCGGCCATCGACATCGAAGCGTCCATCAGCCGGGTGATGCCGGCGGTGGTCACGCCGGAGCATATGGCCCGTGCCCAGCAGTTCAAACAGTTGTGGTCGCGTTACCAGCAAAGTCGCGACCTGATCAGCGTCGGCGCCTATGTGGCCGGTGGTGACCGCGACACCGACCTGGCCATCGCCTTGCAGCCGCAACTGGTGACCTACCTGCGCCAGGGTCTCAACGACAAGATCACCATGGGCGAGAGCCAGTCGCACTTGCAGTCCATCTTCGCCCCGGCGCCGGGCGGCTAAGCCATGGCCAACAGCCGCGCCGCCCGCCTGGCTCCGGTGGTGGACATGGCCGAAAAGGCCGAGAAAGCCGCTGTGCAGCGCCTGGGCTACTTCCAGGGCCAGGTGCGCCTGGCCCAAAGCAAGCTGGGCGACCTGGAGCGCTTTCGGGGCGAGTACCAGCAACAGTGGATCGAGCGCGGCAGCCAGGGTGTATCCGGCCAGTGGCTGATGGGGTACCAGGGCTTTCTCAATCAGCTTGAAACCGCCGTTGGTCAGCAACGCCAGAGCCTGGCCTGGCACGAGGCCAACCTCGACAAAGCGCGCGAGGCCTGGCAACAGGCGTTTGCCCGGGTCGAGGGGCTGCGCAAACTGGTGCAGCGCTACATCGACGAAGCGCGAGCCATCGAAGACAAGCGCGAGCAAAAGCTGCTCGATGAATTGTCCCAACGCCTTCCCCGCCCAGAACAGTTCTAACCGACACCACAAATCCAGTGTGGGAGCTGGCTTGCCTGCGAACGCGGTGGTTCAGTTAAAGATTCAGTGGCTGACACGCCGCCATCGCAGGCAAGCCAGCTCCCACAGTTGATTCACTGTGTTGCTCAGATGCGGTTCAGCTGCTACACCTTGTGTCTAGTGCAACGACAAGGAAGCAGTCACATGACAGTCGAGTCAGAAGTATCCCTGGACGGGAAGAAGTTGACGATCGCAATCAAGGGTCGGTTCGATTTCGGCAGCCACCAGGCGTTTCGGGAAGCCTACGAGCGTTTCTACAAGGTGCCCGAGACCTATATCGTCGACCTCAAGGATGCCACCTACATGGACAGTTCAGCCCTTGGCATGCTGCTGTTGCTACGGGATCATGCTGGAGGTGATGACGCCGAAGTTCGCGTGACGAACAGCAACTCCGACGTGCGCAAGATCCTCGCCATCTCCAACTTCGACAAACTGTTCGATATCAATTGAGCGCCCTGGCCCCTGTCCTGGAGGCGCTGACCATCCTGATCGCCGAAGACAGCGCCGCCGACCGCCTGTTGCTGGCGAGCATCATCCGCCGTCAAGGCCACCAGGTGCTGACTGTCAGCAACGGCGCCGAAGCGATTGAGGTGTTTGCCCGTGAGCGCCCGCAACTGGTGTTGATGGACGCGCTGATGCCGGTGATGGACGGCTTCGAAGCCGCACGGCAGATCAAGCAACTGGCGGGGGAGGCGCTGGTGCCGATCATCTTCCTCACGTCGCTGCGCGAAAGCGAAGCCCTGGCCCAGTGCCTGGACGCGGGCGGCGATGACTTTCTGCCCAAGCCCTATAACCCCTTGATCCTGGCAGCGAAGATCAACGCCATGGACCGCCTGCGCCGCCTGCAGGCCACGGTTTTGCAACAGCGTGACCTGATCGCCAGGCACCACGAACACCTGATGCATGAGCAGCGGGCCGCCAAGGCGGTGTTCGACAAGGTCGCCCATTCCGGTTGCATCAACGCCGCGCCGAATATCCGCTATCTGCAATCGCCTTATGCGTTGTTCAACGGCGACTTGTTGCTGGCGGCTTACACGCCATCGGGTGACATGCATGTGTTGCTGGGTGATTTCACCGGCCATGGCTTGCCGGCCGCCATCGGCGCCATGCCCCTGGCCGAAGTGTTCTACGGCATGACTGCCAAGGGCTACGGCCTCACGCAGACCCTGCGGGAAATGAACGCCAAGCTCAAGCGCATCCTGCCGGTGGACATGTTCTGCTGCGCCACCTTGCTGTGCCTGAGCGCCCAGCGGCGGGCGGTGGAGGTGTGGAACGGCGGCATGCCCGAAGGCTATGTGCATGAAGTCGCCACGGGCAGGCGCACGCCATTGATGTCGCGGCACCTGCCCCTGGGGGTGTTGTCGGCAGAGGCGTTCGATGACAGCACCGAGGTCTGGCCCATGGCGTTGGGCGACCGGGTGTTTTTGCTTTCCGACGGCGTGCTCGACACCGCTGACGCCAACGATCAACTGTTCGGCGCCGAGCGCTTGCAGCAGGTGTTCGCCGCCAACCGCGAGCCCGACCGCCTGTTCGAGGACATCGAGCAGGCCCTGGCGGCCTTTCGCGGCCAGGCGCGCGATGACGTCAGCATGGTCGAGATCACGTTGCAGGCGGGCCAACCCTTGCGGGCGGCCGAACCGATGTATGCCGACAGCGGCCGGTCGTGCCCGCTGGATTGGTCGGCGAGTTTCGAATTCCGCGCCCAGACGCTCAGGACCTACAACCCGTTGCCGTACCTGCTGCAACTGCTGTTGGAGATCCATGGCCTGCGTGCGCAGAGCGGGGCGCTTTACAGTGTGATGGCCGAGTTGTATTCCAACGCGCTGGAGCATGGCGTGCTGGGCCTGGACTCACGGCTCAAGCGCGATGCCCAGGGGTTTGCGCAGTATTATCGCCAGCGCCATGAGCGCCTGGCGCAGTTGGACAGCGGTTACGTGCGCGTGCATGTGCAGGTGGTACCCACCGACAAGGGCGGCAAACTGACCTTGCGCCTCGAAGACAGCGGGCAGGGTTTTGATGTGGAGCAAGAGCTGGCGCGCCCCGTGGACATCGACCGTCTGTCTGGTCGGGGCCTGAGCCTGGTGCGTCAACTGAGCAGCGCTGTAGGCTGGTCCGATGGCGGGCGCACTGTCTGCGTGGAGTTTTGTTGGGCGGCTCTGGCATAATCCGCCGATTCTTGATCAAGGAGCGAGCAAGTGGCTGAGATTCATATGGACCCCGAGGTGTTGTCGGGTTTGCAGGAAGTCATGGAAAGCGAATACCCCACGCTGCTGGACACCTTTCTGCATGACTCTGAAGAGCGCGTGCAAGCGCTGCGCAAGGCGCGGGACGACGCCAAGACGTTGGGGCGTATCGCACACAGCTTCAAGGGCAGCAGTGGCAACTTGGGGGCGCTGCGCTTGGCAACGTTGTGTGAGCGGTTGGAGACCGAGTCCTTCAAGTCTGCTTCCGACTTGGGGGCGTTGGTGGATCAGATTGATCGTGAGTTTGCGCTGGTTCGGCCGCTTTATGAGCATGAGCGGGAGCGGTTTTCTGGGGTTTGATATTTTATCGGCCTGACTTGGCCCGACTCTTGCTCTACCTCCATAGACTGCATCCCCGACCCCATGCAGTGGAGACCCTAACTTATGCCAGTCGCCCCCAATTCGCTTCTTCAGGCTGCTGCTGCGGCCAAGCCTCAAGCGCCGGCCGCCACGCCTGCGGTAGCGCCTGCGGCCCCGCGGGACAAGGGCGCTGGCTTCGCTCAAGTGTTTGCCAAGCAAGCTGCCAAGCCGCAGGCCAAGAGCGACGACGCGCCAGCCAAACCCGTGCGCGACAAGGCTTCTGATCCCAGCGCCAAACCGGCCGCCGGCGACGATAAACCTGCCGCCAGCGCGCCAGCGGTTGCCGATAGCGGCAATCCCTTGCCTGCCAAGCCGGCCAAGAGCGACGACCACGCTGACAGTGAAGGCGAGCCACCTGCCGACCCGTCCCTGGCGCAGCAACCGGTGGCCGACCCGGCGCTGGTCGCCGCCGTGACGCCCGTGGCGGCCCCTGTGTCCGTACAAGCGCCTGCCGTTACGGCCGAAGATGACCAGGCCCAGCCGCTCATTGCTGTGACCGAGGAGCCCAAGCAGCCGGCCTTCGACCCTGAGGCCGACCCGCTGGATTCGATGCCGGCCGTGCGCCTGGCGATGGAGCAGGGCGGTCACGTCTCGGCCAGCAGCCAGGCGCTGCAGAAAGCCGCGCCCACCCCCCAGGACCAGCCGACCGCCGCGCAGAGCTTTGCCGCCGGCCTGGCCAACATGGTCGACCAGCAAGCCACCAAGGACAGCACCGACCAGGGGGGCGACAAGGCCTTCGGCGCGCTGATCGATGACGGCCTCAAGGACCTCAAGAACGCCAGCAGCGACACCCGTGTGGACGACTTCGCCAACCGCCTCGCCGCGCTGACCCAGGCCGCCACGCCCAAAACCGCCAACGCCTTGCCGCCGGTTGCCAACGCGCCGCTTGCCATGCATCAGAGCGGCTGGACCGAAGAGGTGGTCAACCGAGTGATGTACCTGTCCAGCGCCAACCTCAAGTCGGCCGAGATCCAGTTGCAGCCCGCTGAACTGGGGCGCCTGGATATCAAGGTCAATATGACGGCGGACCAGCAAGCCCAAGTCAACTTCATGAGCGGCCATGCGGTGGTGCGTGAAGCCCTGGAAAGCCAGTCTGGCCGTTTGCGCGAGATGTTTGCCCAGCAGGGCATGGGGCAGGTGGATGTGAACGTGTCCGACCAGTCGCGGGGCCAGGAGCAGCAGCAACAGCAGGGCCAGGCGCGGGGCGTCAGTGGCAGCGGCAGGCGTGCTGATAGCGGCGACGCCGGTGGCCCTGTGGACGTGGCCGAAGTGGCAGCGGCCGTGAGCCAGAGCGTGATCGGCTCCAGCGCCGTCGACTACTACGCCTGACTTGAGGCCTGTACAGGTCTGAATGTGGGAGCGGGCTTGCTCGCGAATGCAGAGTGTCAGTCAGTATATGTGTGACTGATACACCGCATTCGCGAGCAAGCCCGCTCCCACATTTGTTTTTTGGTGTTCGCTCTTCCCTCATTACCAGCCAACTCTGGCATAACACTTGCTCTTGCCTTGCCATAGATCTACGAATCCCCGAATAGTGACGGATTATTGGCATGGCGAAGAGCGACGACGCAGCAACTCCCCCCGCAGGCAAAGGCAAGCTTAAGCTGATCCTGATGATTGTGCTGGGCCTGCTTCTGGCCATCGGTGCGTCGGTGGGCGGCACCTGGTACATCATGCACAGCAGTGCGAGCAAACCGGCGCCCGCCGCCGAAGCCGCCACGAACGTCAAGCAACCGGCAATCTTCGAGCAGATGCTTCCGGCCTTTGTCGCCAACTACAACCAGAATGGTCGTCAACGCTACCTGCAGGTGAGCATCACCTTGCTGGCGCGCAACCAGGCGGACCTGGATGCCCTCAAGGTGCATATGCCGGTGATCCGCAACAACCTGGTGATGCTGTTCTCCGGGCAGAGCTTCGACAGCCTTGCCACGCCAGTCGGCCAGGAAATGCTGCGCCAGAAGGTCACTGCCAGCGTGCAGGAAGTGGCCCAGAAAGAACTCGGCAAAGTTGTGGTCGAGCAGGCGCTCTTCACTAACTTCGTATTGCAGTAGGATCACGACATGGCCGTGCAAGACCTGCTGTCCCAGGATGAAATCGATGCGCTGTTGCATGGCGTGGACGATGGTCTGGTACAGACCGAAATGGCTGCCGAACCCGGCAGCGTCAAAAGTTATGACCTGACCAGCCAGGATCGCATCGTGCGGGGACGCATGCCGACCCTGGAGATGATCAACGAACGCTTTGCCCGCTACACCCGCATCAGCATGTTCAACATGCTGCGCCGCTCGGCGGACGTGGCTGTGGGCGGTGTGCAGGTGATGAAGTTCGGTGAATACGTACACTCGCTTTACGTGCCCACCAGCCTCAACCTGGTCAAGATCAAGCCGTTGCGCGGCACTGCGCTGTTCATCCTCGACGCCAAGCTGGTGTTCAAGCTGGTGGACAACTTCTTCGGCGGCGACGGCCGTCACGCCAAGATCGAAGGGCGTGAATTCACCCCCACCGAACTGCGCGTGGTACGCATGGTGCTGGAGCAGGCCTTCATCGACTTGAAGGAAGCCTGGCAGGCGATCATGGAAGTCAACTTCGAGTACATCAACTCGGAAGTGAACCCGGCCATGGCCAACATCGTCGGGCCGAGCGAGGCCATTGTGGTGTCGACCTTCCACATCGAACTCGATGGCGGTGGCGGCGACCTGCACGTGACCATGCCGTACTCGATGATCGAGCCGGTGCGCGAAATGCTCGACGCCGGCTTCCAGTCCGACCTCGACGACCAGGACGAACGCTGGGTCAAGGCCCTGCGCGAAGACCTGCTGGACGTCGACGTGCCGTTGAGCGCCACCGTGGCCCGCCGTCAGTTGCGCCTGCGCGATATTTTGCACATGGCGCCTGGGGACATCATCCCCGTCGACTTGCCGGAAGAGTTGATCATGCGCGCCAACGGCGTGCCGTCATTCAAGGTCAAGCTCGGTTCCCACAAGGGCAACCTGGCGCTGCAAGTGGTTGAGCCGATCAACCGCCGCTGATTCAACCCCAATTCATGATTGTTTGCTGCGCCGAGGACATGTAATGGCTACCGAACACGAAAACACTTCCGCCGAAGACCAGGCCCTGGCTGACGAGTGGGCTGCGGCCCTGGAAGAAACCGGCGATGTTGGCCAGGACGACATCGACGCGCTGCTGGCCGCCGACGCCGCTACCGCGCCGGCCGGCAACCGCCTGGCCATGGAAGAATTCGGCAGCGTGCCGAAGAACAACGACCCGGTGAGCCTCGACGGCCCGAACCTGGATGTGATCCTCGACATCCCGGTGTCGATTTCCATGGAAGTGGGCAGCACCGAAATCAACATCCGCAACCTGTTGCAGCTCAACCAGGGCTCGGTGATCGAGCTGGACCGCCTGGCCGGCGAGCCGTTGGACGTGCTGGTCAACGGCACCCTGATTGCCCATGGCGAGGTGGTGGTGGTCAACGAGAAGTTCGGCATCCGCCTGACCGACGTGATCAGCCCGAGCGAACGCATCAAGAAGTTGCGCTGAGATGAAGTACTCGATGGCGGGACTGTTGCTGGCGCTGCCATTGAGCGCCCTGGCGGCGGAGCCGGTGGCGCAGGTGGCTGCGGCGCCAGCGGTCGGCAGTGTCAGTGGGCAGTTGACGCAACTGGTGCTGGGCCTGTTGCTGGTGATTGGCCTGATCTTCGTGCTGGCCTGGTTGATGCGCCGCGTGCAGCGCATCGGCCCGGGCAACGGCCAAGTGATCGAGCTGGTGGGCTCGCGCGCCCTCGGCCCGCGTGATCGGCTGGTGCTGGTGCAGGTGGGCGAGGAGCAGATCCTGCTCGGCATCACCCCCGGCCGCATCACCCCGCTGCATGTACTCAAGACCCCGGTGGACGCGGTCAAGACCGAAGCCGCCACGCCAGAATTCGCCCAGCGCCTGATGGAGTTGCTGGGCAAGGATCAGAAGGATAAGAAGTAATGCGCGTTTTGTTGACGCTCATGCTGTTGCTGGCCGCACCGATGGCCCTGGGCGCCGACCCGTTGTCGATCCCGGCGATCACCCTGGGCACCAACGCGGCGGGCGCGCAGGAATATTCGGTCAGCCTGCAGATCCTGCTGATCATGACGGCGCTGAGTTTTATCCCGGCGTTTGTCATGCTGATGACCAGCTTTACGCGGATCATCATCGTCTTCTCGATCCTGCGCCAGGCCCTGGGCCTGCAGCAGACGCCATCGAACCAGATCCTCACCGGCATGGCGCTGTTTTTGACGCTGTTCATCATGGCGCCGGTGTTCGACAAGGTGAACCAGCAAGCCCTGCAACCTTATCTGGCGGAAAAGCTCACAGCCCAGGATGCCATCGACAAGGCTCAGGGCCCGATCAAGGACTTCATGCTGTCGCAAACCCGCTCCAGCGACCTTGAGCTGTTCATGCGCCTGTCCAAGCGCACCGACATCGCCACCCCGGACCAGGCGCCGCTGACTATTCTGGTGCCGGCGTTCGTCACCTCCGAACTGAAGACCGCGTTCCAGATCGGCTTCATGATCTTCATCCCGTTCCTGATCATCGACCTGGTGGTGGCGAGCGTGTTGATGGCCATGGGTATGATGATGCTGTCACCGTTGATCATCTCGCTGCCGTTCAAGATCATGCTGTTTGTGCTGGTGGACGGCTGGGCGCTGATTATTGGCACCCTGGCCGGCAGTTTCGGAGGGGTATAGCGCTATGACGCCAGAAGTCGCCGTTGACCTGTTCCGTGAAGCGCTGTGGCTGACCACCCTGATGGTCGCCGTGCTGGTGGTGCCCAGTCTGTTGGTGGGCCTGCTGGTGGCGATGTTCCAGGCGGCCACCCAGATCAACGAACAAACCCTGAGCTTTCTGCCGCGCCTGCTGGTGATGCTGGTGACACTGATCGTCGCCGGCCCGTGGCTGGTGCAAACCTTCATGGAATACATCCTGCAGTTGTACGGCAGTATTCCGCAGTTGATCGGCTGAGCCGATGCAATCCTTGCTGGCCTTGACCGACACCCAGATCAGTACCTGGGTGGCCTCGTTCATCCTGCCGCTGTTTCGCGTCACGGCGATGTTGATGGCCATGCCGGTGTTCGGCACCACGTTGGTACCGCGTCGTGTGCGCCTGTATTTCGCGGTGGCGATCACCGTGGTGATCGTGCCGGGCCTGCCGCCGATGCCGCCGGTGAACGCACTGGACCTTAGCGCCTTGTTGCTGATTGCCGAACAGATTCTGATCGGCGCCATGCTGGGGTTTTCCCTGACCCTGTTTTTCCAGGCCTTTGTGGTGGCCGGGCAAATTATTTCGATCCAGATGGGCATGGGCTTCGCGTCCATGGTCGACCCCACCAACGGCGTGTCGGCGGCGGTGATCGGGCAGTTTCTGACCATGCTGGTGACCTTGCTATTCCTGGCCATGAACGGTCACCTGGTGGCGTTCGAGGTGCTGACCGAGAGTTTCACCACCTTGCCGGTGGGCGCAGGCTTGGTGGTCAACCACTTCTGGGAACTGGTGGGGCGCCTCGGTTGGGTGCTGGGCGCGGCGCTGTTGCTGGTGTTGCCGGCGATCACGGCGCTGCTGGTGGTCAATATCGCGTTCGGCGTGATGACCCGCGCGGCGCCGCAACTGAACATCTTCTCGATTGGTTTCCCGCTGACCCTGGTGTTGGGTATGGGGATTTTCTGGGTCGGCCTGGCTGACATTCTCAATCAGTATCAACCGCTGGCCACCGACGCCTTGCAGTTCTTACGTGACCTGGCACGGGCGCGCTGAGCCATGGCCGAGAGCGAGAGTGGTCAGGACAAAACAGAAGACCCCACGGAGAAACGTAAAAAGGACTCCAGGGAAAAGGGCGAGATCGCACGCTCCAAAGAGCTCAACACTTTCGCCACCATGATCGCCGGTGCCGGGGCCTTGTTGATCTACGGGGGAGGCCTGGCGCTGGACCTGCTGGAGATGATGAAGCACAACTTCAGCTTGCCCCGCGAAGTGCTGCTCAACCCCGACGCCATGGCCCAGTACCTGCTGCACTCAGGCAAAATCGCCCTGTTGGCGGTGCAGCCGATCTTGATCACTTTGCTGCTGGTCGCGCTGATCGGCCCGGTCGCCCTCGGCGGCTGGTTGTTTGCCGCGGGCAGCATGGCGCCCAAGTTCAGCCGCATGAACCCGGGGGCGGGGCTCAAGCGCATGTTCTCTGCCAAGGCCCTGATTGAATTGCTCAAGGCCCTGGCCAAGTTTTTCCTGATTCTGTTCGTGGCGTTGGCGGTGTTGTCATCCGACATCGACGACTTGCTGCGCATTGCCCATGAACCGCTGGAATCGGCGATCATCCACAGCGTGCAGGTGGTGGGCTGGAGCGCACTGTGGATGGCCCTCGGGCTGATCCTGATCGCCGCCGTGGATGCGCCGATCCAACTGTGGGAAAGCCACAAGAAACTGCTGATGACCAAGCAGGAAGTGCGCGACGAGCACAAGGACCAGGAAGGCCGCCCCGAGGTCAAGCAACGCATCCGCCAACTGCAGCGGGAAATGTCCCAGCGCAAGATGATGGCCTCGGTGCCCGACGCCGATGTGATCATCACCAACCCGACTCACTACGCCGTAGCGCTTAAGTACGACCCGGAGAAGGGCGGCGCACCGACGCTGCTGGCCAAGGGCAGTGATTTTACCGCGTTGAAAATCCGCGAAATCGCGGTGGCCAACGACATTCTGCTGCTGGAATCGCCGGCGCTGGCGCGGTCGATCTTTTACTCCACGGACCTCGACCAGGAAATCCCGGCGGGCCTGTATCTGGCGGTGGCGCAGGTATTGGCCTACGTCTACCAGATCCGCCAATACCGCGCCGGCAAGGGCAAGCGGCCGGATCCGCTCAAGGACCTGCCGATTCCGCCGGATTTGCGTCGCGACACCTGATTTCTTTTCGACCTGTCAACTTTGACAGTAGCCATTACGCCGCCTTCACTGTTTGATACAGCGATGAGACGCGCAGCCATGTGCGGCTCGGGAGGCGGTGATGGACAGGGGCACGGTCAGGTGGTTCGATGCGGTCAAGGGCATTGGTTTTATTGCCCGGGATCGCGATGGCAATCAGGTGTCCGCTCAGTCGACGGGCACTGAATGCAGTGAAGCCCATGCACCGCCAACCCCCCTCAAGCTCCGCAAAAAACGCCAGCGAAAAATGTCGCCGGATACCTGATCCGGGTTCGCTTCGCAGCTAATCCCCTACCACCCGTCGACCACTCGCATCTACCTGTCAACTTTGACAGTAGCCAGCCGCTGCTTCTCACGGTTTCATTACGTCATGCACTGCGCGCATGTAGTAAACGAGATGCAGGGAGGGCGATATGGAAGCTAAGGGGACTGTCATAGCTTATGACTGGATTAGAAAGGAGTGGTTGATTGTGCGGGATGACGGCGAGGAAGTGTTTATCGATGTGGAAGATTGGCACCAGCCTGAGTTTTCGGTGGGTGAGCGCATGAGGTTTCAGATGATTCAGCGACCCTTGGGCGTGTATGCATTGCCCGTCAATGCGGTCAACGCCAATTGATCGGGTCCTTGGCGAAGTGTAGGGAGAGCGGCGATGGCAACTGGCACTGTGAAGTGGTTTAGCGCGGACAAGGGGTTTGGTTTTATTGCGCCAGATGATGGCGGGGCGGATGTTTTTGCCCATTACTCGGCAATTGCGTCGAGTGGGGAAAGAATCCTGGAAGAGAACGAAAAAGTGGAATATGAAGTCACGCAAGGCCCAAAAGGCCCGCAGGCCGAGAATATACGGCCTCTTTAAGACGCTCATCCGGTCATTTCCACGCGAAAATGTGGGAGGGCTTACTCCCACATTGGACCGTGGTATCAGTTGCTTTGATCGTTCCCACGCTCCCGCGTGGGAACGCATCCGTGGCGCTCTGCGTCACCCTTGCAGAGTGCTCAAGTCGTGCGCCTGGCTCGGGACGCGGAGCGTCCCAGGCGGCATTCCCACGCAGAGCGTGGGAATGATCCAGGGAACCGCGTTATTGTTCTAGCCTCAGGTATCAAGCCTCTTGATCGTTCCCACGCTCCCGCGTGGGGAACCCATCGCGTGACGCTCTGCGTCACCCTTGCAGAGTGCTCAAGTCGTGCGCCTGACACACCGCATCGCAGGCAAGCCAGCTCCCACACTTGAATCGGTTACCACCCGAAAATCGCCCCAAAAGCAAAGTTGGAAGGCTTCTTGCAACCCCGCCTCCAAGTCGCCCTCCAGCGTCAAAACTTTGCTTCAAGGACCCGAGGAATACCGGTGGTAGATCGCTCTCAAATGCTCAACACGGCCCGTGGCACCCTGACTGACCTGTCGCGGGGCAATCTGGGTGTGCCGTTGTTGTTGCTGGTGATGCTGGCAATGATGATGTTGCCGATGCCGCCGTTTCTGCTCGATGTGTTCTTCACTTTCAACATTGCCCTGTCTGTCGTGGTCTTGCTGGTGTGCGTGTACGCCTTGCGGCCGCTGGATTTCGCGGTGTTCCCGACGATTCTGCTGGTGGCGACCTTGCTACGTCTGGCATTGAACGTCGCTTCCACGCGGGTGGTGATGCTCCACGGCCAGGACGGCCATGCCGCTGCCGGTAAGGTGATCCAGGCGTTCGGCGAGGTGGTGATCGGCGGTAACTACGTGGTCGGTATCGTGGTGTTCGCGATCCTGATGATCATCAACTTCGTGGTGGTGACCAAGGGCGCCGGGCGGATTTCCGAGGTGAGCGCGCGGTTTACCCTCGACGCCATGCCCGGCAAGCAGATGGCCATCGACGCCGACCTCAACGCCGGCCTGATCGACCAGAACCAGGCCAAGTCGCGCCGGGCCGAAGTTGCTCAGGAAGCCGAGTTCTACGGCTCCATGGACGGCGCCAGCAAATTTGTGCGTGGCGACGCCATCGCTGGCCTGTTGATTCTGTTTATCAACCTGATCGGCGGCATGGCGGTCGGTATCTTCCAGCACGGCATGACCTTCGGCGATGCCGGCAAGGTGTACGCCTTGCTGACCATCGGTGACGGTTTAGTGGCGCAATTGCCATCACTGTTGTTATCCACAGCGGCGGCCATCATGGTTACCCGTGCTTCGGGCTCCGAAGACATGGGCAAGCAGATCAGCCGGCAGATGTTCGCTTCGCCCAAGGCCCTGGCCGTGGCGGCGGGCATTATGGCGATCATGGGTATCGTGCCGGGCATGCCGCACTTCTCGTTCCTGAGCATGGCGGCCCTGGCGGGTGGCGCGGCGTACCTGTTCTGGAAGAAGCAGAACCAGGTCAAGGTCCAGGCCGAGCAGGAAATCGCCCGTCAACAGGATCTGCTGCCATCCCCGGCCCGTGCCCAGGAAACCAAGGAACTGGGCTGGGACGACGTCACGCCCATCGACATGATCGGCCTGGAAGTCGGCTACCGCCTGATCCCGCTGGTCGACCGCAACCAGGGTGGGCAACTGCTGGCGCGAATCAAGGGCGTGCGCAAGAAGCTGTCCCAGGACTTGGGCTTCCTGATGCCCACCGTGCATATCCGTGACAACCTCGACCTGGCCCCCAGCGCCTATCGCCTGACCCTGATGGGGGTGATCCTGGCCGAAGCCGAGATCTACCCGGACCGCGAACTGGCGATCAACCCAGGCCAAGTGTTCGGTACGCTCAACGGCATCACCGCCAAAGATCCGGCTTTCGGCCTGGAAGCGGTGTGGATCGAAGTCAGCCAGCGCAGCCAGGCGCAGTCCCTCGGTTACACCGTGGTGGATGCCAGCACCGTGGTCGCCACGCACCTCAACCAGATTCTCTACAAGCACTCCCACGAGCTGATCGGCCACGAGGAAGTCCAGCAATTGATGGGCTTGCTGGCCAAATCGTCGCCAAAACTGGCCGAAGAGCTGGTGCCTGGCGTGCTGTCGTTGTCGCAGTTGCTCAAGGTGTTGCAAGCGCTGTTGGCCGAACAGGTGCCTGTGCGCGACATTCGCAGCATTGCCGAGGCCATCGCCAACAATGCCGCCAAGAGTCAAGATACTGCCGCTCTGGTGGCGGCGGTGCGTGTCGGCGTGTCCCGCGCAATCGTGCAAAGCATTGTAGGGACTGAGTCCGAGCTGCCTGTGATCACCTTGGAGCCCAGGTTGGAACAAATATTGCTCAATAGTATTCAGAAGGCAGGGCAAGGCCAGGAAGAGGGCGTTTTACTGGAGCCAAGCATGGCTGAAAAGCTGCAGCGTTCGTTGATCGACGCCGCACAGCGCCAGGAAATGCAGGGCAACCCGGTGATCCTGCTGGTGGCCGGCCCGGTTCGCGCGATGTTGTCGCGGTTTGGACGCCTGGCTGTACCGAATTTGCACGTGTTGGCTTACCAGGAAATTCCTGACAATAAGCAAGTGACTATCGTCGCGACAGTTGGGCCCAATGGCTGAGGTAGTGGGTTATGCAAGTTAAGCGTTTTTTCGCCGCCGATATGCGTCAGGCCATGAAGTTGGTCCGCGATGAGCTGGGCGCCGATGCCGCGATTATCGGTAACCGTCGGATTGCCGGCGGTGTCGAGCTGACGGCTGCCCTGGATTACACGCCCCAGGCGCTGGCCCCGCGCGTGCCGAACATGGAACTCGAAGACGAGCTGCGCAAGACCGCCTCGCGCATTGTGTCGGCCCAGGCGGAACTGAGCATGCGCGGTGACAGCGATGCCAGCACCAATCGCCAATTATTCGCCGGCCTGCCGCTGACCGCCGCCGAGCCGCTGGTTGAGCCCACCTTTGTCGAACCGCCGCGTCCTGCAGCGCCTGCCCCGGCCGCCGCAGTTGACCAGCGTGTGATCGACTCGATGCGCTTTGAACTCAATGGCCTGCGCGAATTGCTCGAAGTGCAGCTGGGCTCGTTGGCCTGGACTCAGTTGCAAGGCAGCAAGCCGCAGCAAGCCAACCTGTGGCGTCGCTTGCAGCGCATCGGCCTGTCCGGCCCGTTGTCCCGCGACCTGCTGGCCTTGACCGCCGAAGTCGAAGAACCTCGTCAGGCCTGGCGCATGTTGCTGGCGCATCTGGCGCGCATGATCGCCACGCCGGAAATCGAACCCCTGGAAGAGGGCGGTGTGATCGCCATGGTCGGCCCCGCCGGCATGGGCAAGACCACCACCCTGGCCAAGCTGGCCGCCCGTTATGTGCTTAAGTACGGCGCACAGAATATCGCGTTGGTGAGCATGGACAGCTACCGCATCGGCGCCCAGGAGCAGCTCAAGACCCTGGGCCGCATTCTCAACGTGCCGGTGACCCATGTCGACCCGGGCCAGTCCCTGGCCAATGCCCTCGAGCCGTTGCTGCGCAAGCGCGTGGTGCTGATCGATACCGCCGGCCTGCAAGCCAGTGATCCAGCGCTGCGCATGCAGCTCGAAAGCCTGGCCGGGCGTGGCATCAAGTCGAAAAATTACCTGGTGCTTGCAACCACCAGCCAGAAACAGGTTCTTACCGCTGCCTATCACAGCTACAAGCGTTGCGGCCTGGCCGGCTGCATCCTCACCAAACTCGACGAAACCGCGAGCCTGGGCGAGGTATTGAGCCTGGCCATCAGCCATGAATTACCGGTTGCCTACCTCACCGACGGGCCGCGGATCCCGGATGATCTGCATCTGCCGCGCCGTCATCAGTTGGTCAGCCGTGCCGTGAGTGTGCAAATGCAAGACGAGCCTAGCGAGGAAGCGATGGCCGATATGTTCGCCGACCTTTACCACCACCCGGCTAAACGGGTGGGTTGAGGCAGGATGAACACCGTGAAATGTACCTACATCGATGGTCTGCAAGCGATTCACGCGGCCAAGCCATGTAGCCTGCGTCTAAGCAAGACAAGGTAAAGAAATAAAATGGGCAGCATGCATCCCGTACAGGTGATCGCGGTGACCGGCGGCAAAGGTGGCGTCGGGAAAACTAACGTGTCAGTGAATTTGTCCCTGGCCCTGGCAGAGCTTGGCCGTCGCGTCATGCTGCTGGATGCTGACCTGGGCTTGGCGAACGTGGACGTTCTCCTGGGGCTGACACCCAAACATACCCTGGCCGATGTGATCGAGGGCCGCTGCGAGCTGCGCGATGTGCTGCTCCAGGGCCCTGGTGGCATTCGCATCGTGCCGGCGGCCTCGGGCACCCAGAGCATGGTGCACCTGAGCCCCGCGCAGCATGCCGGGCTGATCCAGGCGTTCAGCGACATCGGCGACAACCTCGACGTGCTGGTGATCGACACCGCCGCCGGGATCGGCGAGTCGGTGGTCAGCTTTGTGCGCGCAGCGCAGGAAGTGCTGTTGGTGGTGTGCGACGAGCCCACCTCGATCACCGATGCCTACGCGCTGATCAAACTGCTTAACCGTGACTACGGCATGAATCGCTTCCGCGTGCTGGCCAACATGGCCCAGAGCCCGCAGGAAGGGCGCAACCTGTTCGCCAAGTTGACCAAGGTCACGGACCGCTTCCTCGATGTGGCTTTACAATACGTCGGCGCAGTTCCCTATGACGAGTGTGTGCGCAAGGCCGTGCAAAAGCAGCGTGCGGTCTACGAAGCGTTCCCTCGTTCGAAATGCGCACTGGCGTTCAAGGCCATTGCCCAGAAGGTCGATACCTGGCCGTTGCCCGCCAACCCGCGGGGGCATCTGGAGTTTTTCGTCGAGCGTTTGGTGCATCAGACGAGCGCAGGACCGGTGCTATGACATCCAGCGGCTACAACCTTTACAAAAAGTCGGCACGTGACAGCCAGGGCGAATTGATCGAGCGCTATGCGCCGTTGGTCAAGCGCATTGCCTATCACCTGTTGGCGCGCCTGCCCGCGAGTGTGCAGGTTGAAGACTTGATCCAGGCCGGCATGATCGGCCTGCTTGAAGTCTCGACCAAATACGACGCCAGCAAGGGTGCCAGTTTCGAAACGTATGCGGGTATCCGTATCCGTGGCGCGATGCTCGACGAGGTGCGTAAAGGCGATTGGGCGCCGCGTTCGGTACACCGCAATACGCGCATGGTCAGTGATGCAATTCGAGCAATTGAAGCAAAAACCGGTCGTGACGCTAAAGATCATGAAGTTGCGGCCGAACTCCAATTGAGTCTCGACGATTATTACGGGATTTTGAACGATACCTTGGGCAGCCGCCTGTTCAGTTTTGACGACCTTTTACAGGACGGCGAACACGAAGGGCTGCACGAGGACGGCGCGAGCGCGCATACGGAGCCGTCACGCGACCTGGAAGATGAACGTTTCCAGGGCGCGTTGGCCGATGCAATCGCCAACTTGCCGGAGCGTGAGCGGCTGGTGCTGGCGCTGTACTACGACGAAGAGCTGAACCTCAAGGAAATCGGTGAGGTCCTGGGGGTCAGCGAATCGCGTGTCAGCCAGTTGCATAGCCAGTGCGCAGCCCGCTTGCGGGGGCGATTGGCCGAGTGGCGCGCGCGCTGACAGGCAGTGTGGGGGCACTGCAGACGCTGCCGTGAGATCGCAAGGTTTCGCGGCTACGTGCCGTGGTGCCCTGGGCAGTCCTTTTTGTGTAACGCCTGTTGATTGAAATGGCGCGTCCAGGTGCTGGGCGCGTTTAAGACTGCTTGGAGGTCGAATTGGACAAGAACATGAAAATCCTCATCGTTGATGACTTCTCAACGATGCGGCGGATCATTAAAAACCTGTTGCGTGACCTTGGGTTCACCAACACGGTCGAGGCGGATGATGGCCTGACGGCCATTCCGATCCTCAACAGCGGGAGCATCGACTTTCTGGTAACCGACTGGAACATGCCGGGCATGACCGGTATCGACCTGCTGCGCCATGTGCGCGCCGATGAAAAACTGCGCAGCTTGCCTGTGCTGATGGTGACCGCCGAAGCCAAGCGCGAACAGATCATCGAAGCCGCCCAAGCCGGGGTCAACGGTTATGTGGTCAAACCATTCACGGCACTGGCCTTGAAAGAGAAGATCGAGAAAATCTTCGAACGCATCCACGGCTAATGCCATCGCGGGGGAGCTATGGAGCATAACGAAACGTCACAGGGCGACTTTGAGTCGACCCTGAAAAAACATGCTCACCAGTTGGTCGACAGCCTGGAAAAAGGCCAGTTCGCCGATGCGGTGCAGTTGATCCATGAGCTTAACCAGACCCGTGACCGCGGCCTGTACCAGGAAGTGGGCAAGCTCACACGCGAGCTGCACAGCGCAATCGTCAATTTCCAGATTGACCCGCGCATGCCCCAGGCCGAAGAAATTTCCCAGATCACTGATGCCACCGAGCGCCTGTCCTATGTGGTCAGGCTGACTGAGGCGGCGGCCAACCGCACCATGGACCTGGTGGAAAACGCCACGCCCCTGGTCAACGGCATGGCCACCGAAGCCCAGGCCTTGAGCCAGGACTGGGGCCGCTTCATGCGCCGCGAAGTGGGCGCTGAAGAGTTTCGTGAACTGGCGCGTCGCGTCGACGGGTTCCTGTCGCGCAGCGAACAGGAAAACCGCACGGTGGCCAGCAACCTCAACGACATCCTGCTGGCCCAGGATTACCAGGACCTCACCGGCCAGGTGATCAAGCGCGTGACCCAGTTGGTTACCGAAGTGGAAAGCAACTTGCTCAAATTGGTGCTGATGGCCGGCCAGGTCGATCGTTTTGCCGGCATCGAACATGACCGTGAAGCGATCCTCTCGGAAAAAGATCCACAAAAACATCTCGCCAAGGGTGAAGGTCCGCAGATTCATGCCGATAAACGTGAAGACGTTGTGTCAGGTCAGGATGACGTAGATGACCTGTTATCCAGTTTAGGCTTCTAAGGAGCACCCACATGAGCTTCGGCGCCGATGAAGAAATCCTTCAGGATTTCCTTGTAGAGGCCGGCGAAATTCTAGAGCAACTGTCCGAACAACTGGTCGAGCTGGAAAGCCGACCGGATGATGCGAACCTGCTCAATGCAATTTTTCGCGGTTTTCACACTGTAAAAGGGGGCGCCGGCTTCCTCCAGCTCCATGAGCTGGTGGAGTGCTGTCACATCGCCGAGAACGTTTTCGACATCCTGCGCAAGGGTGAGCGTCACGTCGACTCGGAACTGATGGACGTGATTCTCGAAGCACTGGATGCGGTCAACGGCATGTTCAGCCAAGTGCGTGAACGTGCACCGATCACTGCCGCCACGCCGGAACTGCTGGCCGCCCTGGCGCGCCTGGCCGAACCTGCCGATACCGCGGCTGCGCCGGTGGTCGAGGCCGCACCGGAGCCGGTGGCGCAAGCCGAGCCGGACGTGACCGACAGCGAGTTCGAACAACTGCTCAACTCCCTCAGCGCGGTCAAGGCCGAAGCTGAAGTGCCGGTGCAGCCTGCCGCGACGCCGAGCAGTGAAGACATTACGGACGCCGAGTTCGAGTCGTTGCTCGACCAGTTGCACGGCAAAGGCCAGTTCGCGGCGGATGCCGTGGCACCTCCTGCGGCGACGCCAGAAGCACCCGCTGCCAACACCAGCACTGACATTACCGACGACGAATTCGAGGCACTGCTCGACCAACTGCATGGCAAAGGCACCTTTGTGGCCGAAGCCCTGCCCGAGGTTGCAGCGACTGCCGCCGCCGCTGCGCCAGCGGCCAGTACCGCACCGGCCGGTGACGGGTTGATCTCGGATCACGAATTCGAAGCCTTGCTCGACGAGCTGCACGGCAAAGGCAAGTTCAGCGAAGTTGCCCCGGCCGCGGCCGCGCAGGTTGCAGCACCAGCCACTGCGGCACCGGTTGCTGCCAAACCTGCGCCGGCAGCCAAGCCAGCACCTGCCGCCGCCCCGGCCCCGGCCCCTGCGCG
>NZ_MPBM01000014.1:0-35769 GCF_001907715.1 Pseudomonas sp. BTN1 | reverse complement strand
TATGCTGGCATAGTATCTACACAACGCTGTAGGGCGCAACGGTAACCACGATGCGAAGCGAGCCGCTCTTGATCTTGATCTGCTTTTGATCTTGATCTTAGGCGCCCCGTTAAACCACGCTGGCCGGAATTCGACAGGGATTTGGGGGGTAAACCGGCAGGGATGCCGGTTTAGCCGCCCCGCGCCATGGATGGCGCGTGGCGGCGGCCCCCCAAATCACTGGCGGATTACGGGCACACCGAGCCTAAGCGAGGTGCCGAGTGGTGGGGCGAGGACCTTTTGGTTACTTTTGGGTCCTTCCAAAAGTGACCCGCTGTAAAAGCGGAACCCTAAGTGGCCGTTACCGCAGGAATGGATATGTACACGGTCCAACTGTGTTGACTGTCAGGCCGCCTTCGCAGGCAAGCCAGCTCCCACATTTGAATCGCGGCGCGTTAGTTAGATCGACGCCGGCTGTCAGGCCGTCACGGGAGCAAGCTCCCTCGCCACAGGTTCAGCGTCGCACCAAAATTGTGTAGATACCTATGCATATGCAGGGGAACGCCGGATCGAAACACACCTCGACAAGCCCTCCCAGTGAACTTTCTTGCAAATGCCATGCTCCTTTCCTATGCGAAGTCAGCGCGCCCTGAGCCCAGGGTGCAGAACGATAAGGAGCCGCCACCAACATGACTACCCTCTCCACTTACCCCGTCGTCAGGCCTGGGCCGTTGCACGGGACTTTGCTTGCCGGCACCGTGCCGTTGTTTCTCGGGGCCTTGCTCAGTGATATCGCCTACGGCCAGACCTACCAGATTCAGTGGGCCAATTTCGCCTCCTGGCTTATCGCAGGAGCCTTGGTGTTCTGTGGTTTTGCCCTGCTGTTTGCGCTGGTCAACTTGGTGCGTGCCGAACACAAGGGCGGGCGCCCGGTGGCGTACTTCCTGCTGTTGCTGGGCACTTGGGTGCTTGGCTTGGTCAATGCCTTCCAGCATGCCAAGGACGCCTACGCCATGATGCCCACCGGCTTGGTGCTGTCGGCGATTGTCACCGTGCTGGCGCTTGTCGCCACCTGGATTGGCTTGACCAACCTGCGCTCAGGAGCTGCCCGATGAAACCACTCAACACACTGACCCTGCTCAGCGCCGCCCTGTTGCTGAGTGCCTGTGGCGGCGAAGGTGACAAGACCCAGGCACGCGGCCCTGACCCCAAGCTGCCCGAACAACAAAGCAGCCTGTTGCCGAGCATGAAGATTGCCGAGCCCACGCCGTGGGGCGATCAAAAGCCCAAGGTACCCGAAGGCTACAGCGTCACCGCCATCGCCACCGACCTTGCGATCCCGCGCCAGACCCTGGTGCTGCCCAACGGCGATATCCTGGTGGCCGAAGGCCGTGGCGGCAGTGCGGCCAAGCTCAAGCCCAAGGACGTGATCGCCAGTGTGATCAAGGCCCAGGGCAACACCAAGGTCAAGGGCGGCAACCGCATTACGCTGCTGCGTGACGCCGACGGTGACGGCACCTATGAACTCAAGACGGTATTCGCCGACAACCTCAACGCTCCCTACGGGCTGGCATTCGCCGACGGCAAACTGTATGTGGCCAACCAAGACGCACTGGTGCGCTTTGACTACGCCGACGGCCAGACCAAGGCCAGCGCCCCGCCCGTCAAAGTCACCGACCTGCCGGCGCAGATCAACCATCACTGGACCAAGTCATTGGCCGTCAGTGACGACGGGCGTCAGCTGTATGTGGGCATCGGTTCCAACAGCAACATCACCGAACGCGGCATGGAAGTGGAGATCGACCGCGCAATGGTCTGGCAGATCGATGCCGCCACCGGTGCGCATAAGCCCTACGCTACAGGCCTGCGCAATCCGACGGCGCTGACCATCCAACCGGGCTCAGGGCAACTGTGGACCGTGGTCAACGAGCGCGATGAACTCGGCCCCGACCTGGTGCCAGACTACCTGACATCGGTGCGTGAAGGTGCCTTCTACGGCTGGCCCTACAGCTACTGGGGCCAGAACGTCGACCCCCGCGCACAACCGCAAAACCCGGCCAAGGTGGCTGCGGCGATCAAACCCGATTACAGCCTGGGCTCCCATGTGGCCGCGTTGGGCGTGGATTTCTCCATCCCTGCCATGGGTGAAAAATTCGCTGACGGCGCGTTTGTCGGCGAGCACGGTAGTTGGAACCGTGACAACCCAGTGGGCTACAAGGTGATCTTCGTGCCGTTCAGCAACGGCAAACCGGCGGGCGAGCCCATCGACTTTGCCACCGGCTTCCGCGGCGACGACGGCAAGACCCGTGGGCGTCCAGTGGGGGTGACGGTGGACCCCAAAGGCGCGCTGATCATTGCCGACGACTTGGCCAATACGATTTGGCGCGTCACGCGTAACCAATAACCGCAGATGACAGGGGCTGCGACGCCCCTGTCAGCCGTCACTCTGCAATTGTGCGTCAAGCCAGGCCAACAACGCCGTAATCTCCTCCCGACTGCCCGTCCCTTGCTGCCTGTAGACCGAAATAGCCTCGGGCAAAAACACGCTTTCTGCGCAGGGCCGCACCAGCGCCCCACTCTCTATCAGCCGGCTTGCGGTACGACGCCAACCCATGGCGATACCGTGCCCTTCCACGGCAGCTTGCAACATCAGCGGGTAACTGTCGAAGGTGGCACTGCGCGCATCCCTGGGCAACGTGTGGCCGAACATCTGCAGCCACTCATCCCATTCCATCAAGTGCGGCGGCTCGGAGCTGTGGTGCAGAAATGTACAGGGCTGTAATTCAGTCAGCGCTAACGGCTTTTCCGGGCAGAGGTAGCCGGGGCTGCACACCGGGAACACCTCGTCGGAGGCGGTGAACATCAACGTATGGCTGCCACTGGCGCGCCGGGTACTTTGCAGGGCCACATCGAAATGCCCGTCGAACTGGGTGATCGGCCGCGTACAGGTCACCACCTGGATCTCGATCTGCGGGTATTGCTGGTGGAAGGTCGCCAGACGCGGCATCAACCAATAGAACGCCTCGCATAGCTGGCATAGCAGTACCACGCGATTGCGCTGGGGCGATGTTCTCAGGCTGACCGCGCCCTCACTGATGCTGTGCAAGGCCTGGCTGACCACCCGCCCCAGCTCACGCCCTTCTTGCGTCAGGAACACCCCACGGTTGCGCCGACAAAACAGCTTGACCCCCAGGTTGTCCTCCAGCCCGCGAATCTGCCGACTGATAGCGGCCTGGGTGAGGTGCAATTCATCGGCCGCCTTGGAGAAACTCTCCAGGCGCGCCGCCGCTTCAAACGGCAACAAACTGGCCAGCGGCGGTAAGGTTTTGCCAAGTGCATTCATAATCTGTGGTTATGCATCCAAGGCTGAAAACTCGTTTGTAGCACACCCGCCGCGCTGGGCACCATGACTCCCTCACTTCATGGAGCAGCCTGATGACCACCGCCCGCGCCTCACTCTTTACCGGTGTGATATTGGCCGTTGTCGCCACCCTGGGCTGGGCGCTGAACTTCATTGCGCCCTACGTCACCGGCGTCTACAGCCTCTACGACTTGATGGCCGTACGGTTCCTGATGGCCGGTGGGCTGGGCATCGCCTGGATGATGGTGTGCAGGGCGCAATTGAGTGCACTCAGCTGCGGCCAGTGCCTGCTCGCCGCAGCACTGGGCGCACTGGGTTGCCTCGGTTATGGCGTGTGCATTGCTGGCGGTGTGATGTTCGGCGGCCCGGTGCTGACGCCAGCGTTTGTCGGCATGGTCCCGGTGCTACTGGCGTTGATAGGCAACGCCAGTCACAAGACCCTGCAATGGCGCCAGTTGGTGATGCCGTTGTCCTGCCTCACTGTGGGGCTGTTGCTGGCGACAGTCAGCAGCCTCCACCTGCCCGCCTCCGGCACCGGTTCCTGGCTGCCGGGGTTGTGTTTCTCCCTGGGCGCAGTGGCCTTGTGGCTGGGCTTCAGCGTCATCAATCAACAGCAACTGGCACGCCTGCCTGCCCGCGCAACCGACCTGTGGACCGCCTTGATGCTGGTAGGCGCAGGCGGCGCGGCGCTGTGCCTGCTGCCGTGGCTATACACGCTGGGCTTGTTCCGGTTGCCGACCCTTGGCGCGGGCTGGAACCAGGCATGGCCGCTGTATGCCTGGAGCCTGGGCATCGCGGTGATGTCTACGGTGGTCGGCGCCTGGGCCTGGAACGCGGCAACGCAGCGCCTGCCCATGGTACTGAGTGGCCAATTGATTGCCCTGGAATCACTCTTCGCCAGCCTGCTCGGTCTAGGCTTTCACCGGCGCTGGCCGACGCCAATGGAAGCCGTGGGCCTGGCTGCCGTGCTCGTCGGCGTGGTCATGGCGGTTCGTATCCTCCTGGCGCAGGCAAAACCCGCCACAACCCATCAGACCTTCGGGGAGATTCAACCATGACCCATTCAAACGACGCACTGGCACTGCCCCACACCTTTGACTTTCGCAATCAAACTGTGCGCTGGGGCCAGCTGGGTACCCAGGGGCCGGCGCTGGTGATGGTGCATGGCACGCCGTTCTCTTCCCATGTGTGGCGGCGTATCGCGCCCTTGTTTGCCCAGCAGTACCGCGTGTTCTATTACGACCTGCTTGGCTATGGGCAGTCTGAACAGGCGCCGGGCCAGGACGTGTCTCTGGGCGTGCAAAACCTGTTGCTCGCCGCCCTGCTACACCATTGGGGCCTGGAACGCCCCCATGTGCTGGCCCATGATTTTGGCGGCGCCACGGCGCTGCGTGCGCATCTGCTCGATGGCTGCGACTATGCCAGCCTGACCTTGATCGACCCCGTCGCCATGGCGCCCTGGGGTTCGCCGCTGGTGCAGCATGTGCGCCGCCATGAACAGGCCTTCAGCGAAGCGCCGGCCTATATCCATGAGGCGATTGTGCGTGCCTATCTACAGGGCGCCGCCTTCACGCCGCTACCTGCCGAGGTGCTGCTCGCCTACGTCACGCCCTGGACAGGCGAGATTGGCCAGCCCGCCTTCTATCGTCAGATTGCCCAGATGGACCAGCGCTATACCGACCAGATTGAAGAGCGGCTCGCCGAGCTGCGTTGCCCGGTGCAACTGCTCTGGGGCGAAGAAGACCAATGGATCAACGTGGCACAGGGCGACGCGCTCGCAGGTAGATTAGGTGCACGCTACCTGCGCGTCCCGCGTGCGGGGCATCTGGTGCAAGAGGATGCGCCCGAGGTCATCACCGCTGCCTTGATGACCTTTCTAGGCGGCGTTACAGGTCAGTGATTTCCTTGTGGCGCGGCACCAGCGTCTTCATCACGCTCCAGGCCACCAGGTAAGCCAGGGCGCAGATGGCAAACATGATCATGTAGCCGGTATGGATGTCGTTGATGGACTTGTAATAGTCGAACACCCAGCCGCCGATCTTGGTCATGAGCACGCCGCCCAGGCCACCGGCCATGCCGCCAATGCCGACCACCGAGGCCACGGTTTTCTGCGGGAACATGTCGGACACGGTGGTGAAAATGTTGCATGACCACGCCTGGTGTGCCGAAGCGCCCACACCGATCAGCAGCACCGGCACCCAGAAGCTGAGGTAACCCAACGACTGCGCCAGCAACACCACGAGCGGGAACAGCGCAATCACCAGCATCGCTTTCATGCGCCCGTCATAGGGGGCATCGCCGCGCGCCATGAAGTAGCTGGGGAACCAGCCGCCGCCAATACTGCCGACCATGGTCATGCTGTACAGCACCGCCAGCGGCATCACGATATCGGCGCCTTTCATGCCGTATTGGGCAGACAGGTAAGTGGGCAGCCAGAACAGGAAAAACCACCACACGCCGTCGGTCATGAACTTGCCGAAGGCAAACGCCCAGGTCTGGCGGTAGGTCAACAGTTTGAACCAGGAGACTTTCTTTTCTGCGGTGCCCGTCGGTGCCGGGGTAAACGGTTGTACGGTCTGGTCGCTGCGGATGTAGGCGAGTTCCTCAGGTGACAGGCGTTTTTGCTGCTCCGGTTTTTCGTAAACGGCGGCCCACACGGCTACCCAGACAAAACCCAGCATGCCGATGACCATAAACGCCGCCTCCCAACCCCACAGGCCGGCAATCAGAGGGACACAGATCGGCGCCAGGATCGCGCCGACGTTGGCGCCGGAATTGAAGATACCGGTGGCCAGGGAGCGTTCTTTCTTGGGGAAATATTCGGCAGTGGCCTTGATCGCGATCGGGAAGTTACCCGCTTCGCCAATCGCCAACACCGCCCGCGACATCATGAAGCCGGCGATCGACACCGGGATCACCGCCAGGCCAATGGCACCACTGACGGCTGCGATACCCTCGCCCATCGGCACCGCAAACGCATGCATGATCGCGCCGGTGGACCAGATACCAATGGCTACCACATAGGCGGCCTTGGTGCCGATCCTGTCGACGAAGCGCCCAGCAAACAGCATGGAAATGGCGTAGACGAACTGGAACACCGCCGCGATGTTGGCGTAGTCGGTGTTGCTCCAGCCAAACTGCGTCGACAGTTGTGGTGCCAACAGGCTGAGCACCTGACGGTCGAGGTAATTGACCGTGGTCGCGAAAAACAACATCGCGCAGATCGTCCAGCGATAGCTGCCGACCGCCTGGCCGACACGAAGGGCACTGATGGGCTCGTTCAGATTCATGGCATCACTTTTTATTTTTGTTAGGTAGGACATATGTAACGTCATATGTCGTCGTACAACTGAGAGTTTTATAGCGAGACGCCCACGCAGTGTCAATCGCAAAGATTGCCGCTTATCGAGGATTTACGCGGAATAGGAAAATGTCAGGCTTGTGCAGTTGTAGGATGACAAACCCTGAGCACCAGGCTGGGCGCTTGGCCGGGTACATCATCCAGCAGGCCAAAACGTTGCATGCCGAGCTTCTCCAATACGCGGATCGACGCAGCATGATCGGGTCGCACTAACCCGAAGACTTCCGGTAGAGATAGCGTGTCAAACGCCAGCGCCAGGGCATCCCTCCCCAGTTCAGTGGCATACCCCTGCCCCCAGGCCTCGACGGCCAGGCGATAGCCAAGGTTGATGCGCTGCTGCGTCAGGTAGTTAAGTGGCGCAATGCCGCCAAACCCGATGATGTGCTCGGGGCTCTCTTTGCAGGCAATCGCCCACCAGCCGTAACCGTGGGAGGCCCACTGTTGAATCCAGTGATCCAATAGCCGTTGTGCCGCATCCAGGTTGGGCAGCGGGCCGGCAGGATTGAACAAGTTGGTCTGTGGATCGCCGAAGATCGCGAACAATCGCTGAACGTCTGCGGCCCGTGGTTGGCGGTAGGTAAGGCGTGAATAGCTGCATGGCATATGAATGACTTCCCTGCTTTGCCTGACTGACAATGACAATTCCCCCGTGGGAGCGCTCGAGCTTTAGCGAGGCCGCGATGGCGACAGTTCAGGCAACACAAATGCCAACAGTACCGCCGCCTTCGTAGCCTCGCCGGGGCTCGACAACTCCCACATCGGTTATGCGCCTGGCACAAATCCCCTGTGGGAGCGGGCTTGCTCGCGAAGGCGGTGTGTCAGTCACTGAATCTATGACTGAACCACCGTTTTCGCAGGCAAGCCAGCTCCCACATTTGATCTGTTTTGCCAATAGCCATGCTTCGGCCTCCAGAACCCGGCATTTTTACCCCCGTGAGAAAAAATACACAAAGCGGTGAATTATTTCGTGTCCACTTGTATCTGAACTGACAGAGCGGTGCCATCGTAGCGATGGCACCTCCCCTGTTCAGCTCTTGAGTGGCCCGCATGAAACTACGTAAAAAACGCGTCAAACCCATCGGATTGAAAGACATCACCATTGTCGACGACAACAAGATGCGCAAGGCGATCACCGCCGCCGCACTTGGCAATGCCATGGAATGGTTCGACTTTGGCGTCTATGGCTTTGTCGCCTATGTGCTGGGCAAGGTGTTCTTCCCCGACGCTTCCCCCAGCGTGCAGATGATCGCAGCACTGGCCACCTTCTCCGTACCTTTCCTGATTCGCCCGCTGGGCGGCCTGTTCTTCGGCGCACTGGGCGATAAGTACGGGCGGCAAAAAGTCCTGGCCGCCACCATCGTGATCATGTCTCTGAGCACGTTCGCCATTGGCTTGATCCCCGGCTATGCCTCCATTGGCATCTGGGCCCCGATCCTGTTGCTGCTGTGCAAAATGGCCCAGGGTTTCTCGGTGGGCGGTGAGTACACCGGCGCGTCGATTTTCGTGGCTGAATATGCTCCGGACCGCAAGCGCGGTTTCCTTGGCAGTTGGCTGGACTTCGGCTCCATCGCCGGTTTCGTGCTCGGCGCGGGTGTGGTGGTGTTGATCTCCACCGTGCTCGGTGAAGCAGAATTCGAGGCCTGGGGCTGGCGCTTGCCGTTCTTCCTCGCCCTGCCCCTGGGCATCATCGGCCTGTACCTGCGCCACGCGCTGGAAGAGACCCCGGCGTTTCAACAGCATGTCGACAAACTCGAACAGGGTGACCGCGAAGGCCTGAGCCACGGCCCCAAAGTCTCGTTCAAGGAAATCGCCACCAAGCATTGGCGCAGCCTGCTGACCTGCATTGGTATCGTCGCGGCCACCAACGTGACCTACTACATGCTGCTCACCTACATGCCGAGCTACCTGTCCCACAACCTGCACTATGCCGAAAACAGCGGCGTGCTGATCATCATTGCGATCATGGTCGGCATGTTGTTCGTGCAGCCGTTCATTGGTTTTGTCAGCGACAAGATCGGCCGCAAGCCGTTCATCATCGCCGGCAGCATCGGCCTGCTGTTCCTGTCGATTCCGGCCTTCATGCTGATCACCAGCGGCAAGACCGGCCTG
Organism: Pseudomonas sp. BTN1; assembly: GCF_001907715.1. Classification (NCBI taxonomy): domain Bacteria; kingdom Pseudomonadati; phylum Pseudomonadota; class Gammaproteobacteria; order Pseudomonadales; family Pseudomonadaceae; genus Pseudomonas; species Pseudomonas sp. BTN1. The sequence continues at coordinate 26,959 of NZ_MPBM01000014.1, read as the reverse complement.
ATTTTCGGCGGTCTGTTGATTCTGGCGGTGGTGCTGAACTTCTTTATCGGTGTGATGGCGTCGACCTTGCCGGCAATGTTCCCCACCCACCTGCGCTACAGCGCCCTGGCTAGCGCCTTCAACGTCTCGGTACTGATCGCCGGTGTTACGCCGACCGCCGTGGCCTGGCTGGTGGAGAGCACCAACGACCTGTACATGCCCGCCTATTACCTGATGGTGTTTGCGGTGGTTGGCCTGATCACGGGCCTGACCATGAAGGAAACCGCCAACAAGCCCCTGCGTGGCGCGGCCCCGGCGGCTTCCGACATGGAAGAAGCCAAGGAGCTGCTGCAGGAGCATCACGACAATATCGAGCAGAAAATCGAAGACATCGATGCCGAGATTGCCGCGCTGCAAACCAAGCGGGAAAACCTGGTACAGCAACACCCGCGCATCAACTAATAACTTGACTGTGCGTGGTCGCGGCCTGCGACCACGCCATTGGAGCGTTCAGCATGGTTTCAAGCGTCACCGCCGCACACAGGTTACTCAGCGCAGACGAGCGCGCCGCCATTGCCGAAATTGAAGCAACCACCAATATCCTCAAGCTGGTCACTCGTCTGACCGGGATGAGATTCGCCGGCATCGCCAAGTTCACCGACCAGGAATGGGTGGTGTGTTCGGCCTACGACCCGCTACAAATGGGCATCAACGTCGACGACGTACTCGACCTGGAAACCACCCTGTGCAGTGAGTTCTGCATCAACCCACACACCCTGTTCGTCCCCCAGATCAGCCAGAACGGCCGTTTCGCGTCACGCCCGGTGGTCAAGCAATACGCCATCGAAAGCTACGCCGGTGCGCCGATCTTTCTGCCCGATGGCCGCCTGTTCGGGGCGCTGTGTGCGCTGGACTCACGGGCCATGCTGTTCGACGACCCGAACCTGCCGGAAACCCTGAGCCTGTTCGCACGGCTTATCGGCTGCATCTTCTACGCTAATCTGACCCCGGCGGATCACTGACACCCGCCCGGCCCCGCAGTGCTGCCATATCACGCTTGGGCGGCACCCCGAACAGCCGGCTGTACTCACGGCTGAATTGCGACGGGCTCTCATACCCGACTTTGAACGCGGCACTGGAGACATCCTGGTGCTCGTTCAACATCAATCGTCGTGCTTCATTCAGACGCAGCCATTTCTGGTATTGCAGCGGGCTCATCGCGGTCAGTTGCCGGAAGTGATGGTGAAAGGTCGCCGCGCTCATTTGCACCCGCGCTGCCAGCTCTTCCACACGCAGGGCCGCGTCGAAATTCAACTTCAGCCAGTCGATCACCTTGGCAATTCGATAGCCCTGCCCGTCCACCGAGCAGATCTGGCGCAGTCGGCCGGCCTGGTCGCTTTTCAATAGCCGGTAATGAATCTCGCGCTGGATCAATGGCGCGAGTACCGGGATAGCCTCGGGTTCATCCAGCAACGCCACTAGGCGCGCGAATGCGGCCAGCATGCCGTCGGTGACCGTGCCGATCCCCACGCCCTTCATGACCGCGCGCTCACGCACCGGTGGCAAGCCACCCTGGGCGATCAGCTCGGCGAGCATGCGCAGGTCCAGCTTGAACGTCAGCCCCAGGCACGGCTGCTCGGGGCTGGCCGCCAGCACCTCGGAATTGGCCGGAATGTCCAGCGACGTCACCAGGAACCGGGACGTGTCGTAGGGGTAGCCCTCGCCGCCGACCCACAACTGCTTCTCGCCCTGGGCCACCAGCACGATGCACGGCTCAACCATGCACACCACCGGCGCAGCGGGTTGCTCACGCCGATAAAAGCCCAGGCCGGGGATCGGCATGGCGTAGTCGCCGGGCGACGGGGTGCGCGAACCAATCGACTGGATCAGCGCGTTCAGTGGGGCGGGAGTGGACGTCATGACAGACCCTTTCAATGCTTCATTGCACTTTACCCGCGCAAGTCACGGGCGTCGTCATCTGGCGCTGAAACTCAGAGGATCAGGCAAGTAATCCACTCAAATGCACTACAGAAGCCCTGCCGTCACCCGGAAAATGTGCGGACACTTCACAAGGAACATCCCTATGAAACGCCTCTTGCTCGCCCTGGGTTTGCTGGTGACTTCTCTTTCTTCATTTGGAGCCGATATGTCTAACGGTGCGGATAACTTCTACAGCAGCGACACAGTGACGGCCGAACCTGTCACCTTCAACAATCAATACGGCATGCAGGTCGCAGGCACGCTGTTCGTGCCCAAGCACCTTGCCCCAGGCTCAAAGCACGCAGCCCTTGTCGTCGGCCACCCGATGGGCGCCGTCAAAGAGCAAAGCGCCAACCTCTACGCCACCAAAATGGCTGAACAGGGTTTCGTGACCCTGTCCCTGGACCTGTCGTTCTGGGGCCAAAGCGCCGGTACGCCGCGCAACGCGGTGTTGCCCGACCTCTACGTGGAAGACTTCAGCGCCGCCGTGGACTTTCTCGGCACTCGCCCACAGGTCGACCGGGAACGCATCGGTGCCATCGGCATTTGTGGCAGCGGCAGTTTTGTGATCAGTGCTGCGAAGATCGATTCGCGTCTCAAGGCAATCGCCACCGTCAGCATGTACGACATGGGCGCGGCCAACCGCAATGGCCTCAAGCACGGCATGACCTTGCAACAGCGCCAGCAGATCCTGCGCCAGGCCGCCAACCAGCGCTATGTAGAGTTCCAGGGCGGCGAGACCCTCTACACCGGTGGCACGCCGCAGAGCCTCACGGGCGACCCGGTCGGCGACGAGTTCTACGACTTCTACCGCACCCCCCGCGGCGAAGTCACCCCGGCAGGCGCCTCATCGCAGACCACCACCCGGCCGACGCTGACCAGTAACGTCAAGTTCATGAACTTCTACCCCTTCAACGATATCGAGACGATCTCGCCGCGCCCACTGCTGCTGATTACCGGGGCCAACGCGCACTCCCGTGAATTCAGTGAAGACGCCTATCAACGCGCCGCCGAGCCCAAGCAATTGCTGATCATCCCCAACGCCGGCCATGTAGACCTGTACGACCGCGTCGAACTGATCCCGTTTGACACGCTCACCACCTTCTTCCAGAGCCACTTGCAGTGAGCTCCGTTATCCCTCAACCGCAACGCTGGGGCGCGGTGCTGGCGATGTCGCTCGCGGCGTTTGCCTTGGTCGCCTCCGAGTTCATGCCGGTCAGCCTGCTCACACCGCTGGCCGCTGACTTGCACATCACTGAAGGCCAGGCCGGCCAGGGCATTTCCGTGTCCGGGGTGTTTGCCTTGCTCACCAGCCTGGTGATCGCGGCGGTTGCCGCGAGGATGGATCGCAAGCGCCTGCTGATGGCCCTGACCCTGCTGATGATCCTCTCTGGCAGCGTGGTGGCGTTCGCACCGAATTACGCGGTGTTCATGTTCGGGCGCGCATTGATTGGGGTGGCGATTGGCGGTTTCTGGTCGCTGTCGGCGGCCACGGCAATGCGCCTGGTCGAGCCCGCCCAAGTGCCACGGGCCTTGGCCATCGTCAACGGTGGCAACGCCCTGGCGACGGTGATCGCGGCGCCGCTGGGCAGCTTTCTTGGCGGCCTGATTGGCTGGCGCGGCGCATTTTTTTGCGTGGTGCCGGTGGCCGTGATTGCGCTGGCCTGGCTGTGGCTGAGCTTGCCTGCGCTCAAGCACAGCGGCGCAGCGAACACCGGCAATGCACTGCGCCTGCTGAAAAACTCCAAGGTGGCCGTGGGCATGTGCGCCGTCAGCCTGTTCTTCATGGGCCAGTTCATGCTGTTCACTTACCTGCGGCCGTTCCTGGAAGGCGTGACCCGGGTCGAGGTGTCCACCCTGTCGCTGATGCTGCTGGTGCTCGGCCTGGCCGGTCTGGCGGGTACGGTGTTGATTGAGCATTTGCTCAAGCGTCATTTGTACCCGACGCTGATTGCCATCCCGCTGATCATGGCGGGCATCGCCCTTGCACTGGTGGGGCTCGGCGGTTCAGCGATTGTCACCACCGTGCTGTTGGGCTGCTGGGGCCTGGTAGCGACAGCTGCACCGGTTGGCTGGTGGACATGGCTGGCGCGCACCTTGCCCGACGACGCTGAGGCCGGCGGGGGGTTGATGGTCGCCATCATCCAGTTGGCGATTGCCGCCGGTGCCACCGTCGGTGGTGTGGCATTCGACTTGAGCGGTTATCAGGCCACCTTCGAGTTGAGCGCCGCCTTGCTGGTAGTCGCCACGCTGCTGGCTTACCTGGCATCCCGGCGCCCTGCTCATGCGCGCATGGCGAGCGACGCTATTTGAAAAAATGACTCGGCGTTTTGCCAAACTGTTTCTTGAACATGCTGGTAAAAGCGCTGGGGCTTTCGTAGCCCAACTCAAACGCCACATCGATGATCTTCTCCCCCACCGCAATGCGCTCCAGCGCCAGCAGCAACCGCGCCTGCTGGCGCCATTGGCCGAAGGTCATGCCGGTTTCCTTACGGAACAGGCGCTGGATGGTGGTCTGGTCCAATCCCAACCGCGCACTCCAGTCGGCGACGGTGGAGGCATCACTCGGTTCATCCTGCAACGCCAGGCAGATCGGGCTCAGGCGCGGGTCCGCAGGCTGCGGCAAAGACAGCGGCAAAGCCGGCAGGATGGCCAGTTCATCAAGAATCAGGTGCATGATCCTCGCGTCCCGTGAGTCCTCGGCATACGGCGGTTTCAAGCTCACCGAGGCCTTGATCAGTTCGCTCAGCAGCGGCGAGACCGTCACCGTCTTGGGCTCGGCCGGCAAGTTGGGGAAGCTGTCCGGGCGCACGAACACGCTGCGCATCTTCAGCGTACCTACGCAGCGCAGTGAGTGAACTTGACCGCAAGGCATCCAGAAGCCACGATTGGGCGGCACCGTCCATTGCCTCAGGGCCGAGTACACCACCATCACACCGCCAATGGCGTACAGCAGTTGGTGCTTGTTGTGGCTGTGTTCGGGGATCACCCAGTTTTCGGGGTAATCGGTGGCCGAACTGATGACGGCCCAGTCGCCCTCATCGATCTCTCGCAGAAATTTATCCAGTGATTTGATCATTTCGCCCTTTTTGCGATGGTTTCTGCCCGAATTGCGCGAGACAGGCATTGGCGCCGAATCTAGCATAAACGCCGAGTCCAGATGGAGTGGCGGTTCACATCACCGCCGCCCGCCTCCACGCCTGTCAGTTGCCTTGTACGGAATGCCCGCATGTCCACAGTCACAGCGTCACCCGCCGCACCTTCGACCAGCTCGCAAGTAAGCCCCTTAGTCATGCGCGTCCTGGGCGCCTGTGCCCTGGCGCACCTGATCAATGACTTGATCCAGGCGGTACTGCCGTCGATCTACCCGATGCTCAAGGCCAACTACGGCCTGAGCTTTACCCAGGTTGGCCTGATCACCCTGACCTTCCAGTTGACCGCCTCCCTGCTGCAACCGTGGATCGGCTACCACACCGACCGCCACCCCAAACCCTGGTTATTACCAGCGGGCATGGTGTGCACCTTGATCGGCATCTTGATGCTGGCCTTTGTCGGCAACTTCCCAGCGATATTGCTCGCGGCAGCGCTGGTAGGTGTGGGCTCATCGACCTTCCACCCGGAAACCTCCCGCGTCGCACGCCTGGCTTCCGGTGGGCGCTACGGCCTGGCGCAATCGACCTTCCAGGTCGGCGGCAACACCGGCAGCGCTTTCGGCCCGTTGCTGGCGGCGGCGATCATCATTCCCTACGGCCAAAGCCACATTGCCTGGTTCGGCCTGTTTGCGGTGTTCGCCATCCTGGTGCTGTACGGCTTGAGCCGCTGGTACCGCCACCACCTCAACCTGTTCAAGCTCAAGCAAGGCGGCCAGGCCACCCACGGTTTGTCCAAAGGCCGCGTGACCTTCGCCCTGGTGGTATTGGCTGTGCTGGTGTTCTCCAAATACTGGTACATGACCAGCCTGACCAGTTACTTCACGTTCTACCTGATCGAAAAATTCCAGCTGTCGGTAGCCAGCTCGCAGATGTACCTGTTCCTGTTTCTCGGCGCAGTGGCCGTGGGCACCTTTGCCGGTGGCCCGATCGGCGACAAGATCGGCCGCAAGAAAGTCATCTGGTTTTCGATCCTCGGCGCCGCACCGTTCACCCTGGCCCTGCCCTACGTCGACCTGTTCTGGACCGCCGTACTCAGCGTGGTCATCGGCTTTATCATCGCCTCGGCGTTCTCGGCCATCGTGGTGTTTGCCCAGGAACTGGTGCCGGGCAATGTGGGCATGATCGCCGGGATATTCTTCGGCCTGATGTTCGGCTTCAGCGGGATCGGCGCGGCGCTGCTCGGGATGCTCGCTGACCATCACGGCATCGAATACGTGTACAAGCTGTGCTCGTTCCTGCCGCTGGTGGGTATCCTGACGGTACTGCTGCCTTCTACCAAGGGGGTCTGATTGGTTGGGCTGGACTGCAAGCCAACGGGTACCTGACTGACTCCACGCCCCCCAAATGTGGGAGCGGGCTTGCTCGCGAAGACGGTGGCACAACCTATGAGGTTCTTGACTGTCACACCGCCTTCGCGAGCAAGCCCGCACCCACAGCGCATCGCTGGCCACGTAAGCTACCCCCCAGCCGTGCTACAGGTCATGACCGACCCTCACACTGCGCCCGGTCTTCACCGACTCCAACGCACAATCAGCCAGATGCAACGCATACAGGCCATCGCGCATACTGGTGGGCAACTCGCGCCCCTCGTTCAACGCATCGATGAACTGCGTCAGCTCATTGCGATACGCATCCGCGTAACGCTCAAGGAAAAAATGCTGCAACGGCTCCAGCGCTTCGGTGTGCTCAGCGCTCCAATGGCGCACGGTGCTGGGCCGGTGATTGTCGGTCAGCAGCACGCCGCTGGCGCCGGAAACTTCTACGCGCTGGTCATAGCCATACACCGCCTGGCGGCAGCAGTTGATATGGCATTGTTTGCCCGAAGCGGTGCGTAGCAAAACCATGACGCTGTCGTAGTCGTCGATCTGCTCCAGGGTCGGGTCCACCAGGCGACTGGCGAAGGCGCTGACTTCTACCGGTTCCTCGCCGAGCAAATGGCGAGCGGTGTCAAAGTCATGGATGGTCATGTCGCGCAGGATCCCGCCAGAGTGTTCCAGATAGTCACGCGGTGCCAGGCCAGGGTCGCGACTGGTGATGATCACCTGGCGCACGACGCCGATCTGGCCGGCGTCCAGCGCCTGGCGCAGGCGCAGCATGTCCGGGTCGAAGCGCCGGTTGAAACCGAGCATTACCTTGCCGCCCTGGCGCTCCACGGTTTGCGCCGCGCTGCGCGCCTTGGCGATGTCCAGGTCGATGGGTTTTTCGCAGAGCACCGCCTTGCCCTGGGCCACCGCAGCCAGCAACAGGTCGATGTGGGTGTCGGTGGGCGTGCCGATCACCACCGCATCGATGTCCTCGCGGCTCAGCACGGCGGCGCAGTCATACGCGGCTTCACACCCCAACTGGGTGCTCAAGGCATCGACACCTGCGCGCCAGGGATCGGCCACCAGCGCCAGCGTGGCATTGGGATGGGCGGCAACGTTGGCGGCGTGGATCTTGGCGATGCGCCCGGCACCTAGAACGGCGATACGTAGCATGGTCGAACTCCTGGATTGTTATTGGACGTGGTATTTCAGCGCTTCAGTCCGGCAGGTTGAACGGCGTGACGATCTGCACCTGTGACGGCGCAATCGGCCCGGCCTTCCAGAGCCGGTGGTAGTGCAGGATGTGCAGGAATACGTGGCGGGCATCGATCTGCAGGTTGTGATCGATGATCGCCGCGACTTTTTCTTCCCTCAGCAGTTGGCGGTTTTCTTCGTCAAGGTCGTGGCCGATGAACACCTCCAATGGACGGTCCTGGGCGGCAAACGCGTCGACAATTGCGCGGTTGCCACCGCCGACGCTGTACACCGCCTTCAGCCCGGGGTGCTGGAGCAAGGCTTGGGTCACTCGCTCAAAGGTGCGCTCATACACGCCGTAGCCGCCGCTGATATCCAGTACTCGCAGGTACTCGGCGCGGCCACGCAGCCAGGTACGAAAACCCATCTCGCGCTCTTCTTCGCCGCGGAACAATTCGCTGCCGATCACCACCGCCACGTCCTGCGCCTCGGTCGGCAGCCAGCGCGACATCAGGTAGGCCGCTGTCTGGCCGGCCGTGCGATTGTCCATGCCCACATAGCCGATGCGCTCGCTTTGGGGCAGGTCGGTGACCAAGGTCACCACCGGAATACCGGCCGCAATCAGTTGCTTGACGGCCAGGTTCACCGCCGGCTCATCCGCAGCCTTGAGCACCACGCCCTGGCTGCCCGTGTCGAGGCAGCGCAGCAGTTGGTCATGCATGGCCTGGGGCTCGATCTCCTCGAACAGGTGAAAACGTGGCGCGATGCGAAACGGTGCCAGGCTGGCCAATTGGCCAACGATCGCCGCCTGCACCGCCGCGCTGAAACGCTGGGGCGTGTGCATGATCACGTCCACATGGAAGGTACGCCCCACGGCCAAGCCATTTTTTTCCTGGGATTCCAACTCCTCCAATGCCTGCTCGATACGCCGCCGTGTCTGGGCGTGCACGCTGCCGCGCTGGTGCAACACGCGGTCCACCGTGGCCTTGCTGACGCCAGCCTGGGTGGCGAGTTGCTTGATGGAAAAGTGTTTTGCGCGTTCGAGCATGGGTTTCGCCTGAGGTGTTTTTGAGGTCTTTTTTGGGCGTTATTGAGGTTTTGCAATGCTAGTCTCAGTTTTGCCCGGCGTCGAGCCGGGCCAGCAAAACAACAAAAATTCCAGGAGAACCCCAATGCCCCACACCGATCTTGCGACCTCGTTCAGCGGCCAATACTTTGTCGTCACCGGCAGCACCCAGGGCCTCGGCGCGGCGGTGGCCCATACCCTGGCTCGCCGTGGTGCGGCCGGGCTGATCATTTGCGGGCGTCGCCGTACCGAGGGCGACGCGCAGGTGCGCCAGCTGGCCCAGTTGGATTGCCAGGCATTTTTTGTCGAGGCCGACCTGGAAAAGGTCGAAGACTGCCGCGCTATCATCGAAGCAGCGCGCGTCCATTTCGGTACCTTGCACGGCTTGGTGAACTGCGCCGGCATGTCTGACCGCGGCACCATTCTCGACACCTCGCCGGAGCTGTTCGAGCGCTTGTTTGCGGTCAATGTACGGGCGCCGTTTTTCCTCATGCAGGAAGCGTTGAAGCTGATGATCAGCAACGGTGTCGCAGGTGCGGTCGTCAATATCCAGAGCGTTACCGGCCATGGTGGGCAATCGTTCTTGAGTGCCTACGCGGCGTCCAAGGGCGCGCTGGCGATCCTGACCAAGAACGTAGCGTTCAGTGCCTTGCGCAACCGCATCCGCGTGAATGGCCTGAACATCGGCTGGATGGACACGCCCCACGAGGATCAGATCCAGCGCCAGTACCACGGCGCCCAGGACGGCTGGCTGGCCGAAGCCGAACGCGCCCAACCGTTTGGGCGCCTGCTCAAGCCCGAAGAGGTGGCGCGCAGCGTGGCATTTTTGCTGTCCGCCGAGTCGGGAATGATGAGCGGCGCGGTCATCGACCTGGAACAGGGCGTGGTCGGCTGCACCGACAGCAGCACCCCGCAACCTCACCAGGCCCTGAGCCTTCCAGGAGGTGTGTGATGTCGGCTTTCGTAAACGGCGACGCGGTGCGCCTGGCCGACTTCAGCCGGATCTGTGCGCAGCGCACCAACGCCAGCGACTACCCGCTGTGCCTTGAGGTACAAGGCAGTGTGCCGATCTATCAGGCCCACACCTTGCGCAACAGCGACCGCCTGGTCGTCATGAACGAGCTGCATCACCTGTTCCGTGACGGGCCCGGCGTAATGGTGGTGCGCCAAGCCTATGAAGACCTGGAAGTGGTGGACCGCCACAGCCAGGTCTTCGACGCGATCTTTGCCCATGAAGCCGCCCAAGGCGTGGCTGCCGATCACTTTGCCAAGGCCGGTAGCAATGGCAGGATCTGGAACGCGTTGCAGAAGGCGGCCTTACAGTCCCCCGAGTCTTTTGCCGAGTACTACGCCAACCCTCTGCTGGGGTTGATTGCCGAAGCCTGGTTGGGGCCGGGCTTTCAAGTCACGGCGCAAGTCAATGTGGTGCATCCAGGTGGCCAGGCGCAGCAGCCGCACCGTGACTATCACCTGGGTTTTCAGACCAGCGATGTGGTCGAACGTTTTCCGCTGCCGCTGCATGCGCTGTCCCAACATTTGACGTTGCAAGGTGCTATCGCACACTCGGATATGCCGCTGGAAACCGGCCCCACCCAACTGCTGCCCTTTTCCCAGCAGTACGCCTTGGGGTACCTGGCGTGGCGTCGCACGGAGTTTATCGACTACTTCCAGCAACACGCGGTGCAATTGCCGCTGAACAAGGGCGACTTGCTGTTCTTCAACCCGGCGCTGTTCCATGCCGCCGGCACCAACCGCACGGCCGATCGCCAGCGCATGGCTAACCTGCTGCAAATCTCCTCGGCGTTCGGCAAGCCGATGGAAGCCATCGACCGCGACCGCATGATGCTGGCGGTGTACCCGGTGCTGCTCGCCAACCCCAACCTGGATGCCCACGCCGTGGTCGCCTGTACCGCAGACGGGTACTCCTTCCCCACCAACCTCGACACCGACCCACCCTTGAGGGGCCTGGCCCCACAAACCGGGCAACAGCTGATGCTGCAAGCCCTCGACGAACGCTGGCCGTGCTCGGACTTCGCCGCCGCCGTGGTGCAGCTACGGGCCAAACGCCAAGCGTAAACCGCCCTGCTTTGACAACAACAAAAACAACGGAGCAAAACCATGAAGAAGCAACTCCTTGCGGCACTGTTAGTCCTGGCGTTCAGCCCTTGGGCGCTGGCCGACATTCGCATCGGCGTGAGCATCGCCCAGGTGGACGACGTATTCCTCGCACAAATGCGCGACTACATGGCCGCCCACGCCAGGGAACTGCCCGATGTCACCCTGCAGTTTGAAGACGCCCAGGGCGATGTGGTGCGACAACTCAATCAGGTGCAAAACTTCACCGCCCAGGGCATGGACGCGATTATCGTCAACGCGGTGGACACAGCGGCCACCCAGAAGATGACGCTCAATGCCCAGCAGGCCAAGATCCCGCTGGTGTACGTCAACCGCCGCCCGGAGTTCAAGGAGGTACCAGCGGGCGTGGGCTATGTCGGTTCGGACGAGATCAAGGCCGGCGAAATCCAGATGCGCTACCTGGCCGAGAAAATGGGCGGCAAGGGCAACCTGGCGATCATGCTCGGGCTGCTGTCCAACAACGCCACCCATAACCGCACGCTGGGGGTGAAGAGCGTGCTGAAGGACTACCCCGACATCAAGATCGTCGAGGAGCAAAGCGCCGAATGGCAGCGTGGCAAGGCGATTGACCTGATGAACAACTGGATCGTATCAGGGCGCAAAATCGATGCCGTGGCCGCGAATGCCGATGAAATGGCGATTGGCGCGGCCATGGCTATCAGCCAGGCAGGCATGCAGCCGGGTAAGGACATCCTGGTGGCCGGCAGTGACGGCGGCGCAGCGGGATTGGACGCGGTGAAAAAAGGCCAGTTGTTGGTCACGGTGTACCAGGACAACAAGGGCCAGGCAGTGGGTTCCATCGACCTGGCGGTGAAGATGGTCAAGCAGCAGCCGTACACGGCGGAGCTGACGATTCCTTATCAGCAGATCACCAAGGACAACTACCAAGCGTTCCTTAATCCCTGAAGGCCGCGCACTACCCATGGCAAGGGAGCTTGCGCCCTTGCCATACAGGCTTAGTTGAGCGTTCGCCGGGAAAACCCATTAACCACGATATAGAGCAGCGGCCCTACCGACACAAACACTGCCGTCAGTAAAAAATACGGCAGCACTGAGGCCATCGACCGCCCTCGCCCACGCGCATCCCGGTACATCCACACACACGCCAGCACCGCCATCAGATACAGGTCAATCACCACCTGTGCCGTATCGGGTCTGGACATCAGTTCCCATCCAAATGCCAACAGTGACTGCTCGGCCGTGAGCATGGTCGCCACGGTATAGACGGTGAATCCCAGCAAGGCCGCCAGGGCGATATAAGGTTTTTGCATGGTCTCTTCCTTGAAGTGCAACGTTGATCAACGCGGCCACCTTAGCGATAAAGGGCGGCCACTCGCAATGTTGCTGACGCCTTGCGCGGGGATGTCGTTCCCGCCGCCTACGCGAAGTAGGCCGCGCTGGTTTTGTGAAATATCTGTACGTAGACTGCCGCCATACCCCCACTTGAAGGCGGCGAAAAAAACGTGATGCAAGTTACTGAAGTCTCCATTGCCCAATTGCGCGCTGCGCTTGAAGCCGGCCAGACCACGGCAGTTGAACTGGTGCAGGCGTACCTGGCGCGGATAGATGCCTACGATGGCCCGCAGACGGCCACTGCACTGAACGCCGTGGTGGTACGCAACCCCGATGCGCTCAAAGAAGCCCAGGCGTCTGATGCACGCCGCGCCAAGGGGCAAACCCTGGGGCCACTGGATGGTATCCCCTACACGGCCAAGGACAGTTACCTGGTCAAGGGGTTGACGGCTGCATCCGGCAGCCCGGCGTTTGCCAAGCTGGTGGCCCAGCGCGATGCCTTCACCATTGAGCGTCTGCGTGCCGGTGGCGCTATCTGCCTGGGCAAGACCAACATGCCGCCGATGGCAAATGGCGGTATGCAGCGTGGCGTGTACGGTCGCGCCGAAAGCCCCTACAACGCCGACTACCTCACCGCGCCGTTTGCGTCGGGTTCCTCCAACGGTGCCGGCACCGCCACCGCCGCCAGCTTTGCCGCGTTCGGGCTGGCTGAAGAAACCTGGTCCAGCGGTCGCGGCCCGGCCTCCAACAATGGCCTGTGTGCCTACACGCCTTCACGCGGGGTGATTTCCGTGCGCGGCAACTGGCCGCTGACCCCGACCATGGACGTGGTAGTGCCCTACGCTCGCACCATGGCCGACCTGCTGGAAGTGCTCGACGTCGTGGTGGCCGAAGACCCGGACACACGAGGCGACCTGTGGCGCCTGCAACCCTGGGTGCCAATCCCCAGCGTCACCTCGGTGCGCCCGGAGTCCTACGCGGCGCTGGCAGTCAACAGCGAAAGCCTGGCCGGCAAGCGCTTTGGCGTGCCGCGCATGTACATCAACGCCGACCCGGAGGCTGGCACCAGCGAAAAACCCGGTATCGGCGGCCCGACCGGGCAAAAAATCCACACCCGCGCCACGGTGATTGAACTGTGGCAAGCCGCGCGCCAGGCATTGGAAGCGGCGGGTGCCGAAGTGATCGAAGTGGATTTCCCGCTGGTGTCCAACTGCGAAGGCGACCGCCCCGGCGCACCGACGGTGTTTACCCGTGGCCTGGTCTCTAAAGAGTTCCTCCACGACGAACTGTGGGAACTGTCAGCCTGGGCCTTCGATGACTTCCTGCGCGCCAACGGCGACCCGCACCTGAACCGCCTGGCCGATGTGGACGGGCCGAACATCTTCCCCCACGACCCCGGCACCCTGCCCAACCGTGAAGACGACCTGGCCGCCGGCATGGACGAATACGTGCGCATGGCCCAACGCGGCATCACCTCATGGGACCAGATCAGCACCGTGCCCGATGGCCTGCGCGGCCTGGAGCACACCCGGCGCCTGGACCTGGAAGACTGGATGGACACCCTGGGGCTTGACGCCGTGCTGTTCCCCACCGTGGCCGACGTAGGACCGGCCGATGCCGATGTGAACGAAGCGTCTGCCGATATCGCCTGGAGCAACGGCGTATGGGTCGCCAACGGCAACCTCGCCATCCGCCACCTGGGCGTACCCACCGTCACCGTGCCGATGGGCGTGATGGCGGACATTGGCATGCCGGTGGGGCTGACCTTCGCCGGGCGTGCCTATGACGATTCGGCGCTGTTGCGCTTTGCCTCGGCGTTCGAAGCCACCGGCAGCAAACGGATGATCCCGCCGCGTACGCCACCGCTGGCGGCTATCTAGCTGGGCTCCTCACTCAAAGTGTGGGAGCGGGCTTGCTCGCGAATGAAGTGTGTCAGTCCGCTCACTCAGTTGTTGTTCATATTTCAGTTCAAACACCGTGGTGCGACGACCGAAGAACCTCGTTGCGACGCTGCCACTCCTCCACCACTTCCCCCAAGGTCTTGGGTGCGCCATTACGAATCCACGCCATGAATGGACGGTTGAACTTGAACGCCGGGCCGCACTGCTCAAGCATAAAGCGGCGCACGTTCTGGGTGTTTTTGTAGCTAGGGGTGACGGGTGTAGCACGGGTGATGACGTCGCTGTGCCAGTCAAAATCCATGATGTACCTCGGCTGCGCGGATGGTGATGAACACTCTAGCGCCTCCTCACCTCAAGCTCCTGCAAATTTCACTTTCCTTTCCCCTTGAGAATATTGCATGGTTGTACGACGACATACCTCGTCGTATTTCCCAACAACAATAAGGAAACCCCCCCATGCCCAACTTCAAAGTGCTGATCGGATTTCTGTGCCTGTTCTGCGGCTACGTCGCCGCCGCGCCCGGCGCAGCCGAGAAGGATGTAGCCCAGGCAGTCGATCAATTGACCCAAGCCATGCTGCACCTGGACCTCAAGCAGCTTCATGCACTGACGTCCGACAAGCTCACCTACGGCCACTCCAGCGGCAAGGTGCAGAACAAGGCGCAATTCATTGCCGACCTAGAAACCCATACCAGCGCATTCAAAACCCTGGAGATGCAAAACCAGACCATCACCCTCAATGGCGATACCGCCCTGGTGCGCAACCACTTCCACGCCCTGGCAGTGAACAGCGGTGTGGACACACCAACCGATATCGATAACTTCCAGGTCTGGCAAAAACAGCATGGCAAATGGCTGCTGATTGGTCGCCAGGCTTACAAGTACTGAAGATCGCTCACCACGCCACCACCTTGCGCACCTTCACCAGCGCCTCACGCAACGCCGCCATCGGCACCGAACCCAGGGCCAGGCGCAGTGCGTGGGGCACCTGGGCCGAGACCGCGAACGGTTCGGCGGTTGAAACCGAGATGCCCGCCCGCTGCAAGGTCATGGCGACCTGATCGGCGCGGGCGTCTTCCGCCAACGGTAGCCACAGAAAGTAGGATGACGGGTGGCTGATGGTCTTCACGCCCCTCAGCACCTGTGCTGCCAACGCTTGACGAGCCTGGGCATCCGCACGCTTTTGCGCCTCCAGTTGCGCCACCGTGCCGTCCTCGAGCCAGCCCACCGCAATCGCGCTCATCACCCCCGGCACGTTCCAGGTAGTGGCCATGATCGTGCGTTCCAACCCGCTTACCCACGCCATAGGCGCAGCGATAAAGCCCACGCGTAAACCGGTGGCGACACTCTTGGACAGCCCGCCGATGTACACCGTGCGCTCGGGTGCGAGGGTCGCCAAGGGCGGCGGCGCTTCTTCGGCGAGAAACGCATAGGCGCCATCCTCGATGATCATCAGGTTGTGCTGCCGGGCGATTGCCACCAAGCGCTCGCGCTGCGCCAGGCTCATCACCCAGCCCAGCGGGTTATGCAGGGTCGGCATGCTGTACACCGCTCGCACCGGGCGCTGGCGACACAAGCTGTGCAGGTGGTCCAGGTCCGGGCCGCTGGCGGTGACTGGGATGGCGACCAGTTCCAGGTGCAGGGTTTCGGCCAGTACCTTGAACCCCGAATAGGTCAATGCATCCACCGCCACCACATCCCCAGGCTTGAGCAAGGTCATCATGCTCACCGCCAGGCCATGCTGGGCGCCGCTGACGACAAGCACCTGCTCGGCTTGCACCGCCAACCCTCGGTTCAACAAGTGCCGGGCCACGGCGGCGCGCTCGTGCACACGCCCGGCATGGGGCTGGTAGCGCAGCAGCGCCTCCAGATCGCCAGACAGGGCGAGCTGGCGCAACGCCGTGCGCAACAGCTCGGCCTGGCCCGGCAAAGACGGATAGTTGAAATTCAGGTCCAGCAAACCCGCCGCAACCGTCATCTGCCCGCTGCCCTGCCCCGGTGGCAAGGCAATCTCACGCACGAAGGTGCCGCGCCCGGTTTCGCCGCTGACCAGGCCCATGGCTTCCAGCTCGCTGTACACCCGGCTGGCGGTGACCAGTGCCAGACCATGCTCGGCGGCCAATCGCCGATGGGTAGGTAACCGCGTGCCGGGCTGCAATTGGCCGCTGCGGATGGCCTCGGCGAAGGTATCGACCAGCGTCTTGTAGCGAGCACGGGGCATAGGGATGTATCCATGACAATTTTTTGATTGTCTTAATCTTCAATCCTAGGATGCCCAGCACGCAACTGCCATTTTCGGACAGGTCCCCCATGGAACGCACTTCTCCTCTCGGCACTCTGGACAGCAGCACCCAGGGTTGGATCAACGGTTTTATCGGTGTGGTGATTTTCAGCGGCTCGCTGCCAGCCACGCGCCTGGCGGTGATGGAATTCGATCCGGTATTCCTGACCATGATCCGCGCCACCCTCGCGGCGCTACTGGGGTTGTGCCTATTGGGGGTATTCAAGGAAAAACGCCCCACGCGCCAGCAATGGGCACCGCTGGTTATCGTCGCGCTTGGCGTGGTGATCGGCTTTCCACTGCTGACGGCCATGGCCCTGCAGTACGTGACCTCGGCCCACTCCATCGTCTTTATCGGCCTGCTGCCACTGGCTACGGCGGTGTTCGGTGTGCTGCGCGGCGGTGAACGGCCGAGGCCGGTGTTCTGGTTGTTTTCGATCCTGGGCAGCCTATTGGTGATGGGATATGCCGTTGCCCAAGGCTTGAGCGCCGCACCCGCGGGCGATGTGTTGATGCTGTTGGCCGTGCTGGCATGCGGCCTGGGGTATGCCGAAGGCGCCAAGCTGTCGCGCAACCTGGGCGGCTGGCAGGTGATCTGCTGGGCGCTGGTGGTGTCGCTGCCGGTGGTGGCGCCCTTGAGCCTGTTGTTGGCGCCGTCCACCCTCAGCGGCATCAGCTTGCCGGCATGGCTGAGCCTGGGCTATGTGGCGTTGTTCAGCATGTTGATCGGCTTTGTATTCTGGTACCGCGGCCTGGCCCAAGGCGGGATTGCCGCGGTCGGCCAGTTGCAGTTGCTGCAACCGTTCTTCGGCCTGGCGCTGGCAGCGGGTTTGCTGCATGAACAGGTCAGCCTGGGCATGGTGCTGGTGACGGTGGCGGTGATCGGCTGCGTGGCCGGGGCGAAGAAGTTTGCTCGCTAACCCCTGGCCTGCTAAATAGAAGCGTCGCCCAAACAACAAGGACTCTGCATGCACAGCGCTTCTCTCCAGGACACCACGGCGCCGGAAGGCATCTGTTACGGCTGCGGCAGCAGCAACCCCCATGGCCTGCACATCAAGAGCCGCTGGGATGACGATGGCGTGCACGTCATTGCCGAGCATCAACCCGAGGCCAAATACAGCGGCTGGCCAGACCTGGTCTACGGTGGCCTGATCGCCATGCTGGTGGACTGCCATTCCAACTGGACCGCCATGGCCTACCACTACCGCGCCGAACAGCGTGAACCCGGCAGCCTGCCGCGCATCGACTGCGTCACCGGTAATCTGGGGATCAAATTCATCAAACCCACGCCCATGGGGGTGCCCCTGGTCCTGCGGGCTCGGGTCGAAGGCGAAATCGGCCGCAAAAGCCGTGTGGTCTGCGAAGTGTATGCAGGCAGCGTGCTCACCGCCGTCGGCGACTCGGTGTTCGTGCGCGTCGACACCGGGCAACTGGCCGCCGCAGCCCATGGCCGCGAGGTTTGATCCTGGTCTACAGTGACGGCAACCGCTAATCGAGGACTGCACCGATGACTCGTCTGACCGCGAAAGACTTTGCTCCCGAACTGCTGGAACTCTACGACGGCTATGCCCACGGCAAGATCAACCGCCGCGAATTTCTCGACCGCGCCGCGCTGTTCACCCTCGGTGGCCTCACCGCTTCGGCATTGCTCGCGGCCCTGAGCCCCAATTACGCCCTGGCCGAACAGGTGCAATTCACCGACCCGGATATCGTCGCCGACTACATCACCTACCCCTCGCCCAAAGGCAACGGCACCGTGCGCGGCTATCTGGTACGCCCAGCCAAGGCCGCAGGCAAACTGCCAGCCGTGGTGGTGGTGCATGAAAACCGGGGCCTGAACCCTTATATCGAAGACGTCGCCCGACGCCTGGCCAAGGCCGGCTTTATCGCCTTGGCCCCGGACGGCCTGACCTCGGTGGGCGGCTACCCTGGCAATGATGAAAAAGGCGTGGCACTGCAACAGACCGTCGACCCGACCAAACTGATGAACGACTTCTTCGCCGCCATCGAATGGCTGATGCACCACGACAGCAGCACGGGCAAAGTCGGCATCACCGGGTTCTGTTATGGCGGTGGCGTGACCAATGCAGCGGCGGTGGCCTACCCGGAACTGGGCGCGGCAGTGTCTTTCTACGGGCGCCAACCCGACGCCAAGGACGTGCCGCGCATCAAGGCGCCGATCCTGTTGCATTTCGGTGAACTGGATACGCGCATCAATAAAGGCTGGCCGGCGTATGAACAGGCATTGAAGGCCGCGGGGATGAGGTATGAGGCGTTTATCTACAAGGGCGCCAATCACGGCTTCCATAATGATTCGACACCGCGCTATGACGAAGCAGCGGCGAACCTTGCCTGGGAACGCACCCTGGGATGGTTCCGCCAATACCTCGCCTAGCCAAGCGCTGACGGTGGGAGCGGGCTTGCCCGCGAAGGCAGTGTGTCAGTCGCTGCACCTGTGACTGCACAACCGCTTTCGCAGGCAAGCCAGCTGCCACCTTTGATCTTCATTGCTTTGGGCATTGCGTTCGCTAGACTGATCGGCGTCAGCTCAGGCAACACTCGCCTGTAACCACCCTTTGAACGCCACCATCGCGGGTGTCTCAGCCCGCGACTGCAAGCGCGTCAACCAATAGCTGCCGGTGGTGATCCCCATCTCGAACGGCTGGCGGATCACATCGTTCTCCAATTGCCGCGAAAACATACGAGCTGGCGCCAGTGCCACGCCGGCACCTTGCAGCGCGGCCTCCATCATTGCCAGCGAGGAGTCGAACACCACGCTGCGCGGCACCCGGGTATCGCTGGGCAAACCGGCGGCCTGGAACCACAGGCTCCACTCATCGGCACGGTAGGAACGCAGCAAGGTATGCTTCAACACGTCAGCCGGGCTGCGCAGTTGTTCGGCAATCTGCGGCACGCACAACACCGTCAACGGTGCCTCAAGCAAAGGGCACGCATCGGTGCCGTGCCACGCGCCGGCGCCAAAGCGGATGGCATAATCCAGGCCCTCGGCGGCGACATCCACGCGGTTGTTGTGGGTGGACAAGCGTAAGTCGATCAACGGGTAGCGGCTATGAAAATCCGCCAGGCGTGGCAACAACCAGCCCACCGCAAAGGTACCGACCGCCCCCACCGTCAGGACTTCCCGGTAATGGCCGCCTTCAAACTGATCCAAGGTCAGGGCGATACGGTCGAAGGCGTCACGCAGCACGGGCAGCAGGGATTCGCCTTCGCTGGTGAGCATCAAGCCCCGAGGCAGGCGCTTGAACAGCGTGACGTTGAGTTGCGCTTCGAGACTTTTGACCTGATGACTGACTGCCGCTTGGGTCACGCACAGCTCAATGGCCGCACGGGTAAAGCTCAAATGGCGCGCCGACGCTTCGAAGGCGCGCAAGGCATTGAGCGGCAGGTGGGAACGCAGCATGACATGACCCAAATTTTTCTAATGGCTGGTGCGAGATATCATCGTTTGCCCACGTCGGGAAATCCACCTACATTTGCCACGCCTGCGCAGGCCACCATCGCCACTGCCTTATTTACATGGAAGCGAACCATGAAACACACCCTGAAAAAATATGCGGTTTCAGCCCTGTTGCTGGGCGCCGGCAGCTGCATGGCCGCCACCGACATGCGCCAGGTCGTGGACAGCCACGTCACCCCTCTGATGAAACAGCAAGGCATCCCGGGCCTGACGGTCGCGGTCGTCCAGCACGGCAAAGTGCAATACTTTAACTACGGCGTCGCCGCCAAAGACACCCAGGCACCCGTCACTGAAAACACCCTGTTCGAAATCGGCTCTGTGAGCAAAACCTTCAACGCCACCCTCGGCGGGTATGCCCAGGCCATCGGCAAGCTCAAGCTGTCGGACATGACCAGCCAACATCTGCCCGTTTTGGCTGGCAGCGCGTTCGATCGCATCAGCCTGCTGCAACTGGCCACCTATACCGCCGGCGGCCTGACGCTGCAGTTTCCGGATGCCGCCGACAGTGCAACCACCATGATGGATTATTTCCGGCAGTGGAAACCCACTTACGCACCGGGGGAACAACGCCTGTATTCCAACCCCAGCATTGGCCTGTTCGGTTACGTGACCGCAAAAAGCCTGGGCCAGCCGTTCACCGTCGCCATGGAAAAAACCCTGCTGCCCAAGCTGGGCTTGACCAATACCTACACTCGCGTCCCCGCCGACAAGGCCGGCCAATACGCCCAGGGCTATGACAGCCAGCAGAAACCGGTACGCGTCAACCCTGGCGCCCTGGACTTCGAAGCCTATGGCCTCAAGAGCAGCAGCCAGGACCTGGCCCGCTACGTGATCGCGAACATGCACCCGCAAACCCTGGAGCAACCGGTGCAGCAGGCCCTTGCCACCACTCACGCCGGCTACTACACCGTCAACGGCATGACCCAGGGCCTGGGCTGGGAACGCTACCCCTACCCCATCGCCCTGCAAGCGTTGCTTGACGGCAACTCCACACCGATGGCGATGGAACCGCACAAGGTTAACTGGCTCAAACCCGCCCAGCCGCAGCCCGCCAACGTGCTCTACAACAAAACCGGCTCCACCGGCGGCTTTGGCGCTTATGTGGCGTATGTACCCAGCAAGGACATGGGTGTGGTAATCCTCGCCAACAAGAACTACCCGAATGCCGAACGGGTGAAAGTGGCTTATGCGATCTTGAGTGCAATGGATAACTGAAGCCGGTATACCCCGATGGGCGGGGGCTTGCCTTAGTGTCGGTGGTGCACGTTTGAAGATCGCTGGGCTCTAGGTACAATCACCGCCCTCTCCCACTCCCCCAAGGATCCGCCATGTCCGGGCTTGAACTGTTTGCCGCCGCCCTGGGGGTGATCGCCGTTTGGCTAACGGTCAAACAAAACCCCTGGTGCTGGCCCATCGGCCTGGTGATGGTGTTGCTCTACACCTGGGTTTTCTTTGAGGTCAAGCTCTACTCCGACATGCTCCTGCAATTGGTCTATGCGGCCTTGCAGGTCTACGGCTGGTGGCAGTGGACCCGCGCCGGCGAGGTCAAGCAGGGCCGCCAGGTCACTAGCCTGGGCGTGCCGGCGATCATGGCCAGCCTGGCTGTTGGCGCCGTCGGCAGCCTGTTGCTGGGTGCCGCCATGGCCCACTGGACCGACGCCGCCCAGCCCTGGCTGGACGCCGCGCTCACCGGTTTCAGCCTGGTGGCGCAGATGTGGATGGCGCAAAAACGCGTGCAGTGCTGGGCATTATGGATCGTGGTCGATGTGATCTTCGTCGGCCTGTTCCTTTACAAAGGCCTCTACCTCACCGCCGCGCTCTACGCGCTGTTTACCGTGATTGCCGTGCAAGGTTGGCGCGAGTGGCGCGCCGACCCGGCGTTGCGCACATGAAAGTGGTGGTATTGGCGGGCCCCGAATCCAGCGGCAAGAGCTGGCTGGCGGCGCAGTTGCACGCGCACTTCGGCGGGTTGATGGTGGGGGAATATGTGCGGTACTTCATCGATCAGCATCAGCGCGACACCACCCTGGCGGATATCCCGGCCATCGCCGAAGGCCAGTTGGCTTGGGAGGATGCCGCCCGCGCCAAATGCCCCGCGTTGCTGATCCTCGACACCCACCTGCTGACCAACAAACTCTGGAGCCAGACCCTGTTCGGCGATTACCCCGGCTGGCTTGATGACGAACTCCTGGCGCGGCATTACGACCTGCACCTGCTGCTCTCCCCCGAAGACGTGGAATGGAGTGCCGACGGCCAGCGCTGCCAGCCGGAACTGGCGGATCGCCGGGCGTTTTTTCAGGCCAGCCTGGAGTGGATGCAGGAGCATCGACAGCCACGGGTGGTGATTGGTGGAGACTGGGAACAACGGCGCCAGGCGGCATTTGCCGCAGTAACCCAGCTGCTCAAGCCCTGACACACTGCCCCCTGTGGGAGCGGGCTTGCTCGCGAATGCTCTGTATCAGCTAGCACATGCATAGACTGACCCACCGCTTTCGCGGGCAAGCCCGCTCCCACATTTTTTACCGTACCAGGCTTCAGTAGCCCAACGACAACCCCGTATTGCGTCGCGGGTCATTGGCCCCATAGAAGCGGTTGTTACCCACCGGCTTGCCATCCAGAGAAGGCGCACCGACCAGGATCGCGGCCAAATGG
Organism: Pseudomonas sp. BTN1; assembly: GCF_001907715.1. Taxonomy (NCBI): domain Bacteria; kingdom Pseudomonadati; phylum Pseudomonadota; class Gammaproteobacteria; order Pseudomonadales; family Pseudomonadaceae; genus Pseudomonas; species Pseudomonas sp. BTN1. Next base: position 4,543 of record NZ_MPBM01000014.1, on the reverse strand, counting down.
TTGGCATCTTGGGGACCTGCAAACTTATGGCCCCAGCTCTCGAGAATCTTCTGGGTATCCGGGCTCACGGCAAACGTCTCAAGGTTGGTGGTCTCAGGCATCCACTGCTGGTGGAAACGCGGCGCGTCCACGGCTTCCTGGATATTCATCTTGTAGTCGATGACATTCAGGATGGTCAGCAAAGTCGCAGTGATGATGCGACTGCCCCCCGGTGTACCGACCACCATCACCGCCTTGCCGTCCTTGGTGACGATGGTCGGGCTCATCGACGACAGCGGCGCCTTGCCCGGTGCGATGGCGTTGGCTTCGCCCTGCACCAGCCCATACATATTCGGTACGCCGACCTTGACGGTGAAGTCGTCCATTTCATCGTTGAGGATCACCCCGGTCTTGCTCGCCATCACCCCGGCGCCAAACCAGTCGTTGAGGGTATAAGTCACCGAGACCGCGTTGCCCCATTGGTCGACGATGGAATAGTGGGTGGTGTTATTGCCTTCATGGGGCGATACACCTGGCTTGATCGCCTGGGAGTCACCGGCCTTCTGCGGTTCGATCGCCGCGCGCAGCTTAGCCGCATAGTTTTTGTCCAGCAGGTGCTCAATGGGGTTCTTCACGAAGTCCGGGTCGCCGAGATAGCTGTTGCGGTCCACGTAGGCGTGGCGCATCGCTTCGATCTGGTAGTGCAGGCCCTGGGCCGAGTGATAGCCCAGATCGGCCATCGGGTAGCCTTCGAGGATATTCATGATCTGGCAGATCACCACACCGCCCGAGCTGGGTGGCGGCGCCGAGACCACATGGTAGCCACGGTAGTCGCACTCGATGGGGGCCAGTTCGCGGGTTTTGTAGGCGTCGAGGTCAGCCTGGGTGATGATGCCTTTGCCGGCCTGGCTGGAATCCACCACCGCCTTGGCGACCCAGCCTTTATAGAAACCGTCGGTGCCCTTGGCCGAGATTTCCTTGAGGGTCTTGGCCAGGTCCTTCTGCACCAGCTTCTGGCCTACCTGCATCGGCTCGCCGTTATGCAGGAAGATGCCACGCATATCCTGGTCTTTTTCGAACTCACCGGTGGCGGTGTGCAACAGGTCGATATCGCCCTGCTCCAGCTCAAAGCCGTTTTCCGCCAGCTTGATCGCCGGGGCAATCACTTGGGCGCGCTTGAGTGTGCCGTATTTGCTCAGGGCCAGTTCCATGCCGGACACCGTGCCCGGTACGCCGACCGCCAAATGGCCTTTGGCGCTGAGGCCTTCGACCACATTGCCGGCCTTGTCGAGGTACATGTCAGCCGTCGCCGCCAACGGGGCTTTTTCGCGGAAGTCGAGGAAGGTCTTGCGCCCGTCCGCCAGTTGCACGGTCATGAAGCCGCCGCCGCCCAGATTGCCCGCCGCCGGGTACACCACCGCCAGCGCATAACCTACCGCCACCGCCGCATCGACCGCGTTGCCGCCGGCCTTGAGCACATCGACACCCACATGGGTTGCCAGGTGCTGGGCCGTGACCACCATGCCATTTTCACCCGCAACCGGGGCTTGGGAAGCTGCGTGCACCCCGTTGACCGTTAATACCAGCGCGGTAGCAATCAAGGTGTGACTCAAGGGTTGGTATTTCATCCATGGCTACTCTGATTATTGAGATGCACCAAAATAGCCCCTCGCTGATTCAATCCCCAGCGCAATGGCGTTTTTATTACAGAACTTGTCGGTCATGGAACGCACACCGCTGTGCAAGGCGGCAATCAGCTCTGGCCTATAAAATTAATGGCGCTAGAATCGGCGCCATTCTTTCGCAGCCGCCCTGATACGAGCCTGTCCATGAGCTTTGATTTCGACACGATCCACCCACGCTTCGATACCGGCAGTACCAAGTGGAGCCGTTACCCGCAAGACGTTCTGCCGATGTGGATCGCCGATATGGACATCGCCGCGCCGCCCGCCATCTTGCAAGCCCTGCACGCGCGGCTCGACCAGCAGATTCTCGGCTACAGCGTGGCCGGCCCGGACGTGCGCGATGCCATCGTCGCTGACCTGTGGGCCAAGTACGCCTGGCGCGTACAGCCCGAAGAACTGCTGTTCCTGCCTGGCGTCGAGCCTGGCTTCAATATGGCCCTGCACGCCTTCGTCCAGCCTGGCCAGGCGGTGGTGCTGCAAACCCCCAACTATCGGCCGATTCGCCTGGCGCCCGGCAACTGGAACCTGCCACGCATCGAGGTGCCGTTCGAGCAAGTCAACGGCGAGTTCCTCACGCCCTTGCCCGCGATGCGCCAAGCCCTAAACGGGGCCGGAGCCCTGTTGCTGAGCAACCCGCACAACCCCATCGGCAAAGTGTTTCCCCGTGGAGAGCTGATGGCAGTGGCCAATGCCTGCCTGGAAACCGGCGCATTGATCATCAGCGACGAAATCCACGCCGAGCTGTGCTTTGACGGCCGCCGCCACATCCCCACCGCCAGCCTCAGCCCAGAGATTGCCCAGCGCACCATCACGCTGATGTCGGCGAGCAAGGCGTATAACGTGGCCGGCCTGAAGACCTGCTTCGCCGTGATCCAGAACGCCGAGGTGCGCGAGCGTTTCAATCAGGCGCGCTGTGGCATGGTCGACAGCGTCAGCCCTCTGGGCCTGGAAGCCACCCGCGCCGCCTACAGCGAATGCACCGACTGGCTCAGCGCGCTGGTGCAGTACCTGCAAGCCAACCGCGACTACCTGCTTGATGCGGTAAAAACCCGCCTGCCCGGCGTGGTGATGCATGCACCACAGGGCACCTTCCTGGCGTGGCTCGATTGCAGCGCTCTTGGCCTGGATGACCCGCAGCAGTTTTTCCTTGAGCAGGCCAAGGTCGGCCTGAGCGCGGGGATCGAATTTGGTGATGACAGCCAACAGTTCGTGCGCCTGAACTTCGGTTGCCCACGATTGATGCTGGAGGAAGGCGTCGAACGCATGGAGATCTGCTTGCAAAACCGCTGACTTCGGTCGCAGTTGCACGGGAAGAGAACGCGCCTCTTCCCGGGCTGTTTTGTCCACTCACAACTTGGCGATGGACACTTCCGTCGACTTCACAAAGGCAATCACTTCGCTGCCCACCTTCAATTCCAGGTCACGCACCGAGCGCGTGGTGATCACCGACGTCACAATGCCCGATGCGGTCTGCACGTCGATTTCCGACACCACTTCCCCCAGCAGAATCTCCTTGATCACGCCTTTGAACTGGTTGCGCACGTTGATCGCTTTGATGGTCATGTCGGCTTTCCTTTTGGCTGTTGGGTCAATCCGCACGAATGCGCAGGCCCTCAAAATGCGCTGCCGGATAAAATATTAAAAGGAATAAATACCTATTTATTTATTCGATAAGGATATATCTAAAAATTATGTGTCGTGCCCAGCAGCGACCTATGACCGCACATCTTGTGCGTTGACCAACTTTGTTACACCCCATATAGTGTGCCTACAAACAGATCAGACCACTACATAGTGTGCAGCGCCGGTATTTTACCGATCACACTACGCGCAGTATTTCAATGCCTTGTAGCCTGCAAAAACATTTATTTTTCGAGTATCAGGAAGGAGTATTTCCATGCTGAGTTGGGATGAAGTCGACAACGAAGACACCGGTGCAGCGGTGATCAAAGGCGCCAACGCCGGCCACGCCACCGAAGCCAACATGGACCGCCTCGACGGTGCCGGCGCCGCTGCCGCCGTGGAAGCCCGCGCCGTCACCGCCAACGACTCCGCCGCCATCGTGCGCGCCAAGGCCGCCCTGGACAAACTCGACGTCGCCGAAGGCCTCGCCGAGCTGGAAGGTGCCTCCGCCCGCGTCGCCGTTGATGAAAAGCGCATGATCAACTGCCGCGCCGACCTCAACCAACTCGTGCCATTCAAGTACGACTGGGCCTGGCAGAAGTACCTCGACGGCTGCGCCAACCACTGGATGCCGCAAGAGGTCAACATGACCGCCGACATCGCCCTGTGGAAAAACCCAGAAGGCCTGACCGACGACGAGCGCCGCATCGTCATGCGCAACCTGGGCTTCTTCTCCACCGCCGACTCCCTGGTAGCCAACAACCTGGTGCTGGCCGTGTACCGCCTGATCACCAACCCGGAGTGCCGCCAGTACATCCTGCGCCAGGCCTTCGAAGAAGCGATCCACACCCACGCCTACCAGTACTGCATCGAATCGCTGGCCATGGATGAAGGCGAGATCTTCAACATGTACCACGAGATTCCATCGGTGGCCAAAAAGGCCGCCTGGGGCCTGAAGTACACCCGCTCGATCTCCGATCCGAAGTTCGAAACCGGCACCGTCGACACCGACAAAGAGCTGCTGCGCAACCTGGTCGCCTACTACTGCGTACTGGAAGGCATCTTCTTCTACTGCGGCTTCACCCAGATCCTGTCCATGGGCCGCCGCAACAAGATGACCGGCGTGGCCGAGCAGTTCCAGTACATCCTGCGCGATGAGTCGACGCACCTGACCTTCCGCATCGACGTTATCAACCCAGATCAAAATCCACAACCCACCCCCCTCTGCGACACCGAGAGAAATAAACACCCAACCC